>CADEFX010000042.1 GCA_902826715.1 uncultured Hyphomicrobiales bacterium | reverse complement strand
AAGCGGTCCCGCGCCTCCGCCCAGGGCGAGCGGCTTTCGATGGTGGCAGATGCGGCAACGTCAGTCATGGCGCACGCGCGGGTCGAGCAGGGCGTAAGCGATGTCGACGAGCAGGTTGAAGGCCATCACGAACACCGCGATCAGAACGACCGTGCCCATCACCAACGTGTAGTCGCGGTTGAGCGCGCCTTCGACGAAATAGCGGCCGACGCCGGGCAGTCCGAAGATGGTTTCGATCACGACGGAGCCGGTGAGAAGCGCGGCCGCAGCGGGGCCGAGATAGGAAACGACGGGCAGAGCGGCGGCGCGTAGCGCGTGGCAGACGACGGTTGCCTGTCCGAGGCCGAGCGCACGCAGTGTGCGGATGTGGTTGGCGCGCAGGGCCTCGATCATGGCGGCGCGGGTGAGGCGGGCGATGATGGCGATCTGCGGCAGCGCGAGTGCGGTCACCGGAAGGATCATGTTGGCGGGGGCGCCCCCGTTCCAGCCGGCCACGGGGAGCCATGCGAGCGAGAGCGCGAAGACGATCTGCAAAATGGGCGCGGTGACGAAGGTCGGCACGGTGATGCCGAAAGTGGCGAGGCCCGTGACGGTGTAGTCGACGGGATGATTGCGGCGCAGGGCCGCAAGCACGCCGAGCGCGACGCCGAGGATCAGCGCGACGATCAAGGCACACAGCCCGAGCGTGATCGACACAGGTAGTCCGCGCGCCAGCAGCTCGCCGACGGAGAAGTCGCGATAGTAGAAGGAGGGGCCGAAGTCGCCCTGGAGCAGCGACGAGAGATAAAGCCAATACTGCTCCCACAAGGGCCGATCCAGTTTGTAGATGCGGTTGAGGTTCTCCATCACCTTGGCTTCGAGCGGGCGTTCGAGATCGAACGGTCCGCCCGGCGCGACGCGCATCAGGAAGAAGGCGATCGTGATGACGAGGAAGAGCGCGGGAACGGCGGAGGCCAGGCGTTTCAGGATGAAGGAGAGCATGTGCCGGCTCTAGCCCCAGTTGGTCGGCAGGCGCTCGGCCTGTCTCGTGAGAGACTGTAGCGATTCTGAGCGATGGCAACAGATGGCGGCGATTGCTGTGCGCGCGGCTCACATTCCCTCTCCCGTAAGGACGGGGAGAGGGGGAAATTAGGGCTTCAGCGACATGAAGCGGCTGGCGTTGGCGCCGCGGAGGTTGGGGTGGAAGCCCTCGAGCTTGGAGGAGATGAGGTTGCGGTTGGAGTAGTAGAGGATCGGGATCAGCGGCAAGTCGCGCATGATAAGCGCTTCGGCCTGATAAAGGATGCCGGCGCGGGTCTTGAGATCCATCTCGTCGGAGGACCGGCGCATCAGGCCATCGAACTCGGGATTGTTGTAGCGCGGATAGTTGAAGCCCGTGTTCTGACTTTCCATCAGGAAGAGGAAGTTCTGCGGATCGGAGTAGTCGGCAATCCAGCCGGCGCGGGCAATGTCGAAGTCGCCGCCGTCGCGCAGATAGGCAAAGTGGGTCTTGCCGTCCGTGTTGATGTAGGTCGTCTCGATGCCGGCTTCCTTCCACATGTTGCCGATGGCGACGACGGTGTTGCGATTGTTGTCCGTGGTGTTGTAGCGAATCTCAACCTTGAGCTGCTTCAGGCCAGGCCCGAAGCCCGCCTGCTTGAGCAGCTCCCGGGCTTTCGCTTCACGGTCGATCGAAGACTCGGTGATGTCCGATAGGAAGGCCGGGTCGCCGTAGTTGCCGGTGCCAGGCGGCACAAACGAGTAGGCCGGCAGCATGGTGCCGGACCAGATCTGGTCGCCGATAAACTCGCGGTCGATCAGCAGGGACAGCGCCTGGCGCACGCGCACGTCGCTGAGGGGCGCCTTGTCGATGCGGACAGCCAGATAGTAGGTGCCAAGGTAGGGCGAGATCTGCACCTGGTTGCCGAACTTCTCCTTCAGCCGCTTGACCTGGTCGGCCGGGAGGTCGGTGGTGGACTGCACCTCGCCGGCTTCGAAGCGGCGTGCGGCGGCGGCGAGATCGCTGCAGGGATAGTAGCGCACGGTGGCGATGCGCACGTTGGCGGCGTCATAGAATTGCGGATTCTTGTCGAGCGTGATGTGCGAGCCCGGCACCCACTCCTTCAGCACATAGGCGCCGTTGGAAATCCAGTTCTCGGGCCGGGTGAAATCCTTGCCGTGCTTGGCGACGCTGGCGGGATGGATGGGCAGAGCGCTCTGGTGCGTCAGCAACTCGAGAAAATAGGGCGTGGGCTTCTCGAGTGTGATCTCGAGCGTCTTCTCGTCGATAGCTTTCGCGCCGAGCGCGTCCGGCTTCAGGCCATCGGCGTTCTTGTTGATCTTCTCGGCGTTCTTGAGGGGATAAAGGACAGTCGCGTACTTGGCGCCGGTCTCGGGGGCCATGATCCGGCGCAGCGAGAAGACGAAGTCGGCCGCCGTAACGGGATCGCCGTTGGACCACTTCGCGCCGGGACGCAGCGTGAAAGTATAGGTCTTTCCGTCCGCGCTGGTGGTCCAGCGCTCGGCCACGCCGGCCATGACCTTACCATGCGCGTCGTGGATCAGGAGGCCTTCGGACAGATCGTGGAGCAGGTGGGCTTCGCTGACGGTGGAGGTCTTATGGGCGTCGAGCGTCTCGGGGTCGCCGTCGTTACAGCGGTGATAGATGCCCTGCGCGGTGGCCGGGGCGATCTGGGCCATGGCAAGCAAGGCCGCCATGAGGACGCTTGTCTTGAAGCAACCGGCGATGTGCATGACCAACCTCCGATTCCCGCGCCGACGACGGGAAGGATAGCGCACGCGCCGCACGGCGCCTATGACGATGGGGCATCAAGGTCACCGCTTCGCCACCGAGCGCGCCTAGCGGCAGCGCGCCGTGTACCAGATGCGCTCGCCGGTCGTGGTGATAAGGGTCGACGCGATGGTCCAGCCGGCGCGGATGGCCCCATGCCAATCGGGATCACTGCAGTGCGCGGAGTTCCAGCGGGTCTTCTCACGCTGCCGCCACGTATCGTCGAGGTCGCCCGAAGGCATGTCGAGGTAGCGGCGGAATTCGATCATGCGCATGGAGCAATGCACACTAACGGTGTCGTTGCGGGTGTATTCGTCTAGCCAAACGCCGGCTTCAAGCCGCTGATTGTCGGCCAGCTCGGTTTTTTCGGCACAGAAGGCGGCGTGGTCAAAGGAGTCCGCGCGCGCAAGCTGCGGTCCCGCTGAAAGGGCACACGCCACCGACAGCGCTCTGACAAGAGCAACGAATTGCATTCCCAACCCCTCAATCGTCGGTCCCGGATATAGGGAAGCGCCTGTGGCAGGAGGGAGGCGAACAGCGCACCTTCACGAACGGAAGACGCACGCGCAATGCACAAATTCGTGCGGGTGGGGCAAAGGCTGCGCAGCAAGCGGGGACGGCCCGTTCGAGCCGCCCCGTTTTTCGTCATGTGGTTGGTCGTCAGATCACACCCGTCAAAGCCAGCACGATGACCAGCGAAAGCGGGACTCCCAGCAACCAAAGAAGAATCGGCATGATGTGCTCCTGTCCATAGGGGGTCATGTAACGGCTAAGACGGAGCGAAAGTTCCCGATACCGAGCCAGCCCGCGCCGACGCAAGCTTCGCGCACGCTTCCAATGGCAGTGGTCACGGCGATTTACGTTTTGATCGGGCGGGCGATGAACCGGAAACAGCGGCGGGTTGCACAAGCGAGGCTTGCCTCTGCGCAGATGCCAGGCGGTGGTTCGGACGACGATTTCCGCCAGGCCGTCCTGTATCTGCAAAAGGGTCAGCTGCATCAATCCGAGCAGGCACATTTGCGGGTGCTGGCGAAGTCGCCGCGGCACGCGCCGAGCCTACATCATCTGGGCCTTATCGCCTTCAAGGACGCCGACCGGCCGAAAGCTGTCGAGTACATCCGGCGGAGCGTCGCGATCGATGCCACGTATGACGAGGCGTGGCTCAATCTCGCCGTGATCCTGGGTGAAATGGGCCACCTGGACGAGGCCATCGAGGCATGCCGGAGGTGCGTGGTGCTGCAGTCGGCAAGGGCCGAGCCGCATGCCGTGCTCGGAAATCTGCTTTGCAAGGCCCACAAGATGCCCGCCGCCGCCGCGGCGTTTGCCGACTCGCTCAAGATCAAGCCCGATCAGCCCGCGATCCTGGTGCGATTGGCTGAGCTTCTGCTTGATGTTGGAAAATCGGATGAGGCACTGACGCTTTGCCGCAAGGCGCGGGCGTTCGACCCCGTCCAAGCAGATGCAAAGACGTTGGAGCGGCGCATTCTGGCCGCAACCGGACAACTCCAGGCCGCCGAGGCGCTGGTCGACGCGGGCTCGTTGGGTCCCAAGGAGCGGGCTCAAAGCTATGATGAACTTGGCACTTTTCTGCTAGCGCGAGGCCGCCACGCCGAGGCGGTTGCCGTTCTGCGCCGAGCCATAGCCGATGCGCCACAAAGCGCGGACACGCATTTCAACTTGGCATTGGCACTCGATGGGGCCGGACAGAGCCAGGAAGCGCTGGCCACCTACCGTGCGGGTCTGGCCATCGACCCGGATCGAGCGGAAGCCTATGCGATGATGGGAGTTCTGCTACGCGGCATGACCCACCATGCCGCCGCGATCAAGGCGTTCGATATCTCCGTCAAGCTGGACCCATCCCTGGCGGTCGGCCATTACAACCTGGCCGTGACCTGCAAGGGGCTCGGCCGGTTTGAGGAGGCTCGGGAGGCCTTCAGAAAGGCTGTCGAGCACGCGCCGGACTCTCTCGTCAATCGGTTCGAGTTCTGCAGCCTGCGGCGCCTGACCTGCGATTGGGAGGGCCTTGAGGAGGAGGAGCGGCGCTGCCTGGATCTGTTCGGCAAGAGCGGCGCGGCAGTTGCGCCTTTCCTGTTCCTGCCCATGAGCAGTACCCGGGCCGAGCAGCAGGAAGCTGGACGCCGATTCGCGCCGAAGGCAATCCTTGCCGACGATCTGAGGCGGCGCGAGCCTCGGCCCGAGCGGAGGGAAGGGCGGCGCATTCGCATCGGCTACCTCTCATCGGATTTCTTCGAACATGCCACGTCGATGCTGCTCGTGGAGGTGCTCGAACGCGCCGACAGGAGCCGTTTCGAGCTGTTCGGCTATTGCTACAGTCCCGACGACGGCAGCGATATGCGCCGGCGGGTCATGCGATCCTTCGATCATTTCGTCGACGTCAAGCCCATGTCGCATCAGGAGGCGGCGCGGAGGATTCATGCGGACGAGATCGACATTCTTGTCGATCTGAAGGGCTATACGCTCAATGCGCGCACGCAAATCCTCGCGTACAGGCCGGCGCCGATCCAGGTGAATTATCTTGGATACCCCGCGACGATGGGAGCGGATTTCGTCGACTACATCCTGGCCGATCCCGTGGTCGCGCCGATGCAGCACCAGGAGCACTACACCGAGCGCATCGTCCATCTGCCCAACTGCTATCAGCCCAACGACAGGCAGAGGAAGATTGCGGACGAGCCGGTCACGCGTGCCGACTGCGGGTTGCCCGACGATGCCTTCGTGTTTTGCTCGTTCAACAACAGCTACAAGATCAAGGCTGCGGTTTTCGATGTCTGGATGCGGCTGTTGTCGAAGGTGCAGGGCTCGGTGCTTTGGCTACTCAGCCCCAACGACCTGTGCCGGGACAATCTGCGGCGCGAGGCCGAGGCACGGGGCGTCGACCCTGACCGGCTCGTCTTTGCCGGCCGTTTTCCGATTGCGCGCCATCTTGCCCGGCACCAGCTCGCCGATCTCTTTCTCGATTCGCTCCCCTGCAATGCCCACACCACGGCCAGCGATGCCTTGTGGGCCGGACTGCCCGTGCTGACATGTACCGGGGAGACGTTTGCCGGGCGCGTTGCGGCGAGCCTGCTGACGGCAATGGACTTGCCTGAACTCATCACGGAGAGCCTGGAGGCGTATGAGCGGGTGGCCTTGTCTCTGGCCCAAGACACGAGTGGCCTCGAGCGTCTGCGGCTCAAGATTGCGGCCGGCCGTGAGACGACCCCGTTGTTCGACTCGGCGCGCTACGCGCGCAACCTTGAAAGTGCATACCAGACCATGATGGACATCATGAGAGCAGGCGAGGCGCCACGGCCGTTCGCAATCGCTGACCTTGGCGCGGGGGGCGTAGCGGAACAGGGAGGGAAAGGCATCGTGGAGCAACAGCCAAATGTCGGGCAAAAAGGACCGCCGGCCCAGACGCTTGAGACGCGCACCCTCTATGACTGCTGTCCCCTGTGCGATGGGCGCGACATTCCCTATCAGGTCGAAGCACGAATCACGAAGCATGCGCTCTACAGGCCACAGCTTCCTCCCACCATGAAATGGCGCGGCTGCGCGACATGCGGCCATGTCTTCGTCGAAGGATATTATACGCCGGCAGCTTGCGAGATCATCTTCTCGTCCACCCATACCAATCAGAAGGTCGGCAGCGACATCGAGGGGCAGCGCAAGGTATCAGCTCGGATCGTCGAGCGAATTGCCCGCTACGCACCCGGCGGCGATTGGCTGGATATCGGCGTCGGCAACGGCTCGCTGCTGTTCACGGCGGCCGAGTGGGGCTACCAGGCGGCCGGAACGGATTTGCGGACCGAGAACGTCGCCCTGCTGCGGCAACTGGGCTTCGAGGCGCATTGCAAGGACATCGAGGAAATCGACGCCACCGATCGCTTCAGCGTCGTGAGCATGGCGGACGTCCTCGAACATGTGCCGTTTCCCAGGCGCGGGCTTGCAGCGGTGCATAAGATGATGAGGAAGGGGGGTGCCCTATTCGTTTCGATGCCGAACATGGACACGATCGTCTGGCGCACGCTCGACGCCTCGGGGACCAATCCATATTGGAGTGAGCTGGAGCACTACCACAATTTTACGCGAGCGCGGTTGTTGCAGCTCCTCGACGCTCATGGCTTCAAGTTTGCCGAATACAACATCAGCGAGCGCTACCGCACCTGTATGGAGGTGGTTGCGCTGAAGGTGTGACTGCCGCGGGGCACCCGCCTATGCGGCCCACCACATCAGGGTGCCAAACCCCAGAACAATCGAGGCCGCAAAGACCATCCTTGCGGTCTTCAACAGCGGAAGCAGGCCGCGCTGGCGCCAGTGAGCGGTGGTGGCCGGATGGAAGAATTTGTGGTGGAGCGGAAGATCACCGCGTCCCAGCGGATCCAACGATCCGGACGGGCCGTACAGACCTTTTGACCGGGCGTCATCAGCGGCTCGATCCTCGACGCCCAGTGACATCGCGGCCAGGACTGCACCGGCTGCAACGAAGGCCGTCAGGGCGCACTTCAGCAGGAGGAATGTAGTCACCGATGATCCCCGTTTGCACGTGGTCAGTCCTTGGGCACGTTCTATCGCGGTAAGAACCCGGAGGTAAACAAGAGCCCTAGATCAGCGTTTATGCCGCGTAGGAGTTGCACGCCTCACGCCCGAAACGGGCATGAAATGAATGGTAGCGGGAGGCGGACTTGAACCGCCGACCTACGGATTATGAGACCGTCGCTCTAACCACCTGAGCTATCCCGCCATCCTTGTCGCCTTCCGCTGTCTTGGAAGCGCGCGAGCGTGGCGCGATATAAGGAGCGGTGCCAAGCACTGTCAAGCGAGCCCGGCGGCGCCAAAAGCCATCGGCTCGCGTGCGCGGGCCGATGGACATCCGTCGAATACCAGGAACGCTCAGGCGGTGGCGTGTGCCGCGTCCGCCACCTTCTCGAAGCGCAGCATCGTGAAGAGGCCCCAGGGGCGCAGCGCCCGGCGGTCGACCACCTTCAGGTTCTCGCAAATCATAACGCGGTCCAGATTGAACACAGGGCGCCAGCCGAGCTTGTCGGCGAACGGCGCCATGCGGCGCTCGACCCAGCCGCGCACGCCATCGTCCTGGCTGAAGTGATTGACGAGGACGACCTGGCCGCCGACCTTCGTCACGCGAGCGAGCTCGCGCATCACCGTCTCGGGGTCCGGCACGACGGTGATCACATACATGGCGACAACGGTGTCGAATTCGCCGTTCGCGAACGTCAGCGCGCTGGCGTCCATCTCATGCAGGCCGCTGACGTTGGCGAGGCGCTCCTCGTCCACCTTTTCGCGCGCCTTCTCGAGCATCTCGGGCGAGAGGTCGATGCCGACGATCTCGAGATGGCGGCCGTAGTTGGGCAGCGACAGTCCCGTGCCGACGCCGACCTCGAGCACGCGGCCCTGACGCTGGTTGATGATCTCCACGGCGTGCCGGCGGCCCTCCGTGGTGAAGCGGCCGAAAGTGTGGTCGTAGACGGGCGCCCAGCGGCGATAGGCGCTTTTGACGGCGGCCTCATCGATGTGCGCCGAGTTGATGCCCGCACCATCGCCCCCGAACAAGAAGGGGCGTTCCGGCCGCCTCCCCGAACGCAACGTCGATTTCATGCTCATTTCGCTCCTCTGGCAAATCCGGGCGTGTGTCTGGCGCGATCACTCATGGACGGCGGGGATGCGACGGACGAGACGTCCGGATCCGGCGCTGAAACGGATTGTGATTGAGACGTGCGGGGCCGTGCTGCAGCGATCCAGCCGCCGCCGAGGACGCGCGCGGTGGCGGACCCGTCGGCGTAGAACACGCAAGCCTGGCCCGCAGCGACGCCATATTCTCCCTCATGCAGCAGCACTGCCATACTCCCGTCGTTCGTGGAAAGTGTGGCCGGCTGAGGCTTCTGGCTCGAACGCACTCGCACGTGGAGGTCAATGCCCTGTTCCGCCACGTCTTCAAGCATGCCCTCGCCAAGCCAATTCACGTTTTTAAGCATGATGAGCGTTGTGTGCAAGTCGCTGCGCGGGCCGACCACAACCTGTCGGCGTGCAGCGTCGAGACGAACGACGTACAGCGGATCGCCGGAGGCGAGCTTCAAACCCCGGCGCTGGCCAATGGTGAAGTTGAGAATGCCGTTGTGCCGGCCGAGGAAGCGCCCATCGACGTGAACGATGTCGCCGGCATCGGCAGCTTCAGGGCGCAGACGCTCGACGATGTCGGAATAGCGGCCTGTCGGGACGAAGCAGATGTCCTGGCTATCAGGCTTTTCGGCAACGGGCAGAGCGAGTTGCCGCGCAAGAGCGCGGACGTCCTGCTTCGGCAGATGGCCAAGAGGGAAGCGGAGAAATCCGAGTTGCGCGCGCGTGGTGGCGAAGAGGAAATAGCTCTGGTCGCGATCGGCATCGGCGGCGCGATACAACTCGGGGCCGTTGGGGCCGATGCGCATGGCGATGTAGTGCCCGGTCGCGAGCGCGCGGGCGCCGAGGTCGCGGGCAGTGTCCAGCAGGCCCTCGAATTTGATTTTCTGGTTGCACACAACGCAGGGGATAGGGGTCTCGCCCGCAGCATAGCTGTCCGCGAAGCCCTCGATGACCGAGGTGCGGAATCGGGCCTCGTAGTCGAGAACGTAGTGGGGAATGCCCAAGGCACCGGCGACCCGGCGTGCATCGTGGATGTCCTGGCCGGCGCAGCAGGCGCCTTTGCGCCCGGTGGCGATGCCGTGGTCATAAAGCTGCAGCGTGATGCCCACCACGTCGTAGCCGGAACGTTTCAGGAGCGCTGCGGCGACCGAGGAATCCACGCCTCCGGACATGGCGACGACCACCCGGGAGCCGGGCTCGATGCCGTCCAGACGCAGCGGCAGCGGAGGGTGGGCGGTGGATGTCATGCTCGTGGCTACAACCGCAGCGGGAGGTGTACGTCGGCCCCGGAGGCCGGTTAGTCGGGCGCGACCATAGGGCCCGGGAATGCCGGCCGCAACATCTGCGGCCACGAAGCTTTGGGCCGCGGCGGCTGCCCGCGTGTGTGTCGCAACCAAAGTCCTCACGAAACCTTAATACGGCACGGCACAGCGGCGGGGATTACCGCCGGCAGTCTGGATCATTCCGTGCCAGGCGTTTACCATGTGTGAGCATAAGCGATGATATGACTGAAAAATATAGTAAAAACGGGTCAAGCGGTGGCGAAGCGTTTACCGAGTTGCTTCAGCCGAATTTAATCGAGTTCAGGTAGGTTTGCGTCAGAGGTCAGCGAGAGTGTAACGAGTACCATGACCGACCAACAGTTCAGAGCGCGTACGCGCTATGTCATCGGGCCCGACGGCAGCCCCCTGACAGTGGCCGATTTGCCGCCGAAGGACACCAAGCGGTGGGTCATCCGGCGCAAGGCGGAGGTTGTCGCGGCTGTGCGCGGAGGCCTTTTGAGCCTCGAGGAAGCGTGCGAGCGCTACAAGCTCACGGTCGACGAATTCCTGTCGTGGCAGCGGTCGATCGACAAGCATGGGCTTCCGGGCCTGCGTGCAACGCGCGTGCAGGACTACCGCAACTAGAGCTTGCGATTTCGGTGAAGCCACCGTCGTTTCATCGAGGAAAGGTGCGGCCTCAGCGTCCTTTGGGCGTCGTGCTCGACGTGGGTATGGGGCCGACCGGCTGGGGCCCTTTCTGCGCATCCGAGGCGGGCTGAGCGACCTGAGCGGCGGCGCTGCAATCGAGATCGCCTCCGGCCCATCGGCGAACGTCCTGCGTCATCATCGCGGCGAGGGCTTCGGGAAGCGTCAAATTCTGCTCTTCGATTGCCGTGCCTTCGGGCTTGCGTGAAATCACGATCTTATAGGCGCGCAACGATAGCGGGCTCGGCGCGGCTTGGTCGCGCTTGTGAATGACGATCTCGGCGCCGGCGTTGTCCGAGGGGGGAGCGACATCAGCGTGAAAAGCATAGGCCAGCTTCAGCGGTCCTGAGGGAGAGAACCAGCAGGCCATGGCGCCGCGGGCGATGCGCGAGTAGATCTCGGACGGCTCCTCCTTGTAGGCCGAGACGGGGAGCTCGAGCTTCGGCAGCTTTGGCAAGCTCGCGCTGCTGCAGGCCGAGAGGGCGCATGCTGCCAGGCCACCCATGACCAGGGCTCGAGCCGGCTGGGGCAGAGTTGCACCGCCGGAACGATTCTTTCGGCAACGCCGCTGAAACATCGATGAACTTGGCCCGTCAGCTTCCAGCGTCTGAGAGTCATGCAGGACGCAGGACAGTTCTGGATGGCCGCGGCGAAGTCAACACGCAGCGATGCCGCGAGTGCGTGCGTGCGATGTGAGTGTGGATAGCGCGCCGCAACAAGCGCCCGCGCGGATGTTCAAACGCTCTAAGGCGGTTAACCCATCATGGCGCTGGAGCGCTCTCCGCGGCGCCGGGATCTGTCGGTCTCGCGATCGTCGCCGGTTTCCGCCCGGGCCAGATTCTCCTGGGCTTCGTCGCGCTCATGCACGGCGGCGTCGAGCTTCAGCCGCAGATCGGCAATGGAGACCTTGAGATTGTCGCGCCGCTGCGCGGCAGCCTTGGCGAACGTCGAGTAGGCGAAGTGGCTGATATCCTTGACGCCTGTCCGATCTTCTTCCGAGCCGATCTGACGATCGAGATCGTGCACCATCTGCTCAAACTCGCGGATGATGGATTCCAGATCCGCAACCTTGCGTCCAGCTTCGGCCGCCTCGAACCGCCGCATACGCAATACACCTTCGCGTGGCTTCATTGCTCGATACCCCCAACACATTCGAACTGGTGACGCCGGACCATCAATTTCCGTGCCAGTTGGCTTCGGTTCGCTCCGCCGAGCGATTGCCTCGCTGCTGCATCACCGGCCAAGTCCCAACCGCGAGTATGCTGGAGGGCTGTTAAGTTGCGGTAAAGCAACGCTCGTTCAATTCCGAGTCGGTCTTGTCAAATTCACCCGCCGGTTCTCAACAAGAGACTAGGGGCCGCCGGGCAAATCAGATATTAAGAATTTAAGGGGCAGACGCGGGGATGGCAAGATCGGGATGTGCGGCGAAGCCGTGCGAGCTCCCCAGTCGAGGGACCAGTTATCATTTAACATTCGTAGGGTTGGCGCCGGCTCGGTATGAGCCACCGGAGCGCGTGCGCGGGTCGAGGGGCCTGTGGCGAGCGTGAGTGTTTGTGTATGTCCAACTTGTGACTACTGCTTGGTTGGAGCAACCGTATCAAAAGAAATGCATCCCTAAAGACTAAATTAGGGTTTGTTAACCTCTTAGACCTACAGTGTTTATCATCGATTACCTGCGTTGCGAGTGGCGTTCCTTGAGAAATGCCGGGGCAGCGGGCTCGGAAATGGGCCGGGGAAGTGAGGATTGGGATGCGAGTCCTTCTAATTGAGGACGATAGCGCAACGGCACAAAGCATCGAGCTGATGCTTCAGTCCGAAGGCTTCAACGTCTACACGACAGATCTTGGCGAGGAGGGGGTAGACCTCGGCAAGCTGTATGATTATGATATCATTCTACTTGATATTAACTTGCCGGACATGAGCGGGTACGACGTGCTGAAAACCTTGCGGGTGAGCAAGGTGCAGACGCCCATCCTGATCTTGTCGGGGCTCGCCCAGATCGACGACAAGGTCAAAGGGCTCGGGTTTGGCGCCGACGACTACATGACGAAGCCGTTCCACAAGGATGAGCTGGTCGCGCGTATTCACGCGATCGTGCGCCGGTCTAAAGGGCATGCGCAGTCGGTGATCGAGACCGGCAATCTGCGCGTCAACCTCGATACCAAGACCGTGGAAGTCAACGGCGCGCGGGTGCATCTGACTGGCAAAGAGTACCAGATGCTGGAACTGCTTTCGCTTCGCAAAGGTACGACCCTCACCAAGGAGATGTTTCTCAATCATCTCTATGGCGGCATGGACGAGCCCGAGCTGAAGATCATCGACGTGTTCATTTGTAAGCTTCGCAAGAAGCTGCAGGCCGCGACCGGCGGCAAACACTACATCGAAACTGTCTGGGGCCGCGGCTACGTGCTGCGCGACCCAAGCGACGAGACGCAGGCTGCCTGAAACTGCGCTTTGTCCGCTTTCTCTCTGTCAGATTCCAAAAGGGGCTCGCATCGCGGGCCCCTTTCTGCTACCGCGGCCTTGAACGTGCCGGATCGGCGGCAGTAACAGTGTAGGATGTGCAATGCAGTCCAGTTCCGAACCAAGAGCGGGCAAGCTTGCCGCGGGCATCGTGCCCGTGACGCCGTTTCAGCAGAACTGCACGTTGATCTGGGACGATGCGACCAAGCTCGGCGCCGTGGTCGATCCGGGCGGCGATGTTGATCAGATCAAGGCGGCGATCGCCAAGGTCGGCATGACGGTCGAGAAAATCCTGCTGACCCACGGACATATCGACCACGTCGGCGGTGCGGCGGAGCTGAAAGCGGCGCTCGGCGTTGAGATCGAGGGGCCGCATGTGGCCGACCGCTTCCTGATGGATGGGGTAGAGGCGCAGGCGCGGTCGTATGGCCTGACAGGGGTGCGCAACGCCACCTCGGACCGCTGGCTCAATGAAGGCGACGAGGTGACCGTTGCGGGACACCGTTTCTCGATCCTGCACTGTCCGGGACATTCGCCGGGATCGGTGGTGTTCGTTTATGAGCCGCAGCGATTGGCCCTTGTGGGCGACGTGCTGTTTCGCGGGTCCATCGGCCGCACGGACTTTCCGTACGGGGACCACGATGCATTGATTTCGGCGATCAAGACGAAGGTGCTGCCGCTCGGGGACGATTACGCCTTCATCTGCGGGCACGGCCCGTCCGGCACGATCGGCGAGGAGCGGCAGACCAACCCGTTCCTTCAGTAGGATCAGCTTCCCGGCTGGGCGTGTGCGCTCGGGAAGAACATATCCTTCCATGAGTCCGGCTTGATCTTGAGTGCGCCGGTGCGGTGCATGAAGTCGACGTACTTCATCATGCTCTTGGGCGTGAGGGTGTACTCGATCAGCGGATCCTCGAGCATAGCGAGGATTTCCTGGGGCGTGCTGCGCCGGTCCTTGGCGATATCGAGATAGCGCTGCGCGGCGGCGGGCTTGTCTTTGTTGATGGTGTCGATGGCCTCCTGGAAGGCCTTGAAGAACGCCAGGTAGCCCTTCGGGTTCTCGTCGTGGAATTTCGTGGTGGTCCAGACCAGGTTGAAGGTCGCGGGGCCGCCCAGCACGTCGTAGGAGTTGACGAGCGTGTGGACGCCGCCCGCCTTGAGCTGCTGATACTGGAAGGGCGGCGAAGAAAAGTGGCCGATGACCTCGGACGCGCCGGAAAGTAATGCTGCCTGCGCGTCGGGATGCGACATGGCCAGGGTCAGATGGTCAAGCCTGCCGTGATTGCCCGGGCCGAACTCTTTTTCCGCGGCCATCTGCAACGTGACAGCCTGAATGGACACTTTCACGGCCGGAAGCGCGATGCGGTCGGTCTCGCGCAGGTCCTTCAGGGTTTTGATATCGGCGCGGCGGACATTGAGATAAAGCGGCATGGAGTTCATGGCCGCGACGGCCTTGACGTCGCCCGCGCCGCCCTTGGTGCGCGCCCAGATGGTCGCGAGCGGGCCAACGCCGCCCGAAGCGAAATGCAGGCTGCCCGAAAGGATGGCGTCGTTCATGGGGGCGCCGCCGGCGAGCGTGACCCATTCGACCTTGAGAGTACCCAGGCCGTCCGCCGCGGCCCGCTTCTCCACCAGCTGGTCGGCCTCCATGAGCATCAGCGGCAGGTAGCTGATGCCGTACTGCTTGGCGACTTTCAGCTCGCCGACTTCGGCCAGTGCAGATGCCAGGCCTGAGACGGTAGCGATTGCGAGCGATGCGATCAAAGCCGCCAAACGGCCTGCGGACATCTGGGACCTCCCTAATTGCCATGCCGCTCTTGGCGGCTCCGGCGACCCTACCAGCCAAAACTCCAGCGGAAATAGCCGGGGCCGCCGTCTTTAGCCTGCGTGCCATTGCTCTCCCAGAAGTCGATGGTCTGCTGGCGCAATGTCTGCGAGCAGCTGCGGCCGCAATCGATCCACGTGCCGCGCGGCATCTGGACCTGCATGCCGTTGCGGCCGGTTCGAATCGGGGCACGGATGCTGCCGTGACCCCATTGACTCTCGGCCACGACGTAGTTCTCTCCGCCGGAGTAGGCACGACGCCCCTGGGCAGCACCGTCATGCGCGGGCAACAGGCTGCCAGCCAGAGCCGCGACGGAAACGATCAGACCTGCCGTGCAACGCATGCGATGCGGCCTCCAAGGTTTGGACGCGCGGGCTCGATGAGCTTTCGGAAAGCCCACTAACTGCGCGACAAGTTGATGTTGACCGCGCGCAAGCCGATGCCCGTGGTCTGGACCGAAACGGAGTGAGATGCACCGTTGAGCGCGACCGTCAACGAGCCATTGACGCCGCCGCCGGTGATGGCGAGGCTGATCCGGTTGCCCGACGCCTGCCCGGTGACGCTACCGCCAGCGTTGAACTGCCGCTCCTCCCAGTCGCCGCTGATCTTGCCGCCGGCATATGTGAGGTTGGCCCGCAACTCGATCTTGTTGCTGGCGGAGGCGCAGCGGATGGCAAGGCCCAGGCCGTTGCCATCGTCCTTGGCGTTGTAGTAGGCGCGGCACTTGAGGTTTTCGGAGCTGCCGCCCTCGAGCTTGATCTGGCCGGCGCCGGACCATGAGCCGTTCAGCGTGGCGAAGGGGTTGTCCGCGCGCGCGGCGGTCGATGCCAATGCGAACAGCGGGGCGGCGGCGAGTATCGCCAGTACTTTGCGGCGGACCGGTATGGTCGAAGACATGATTATGTCAGCTCCGTGCAAGACCTAACGGCCGGACGCACACGATCATCGGGCGCGAGCATTATTCGGCCGCGGCTCCAATGCGGTTGTCGGGCTCCCTAGCATGATTTCCCCCGAGCGTCAGCCATGGCGGGACTCAGGCGGACTTAGCGCCGGCGCAGCGATACATTTATGCCGCGCAGCGCCGTATCGACCGTGCTGACGGTGACGGTCTGGGCACGGCCCGCCAGAGCCACCGACATGCTGCCGGAGGCAGCCCCCGAGATACGCATGACGATGCTGCCGGCATTGGCGCGTCCGGCGGCCCGTCCCGATGCGCCGAGCGAGCGTTCCTGCCAGTTCCCCGACACGCGCCCTCCGCTATAGGCAAGGTCGCCGCGGAGCTCGAAGGACGTGGCCGGACTGGCGCAACGGATCGTCAGATCGAGGCGATTGCCGCTGCCGGAGCTGTTGTAGCGGGCATTGCACCGTAAACGCTCGGTCTGGCCGCCTTCGAACGTCACGCGGCCGCCGCCCGACCAACTGCCGGCCAGACGGTCGAACGGGCTCGCCGCGCTGGCGCCCGTGTAGGCGGTAAACGTTGCCACGGCCGCCACCGCCGCGATTTTGAGAGGATGGAGTAGCTGCGTCTTACGACACATTGCGGTTCGACCTTTCCGTTGTACAGCAAAGGCCATGTCGGTCGCGCACCGGCGTTCGACAAGGGCTGCGCCAGCAACTCGTGCAACTGTTACTGAGATACCTGAGGCTGCGCCGGGGTAATCCCGGATTTGCCTCGGCAGGCCCAACGCGTTACTGCCGCGGAAAGCGAACCGGGCTGTCTCGCCGGGATCGCAGATCTTGACGCGAACTCAGGCGGAGGACGGCGGCCGGCAGGGGACGGCCGTGAACTCGCAGCGCTTCAGCCGCAATGTCGGCGTGGACGAACAACGATACCTGCTGTCCTTAGCGTGTTTGACCTCGACATAGGCGTCACCATAAATCGAGCGTACTTTCTCCTGCCACGCTTTCTCCGCCACGCCCTTAGCCAGGCTCTCGGTAATGCGTCCCTTACCCGTCTCCGTCACCGGCTGGGTGCATGACGAAGACGGTGGGCGCTTGCCGCGCTTCTGCGCGTCATGAACGATGGAGGGGGCGGGCGATCTGGCGCCCGGAAGCATCGCAGCGCCGAGAGGCTGGGTGAGCGCGGCTAGCGGAACGGCAACCAGTGCGAGTTGCGTGACGGCTTTGAGCATGTCCCCACCCTTCGTTCGTTTGCGCCATCGGTTACGGTGCGGCGCGATATGCTCAGTATAGGGTGCACGCTCGATAGAGTGTATGGCGAAGTTGCAACACTGCGGCTGCCTGCACCGATTTGTTGCAGAAAGTTCCCGCTGAATCCCGGCGGAGGACGCGGCGCAACCCAACGATCACCTAGCCTTAGGGTGCTAGGACTTGAGGTCGGCCGCGTCGCTGCCCCGCAGCGGAGACAAACCGGAGTGCATCACTGCGCTCGCCTGCGCAAGCAAGCGGAAATACACGCGCACCCGCTCGATGTCGTGAAATTCCTCCCAGCGCACGATGCGGTCGCCCTTGACGCGCCAGACATGGCGCATCGTGCCTTCGTACTCGAGGCCCGTCAGTTTGTGGCGGTAGTGAAAGCGGACCTGGGAATGGAAAGAGATGCCGTGCGACGTGATCTGAATTGGCTTGTAGGCGAGGAAGTCGAAATCATCGAGAATCAATTTCAGCCGCAGGCCGAACTCGTCGCGCCCCTGCTGAACGCCGAAGTAGGGCGCCACCTCGGGCGGAAGATGGATGGCGAATGCCACGTCCTCACTGAAGCAGGACAATGTCGTATCGAGATCACGGGCGGCCCATGATGCGTAGGCGGCTTCCACGACCAATTTGTTGCTTGGCTGCATGGGCTTACTCCTCTACCACGAGAGGATGCTGACATTTCATGCCGGACCGGGGTTCCTTCGCGTGTCGCCATGGCGCGGGGTTAAGACCATGGGCGCCACCTTGCCGTAGCGCTAATATCATTGGCTTCCGGTCCGGATCAATACGGGGGACAGCATGCAGCGCACGATCGCCACTCTCATTCTTGCCGGCTGCGCCGGAGCGATGCCGACCCTCGCCAGCGGACAAACGTTGCAGGACCTGCCGTCGCGCAAACCAGGGCATTGGGAACTCCGAATGGTGACGACCAAGCCGGGCGGGACGCCCGACGTCGTGTCACAAGTGTGCATCGACGCGTCAACTGATCGTCAATTGATGGAATTCGGCCTGCGCGTGTCCAAGGACCTGTGCAAGCGCTACACAATGAAACGCGAGGGCAAGGCGCTGGTGATCGATGCCGAGTGCAAGTTCGGACCGATGAAAAGCGTCACGCGAACGACCATGTCCGGCGACTACCAGTCGAGCTATACCGTGAAGGTCGACGGGACGACGGTGGGCGGTTTTGCGGGATTGGGCGGCGGCAAGGAGCTACAGCCGACCTCCATGGTACAGACGGCGCGATGGACGGCAGCGCAGTGCGGCAACGGCATGAAGCCCGGCGACTTCACGATGCCGGGTGGGATCAAGGTCAACATCAAGCAGATGCAGGGTCTGCAGAAAATGCTGCCGCAGATTCTCGGAAAATAGCGGCTACTCCGGATGTTTATCCCAAAATGCCAGATGCGGGCTCGACCTGCTCTACGACCTGGCGTTCCGCGTGGCGGCGACACGCGGCGCGCATTGAGATGGCAATGATCCGGGCCCATCTCTTGGCTGGAATAGCCAAGGAGGCTCCCGCATGCAGCGCATGGATTTCACGAGCCAGGAGTATTTGTGCGATCCGGTGGCGGGGCTTGCAAAGTTGAGGGCTGCCGGCCCAGTCGTGCAAGTGCGTTTTCCCATTATCGGCAAGACGTGGATTACCACGACCCACGATCTGGCGGGTCGCGTGCTGAAGGACAGCGAGACGTTCACGATGCGCCGGAACGGCTCGGTTGCCGGTCTGCGCTGGTGGATGCCCGGGTGGATTCGCACGCTTGCGGTCAGCATGCTGACCATGGACGAGCCCGACCACACGCGGCTGCGCAGCATTGTCGACGAGGCCTTTCGCCGCCGCGCCATTCTCGACATGGAGCCGCGAATTTTCGCGATCGCCGACGAGCTTGCGGCCGGGTTGTTCATGGATGGACGTCCCGCCGATGTGGTCGAGCGCTTCGCGCGGAAACTGCCGCTGTCCGTCATTTGCGAGTTGCTCGGACTGCCCGCTGCCGACAGGTCGCGGTTCATTGCCTGGGCAAACGGCCTCTCGCGTCTGGACGGTATGCTTGGTTTTTTGCGCCTGCTCTCGAGCGTCGGGCCGATGAAGCGCTACCTGGAAGGACGTCTGCAGGCGGTGCGCGATACCGGCGGAGAAGGTTTGATCGCGGAACTGGTGCGCGTCGAGAAGGAAGGTGGACGCATCAGCGGCCAGGAGATGGTGGCGATGGTGTTCCTGCTGCTGGGTGCGGGCTCGGAGACAACCACGCACCTGATCAGCGGATCGGTGTACGAGCTGACGCGGGCGCCCGAGCTGCGCGACTGGCTCAAGGAGGACTGGAGCCGGGTAAATCTGGCAGTCGAGGAATTCCTGCGCTTTGTGTCGCCGGTGCAGTTCACGAAACCTCGTTTCGTGAAGCGGGACATCGAGCTCGAAGGCGTGCGCCTCAAGGAAGGCGACAAGATCATGGTGATGCTGGGGGCGGCCAACATGGATCCGGATGCCCACGAGCATGCAGAGACACTCGACCTGCAAAGGAAGCCTAACCGTCACCTATCGTTCGGCACTGGAATTCATTTTTGCCTCGGGCACCAGCTCGCGCGCATCGAGGGCAAGTGCGCGCTGGAAGCTCTCTTCAAGCGCTGGCCGCAGCTCGAGCTGGCCGTGCCGCCCGGCTCCATTCGCTGGCGGCAGCGGCCGGGCCTCAGGGCGATCGAGAAGCTGCCGGTCATGATCCGTTAAGCTGAGGAGCGCTCCCGCGCTCCGGACGAAGGCGCTGCCGGCACACGCACGCAAAAGCTACCGAGGTGCGAGGGTTCGCGGGCCTAGTCCCAGGATATCCAAGAGGATGGCGACAGCCACGCCGGCGGCGACGAGGCCGAGGCCGATCAGGAAAATGCGCCGGGCACGATCGTAGTTGGCCAGGATCAGCGACCGCGTCGAGAGCAGATCGGCGAAGGCTTTGCCCTGCAGGCCGATGCCGGTGATGATCGGTGCGGCGGCAATGAGGTCCACGGCGCTCCAGGCAATCGGATTGGCGGCCCACTGGCTCAGAAAGCCAAGCGAGAAGCCGAGAATGATGCCGACCGCGGTGACGGATCCGTTGCGGAAGGTGGCATCGATCCGCTGCTCGCCGCTCGTGGACGGTTTTTCCTGGTCGAGCATGCGAACGTTCCTGGCGCTGCGCTACCAGTACTCTAGCGCGCATGGATGAAGCCGGCCATGGCAACTGATCTTTTCCGGCGTCACATGATTAAAGCTTGAGAGCGCTCAGCGTCTGCCGGATGGCTGGGAGCGTGGAGCGCCTGCTGTCACGCGCGAGGTAGCGGACGTTGGTGAAGAGCGTTTCCGTCTCGCGTCCGAGGCGCGGCGACACGAGGCCGCTGAACTTCGCCCACATGTCGTCCCAGCTCACCGGATTGCCGGGATGGCCCTTGGCGGTGGCAATCTCGTGCGTGGATATGCGCCCGTCGTCGTGCTCGACATCGAGGCGCGCGGCAGCGAAGCCGATCGCGGAGTCTGCTTGTGGCTCGATGAGTGCTGCTGTCGCAGCGATCGCGTCCTCGATACGCCACGGTTCGAGAAAATCGCCGGCGGCAAGCGGGCGACCGTGCAACGCCAGTGCCACGCAATAGCGCATGTCGAACTTGGCCGCGAGGGAGGTTGCGGGCCGGGCATCGGTATGGCCGGTGATCTGCATGGCGAGCGGCGAGACGTGCGCGCGAACGCGGCGGATGGAGGCGACGGGCGGGTGTGCGCTGCGGGCGGCATCAACGGCGGGATGCACCAGATGACATGCGGCGTAGGGTTTGAAGCTGTTGGCCAGGATCTGCCACTCGCCAAAAAGCGCCGGCGTGAGATGAGCACCGCCATCCTGTACGAGCGCGCGCTCCAATCCTCCGCCGGGCTCCAAGACAGCAGGGGCCGCGACGAAGCCTGCCGCCGCAAGCTCGGCGGCAAGCACACCGTCGCTCGCAGCCTTGCCCGCATGAAATGGCTTGGCCATGGTGCCGAACGACCCAGTGAGACCGCCGGCCTGGGTGGCGCCCAGGGCGAGGGCATTTAATGCGCGCGGCTGATTGAGCCCAAGAAGGGAAGCTGTTGCAGCGGCCGCGCCGAGGCGTCCGAAAGTGCCAGTGGCGTGCCAGCCGCGCGCGGTCAGGGCCTGGCCCACACCGCTGCCGGAATGCGCGGCGACCTCGAAGCCGGTGATGAAGGAGCGCAGCATTTGCGCTTCCGTCGCGTCCTGTGTTTCGGCGACGGCCAGCGCTGCCGCCCATACGGGTGCGCTGGTGTGCGTGTTGGACGCGACATGGGTGTCGTCGAAATCGAGGCAGTGCGCGAGGGTGCCGTTGGCGAGTGCCGCGGACCCCGCGGATGCGGTTTTTCCAAACAGAACCGTGGCGTTGCCGGGCGCCCCTGTTCGCGCCACGACATCGCGGACGATGCGACCGGCGTCCTCGGCGCCCGCACCGATGGTGACGGCGAGCCAGTCAGCAAGGCACAGGCGGCCGGCGTCGAGCACGGTCTCGGGGTAGTCGCGTGTGCCGCTGGACGCGATGAAGGTGCCGAGGCGGGCGGCGTTGGGTGTGGCTTGGGTCATGGCGCTCAACTTAGCCTGCTTTGCGCACGCCGAGAAAGGCCTTGCGCTTCCTCAAAACCACGTGGGTCGCCGCCTTGGTGGGCACGTGCTCGGTGACATCGAAGCCCAGCTTCGAAAAATCCATGCCGGCGAACAGAGGTTCGCCCGAGCCGAGCAGCTTTGGTGCAATGGCAACGTGCATCTCGTCGACGAGGCCAGCTTCGACGTATTGCCGGATCGTAGAGGCGCCGCCGCCAAGGCGGACGTCCTTTCCGTTGGCTGCCTTTTTCGCGCGGTCGAGCGCCGCCTCAATGCCCTCGGTGACGAAGTGGAATGTCGTGCCACCCTCCATGCTGATCGATCGGCGCGGGTGGCGCGTGAGCACGAACGTGTCGCAGTGATAGGGCGGGTTGTCGCCCCACCAGCCTTTCCACGCATCGTCAGGCCAGGGGCCGCGCACAGGGCCGAACATGTTGCGGCCCATGATCCAGGCGCCGGCGTTCTCGAAGCTGCGCACGACGAAATCGTTGTCGGTGCCGGTGGTGCCGTCCTTGCCGGACATCTGCCGAAATGCCCGGGTGGGAAACATCCATTCGTGCAAGGATTCGCCGCCGACGCCGAGCGGTTCTTCGCGGCTCTGGTTCGGGCCGGCACCGTAGCCGTCGAGGGAAATGGTGAAACAGTTGACGCGGAGTTTGGACATCGTCGTTCCCTTTGTTGCGTGAGTTGGCCACGCTCCTGCCCGAGCAATCCGGCATTGCCGAGGCCAGGTTGGCGGAACCTCGCGTCGATACAACGCTGCCTCGAGGTTGCGGAGCGATGGGTTCTCGCGACGAGCGCGAGGATGACACCTGGGAACTGGTCAAGGCCTCGCAAGCCCCCCTGTCATCTTCGGGCTTGTCCCGAAGATCCATCGTGCCACGAGTTCGGCCCTAAGACGTCGCCTCAGCTCGGCGACAGATGCTTCACCTTGGGAAGCACGTCCTTGGCCAGAAGTTCCAGCGAGCGCCGCCACGCCTGTGGATGCTCGACGTAGTCGAAGCCGAACACGAGGAGATGGCCGAAGCCGCCGACGTCGTCGTGGATGCGCGCGATCTGCTCGGTCACGGTCGCCGGCGAGCCGATGATCCAGTTGTGCCTGGCGCAGTATTCGGCGGTAACGTCGCTGTCGGGCACGTTCTGGTCGTGCTTCAGATACTGCAGGAAGTCGAACTCCTTCAGCAGCGGAAGGAAGTACTCGCGCATCATGCGGCCCATGTGCAGGCCGATCGACAGGCGCTGGGCTTCGGCGTCGGTGTCGGCGACGAACACCTCGCGCACCATGCGCCATTCCGAGCGCTTGGGCGTGCGGCCGGACTTGGCAGCGCCGGCTTCGACCGACTCCCAGTGGCTCCCGACGTAAGCCGGGTTGAGGTTGAGGCTCATGGGAATGTAGCCGCGCTCGCCGGCGAGCTTCAGCGTGTCGGAGCCTTTGGAAAGGCCGGCGACACCGATGGGCGGATGCGGTTTCTGCATCGGCTTGATGTGCGGTTTCAGGAAGCCGTACATCAATTCGGGATTGCGCACAGTCCAGTGCTTGCCGACGTACTCGAACGGTTCGTTGGTCGACCACATCTTGAGGATGATATCGAGCGCCTCGCGTGTCATCTCGCGATTGACGCCCTGGTCGCCGTCGACGTTGAACATCTTCCAGTCGCTCGGCAGACCGGAGGCGGCGACGCCGAAGTTGAGGCGCCCGCCGGAGATGTGGTCGAGCATGGCGACGCGGTTGGCGAGCTCGGCGGGGTGGTGATACGGCAGCAGGAAGCCGCCGGGGCCGAGGCGGATGTTCTTGGTCTGCATGAGGCCCTGCGCCACCAGCAGGTCGGGCGAGGGATGCGGCTCCCACGGCGCGGTGTGATGCTCGCCGATCCAGCATTCCTTGTAGCCCAGTTCGTCGAGCCACCGGATCACCTGCAAGTCCCACTCATGGCCGTCCTTCAGGGGCCGCTCGGGGGGATGTGACGGCATGGTGAAGTAGCCGAGTTCCATCGCTTCCTCCTCATGGACAGGCGATGAACCGAAATGGCGCCGGCGTCATCGCCGCGCCCAGTCGCGTCGGATTGTGGGTCCGTGCGCCGGGCTGTTGGTGTTTCGAGGATATAATCTTGCGCCGAATTTTGTGGCGAGGCGAGGGTGGAGTGTGCTGTCACGCGATCGCAGCAACCCTCTGCCGCAAGCGCTGGCCGGCGAAGTCGAGGAAGGCGCGGGTCTTGAGGGGTAGCAGGCCTTGGCCGGTGTGCACGAGCGTCACGGGCGAGGGCGGTAGCTCGAAGGTTTGGAGGAGAAGCTCGAGCTGACCTGCGCGTCGCGCCGCCTCGACTTGATAAGAGAGCACGCGCGTCACGCCGAGGCCGGCGATGGCGGCATCGATGGCGGCCTCTGCCGTGTTGACGACGAGACGCGAGCGGATGGCGATTGCCGTGTCGGCCTTGCCGATACGGAACGTCCATTCGAGCGAAGCCATCAAGCCTGCGAACCTTATGCAGTCGTGCGCGCGAAGATCGGACGGGTGCATCGGCGTTCCGCGTGCGGCGAGGTAGTCGGGGCTGGCGCAGACGACGCGCCGGATGGTGCCAACCTTGGTGGCGACGAGGCTGCTGTCGGGCAGCTCGCTGATGCGAACCGCGACGTCCACCTCCTCCTCGCCGATGTTGACGACGCGGTCGGCCAGCATCAGGCGCACGCTGATGTCGGGATAGGCTTTGAGGAAATCGGAGACGATGGGCAGAACGTGTAGCCGGCCGAAGACGATGGGCGCGGTGATGACGAGGTCGCCTTTCGGCGCGCTGTACTCGCCAGCGGCGGTGCGCTCGGCTTCGCCGACGTCGTCGGCACCAAGTTCTTCGGCTGGCCGGTGCCGGGTACGCTCGAAATCACCGAAAGCACGATGGTGCTCATCGTGTTCGGCGCGCTCGCCTATACGCAGTCGACGCGCAGCCA
>CADEFX010000041.1 GCA_902826715.1 uncultured Hyphomicrobiales bacterium | reverse complement strand
ATCGGACCGCCTACTCGTACCCCAAGCCCGTGCTGCAGTCGCAGCATGTCATCCACCTGACGCCGCGGGGCAGTCAGCATCAGGACGTGCTGCGGCACAATATTCTCATCGAGCCGGCGCCGGCATCGCAATTCGAGCTGGAGGATCGCTATGGCAACGCCGCGGCGATCCTGAAAATCACCGACGAGCACACGGAGCTTATCGTGCAGGCGCGCAGCACTGTGCAGGTGCGTGCACCGGATCTGCCCATACTGGGCCTCTCAACGCCATGGGAGCGCGTGGCCGAGCGCGCCGTGCTCGGCGACGGGCGCCTCGATATCGGCGTGCTCGAGTTTGTCAGCGCCTCACGCCACACCAAACTCGTGAGCGATGCCCTGGACTACGCCGGGCCGTCGTTTCCAGACGACCGGCCAATTCTTGAAGGTGCGCTCGATCTGACACGGCGTATTTTCGTGGACTTCGCCTTCGACAGCGCGGCCACCGATATTTCCACCCCCGTGTCGCATGTCCTCAAAGAGAGACGGGGGGTGTGCCAGGACTTTGCCCACCTCGCCATTACGTGTTTGCGCGGCTTGGGCCTGCCGGCCCGCTACGTCAGCGGCTACCTGGTGACCAAGCCGCCTCCCGGCATGGAGAAGCTGCAGGGGGCGGATGCCTCGCACG
The DNA here is from genome assembly GCA_902826715.1 of uncultured Hyphomicrobiales bacterium. Lineage (GTDB taxonomy): Bacteria > Pseudomonadota > Alphaproteobacteria > Rhizobiales > Hyphomicrobiaceae > CADEFX01. The sequence goes on along the minus strand of CADEFX010000041.1, from coordinate 23,756 downwards.
CCTGGATCTCGGTATGGGCGCCGGAGGTCGGGTGGGTCGACTTCGATCCAACCAACGGAATCATGCCGACAGACGAGCACATCACGGCGGCCTGGGGCCGCGACTATGATGATGTCAGCCCCATCAGCGGCGTATTGCTCGGCGGTCGCGGGCAGCGGATGGCTGTCGCTGTCGATGTCGTCAGGGTTGGTTAGGCGCGCTCGAAGCCGCAAGGCGATCGTCGCGCATGCCTGGAAGCTGAAAGTGCTTCCATGTGAAACGATCGCGCTCTAGCATTTTCGAGGCTCGCAGGAGTAATGCCGGAGGACGTGATCGTGGAATTCGGGATCTTCAATCTGATGGGTGCGCGCGACCCGCGCACGCCGGCGGCGCAGGTGTTCGCGGAGGTCGCGGAGCAGGTCGCTCTCGGCGACAAGCTCGGCTACAGCACGGCCTGGTTCGCCGAGCATCATTTCTCGAACTATTGCATGTGCGCGTCGCCATTGATGATGGTGGCGCACTGCGCAGCGAGCACGCGGAACATCCGCCTTGGCACGGCTGTTGTCGTGGTGCCGCTCTACAATCCAATGCGCCTGATCGCGGAGATCGCGTCCGCGGATGCAATGTCCGGGGGCCGCTTGATGCTCGGCATAGGCGCCGGCTACCAGCCCTACGAGTTTGAGCGGTTCGGCGTCGACATCAAAGACAAGATCGAGATGACTGACGAGTTCCTCGAAATCCTCGATCTGGCATTCGAGCAGGACTTCTTCAGCTACGATGGCCGGCACTACAAGATGCCAAAAACGCACATCGCGGCGCGTCCGGTTCAAAGACCTTTGCCCATCTATGTCGCCGGCCACACCGCCGAGATGTTCAGCGCCGCTGCGCGCCACGGCCACCGCGTCATCACCTCAGGCCGCAGCGGGGGCCTCAAGATGCTCGCCGAGCAGTACGCCGATTTCGCCGCGGCCTTCGCCGCGGAGAACGTGCCGGTGGAGAAGGCGCACATGACGCTCAACCGTTTCGCGCTCATCACCGACAGCCGGGACGAAGGCCTGCGATTTGCCGAAAACGCGCGCTATCAGACGCGGCTTGCTTCAAGCCTTCGCAATCGGCAGGAGGTGATGGACGGCATAGCGCTCGTCGATGTGCCGGCCAAGGGCGAGGAGTCGATCGAGACCATCCACGACAACCTGCCCATCGGCGATGTCGAAACCGTAGCCGAGAAGCTTATGGCGGAGATCAAGGTCGCAAAGCCCGCGCAACTCTCCTTCGCCTTCAAGGTCGGCGACACCCCGCACAAATCGGCGATGCGCTCGATGGAGCTGATGATGGGCGAGGTCAAGCCGCGTATCGAGAAGGCGCTCGGGCTTGGCCAGGCCTGAGACAACAAGGTTCCCGGAGATCGTCAGAGGTTCACCGGATTACGCGCGTTCGGCCGGGCGAACAAATGCTGCACCATGCGGCGCACGTCCTCCCGGGCATAGGGCTTCCGGAGCCTCGGAACGGCATGCAGATGCTCGGGCAGCATCGAGGAATCGGAGTACCCGGTGGCAAACGCAAAGGGAATTTGCCTGGCCAGGAGCTGGTCCGCGATCGTGGCACTCGTATCGCGGCCCAACCTGATGTCTACGAGCGCGGCATCCAAGCCTGCGCTTTGAGCAAGCTGCAACCCTTGCGCCAAGCTCGACGCAGGGCCGATGACTTCATGCCCCTCGCCCTCCAGATCGGTCTGCAGCTGAAGGGCCACGAACGGCTCGTCCTCGACGACGAGAATGCGCCGGCGTTCCGTCTGCCGGGTCGCGGGTGCTGCCACATCATGCAGAGATGTCGCTCCAGCCTGCTCCGACACACCGACAGTCTCAACATCACCTGCAAACGGCCCTTCGATCGTGCACACAAGGCCCTGTCGTTCGAAAGCGCTGTCGATTGTGGCTCCGAGCTCTGAAGCAACGGATTTCAAGACTGTCAATCCGAAACCCGACCGCACAGGCTTGCTGACTTCCGGCCCCCCGGTCTCGCGCCAGATCAGCCGCAGGTGGGCCTGAGGATGGGCAGCAATCCCGCTCCACGACATCGTGACCTTGCCGGAGGGCATCGACAGTGCTCCGTGCTTCACGGCATTGGTCGCGAGCTCGTGTACGACCAAGGCAATGGACTGCGCTGCCCTCGGCGTGATCTGCACGTCAGGGCCGTCAACGACGATGTTGCCGGTCACCTCGGACTGGAACGCGCTGAGCAGGAGCGTGACCAGCTCACGCAACTCCGCACCATTCCAAGACCGCTGGCGAATGAGACCGTGCGCCTTGGAGATGGCCTGGATGCGCCCATCGAGCGCCGCCACGAAAGCCTCAACCGAAGCGGCGCGGCGGCTGGACAGGCGCGCAATGGCGCTGACGTTGGCCAGCATGTTCTTCACACGATGATCGAGCTCGGCCATCAGGAGCTGTTGGCGCTGCTCCGTGAGCTTCCGCTCGGTGATGTCGAGGATGGTCCCAGTGACACGCGTGATGTCGCCTGAGGGGTCTCCGGTGGCCGTGAACGAGCGCCCGCGATCGAGCAGCCACCGCGTGCCGCGCCCTTGATGTTGCACGCGAAATTCGAGCTCGTGCGACTCTGCGGGCCGTGCACCCATGGCGTCGCGCACAGCGCTACGATCGTTCGGGTGCACCATGGCAAGGAAATTGTCGAGTTCCAGATCGCCATCCACGTTTGACCCCAAAAGGTCCTTCAGGCGGGGAGAGCAATGCATAAGATGGCTCGCCGCGTTCAAGTCATAGGTGCCAAATCCTGCAGCTTCGCTGGCGAGGCGAAGGCGTTGCTCGCTCTCGTGAAGCCTGGCGGCTGACGCCTCAAGCTCGGACGTGCGTTTCGCCACCCGCTGCTCCAGCTCGACATTGAGTCGCTCCAGCTGGCGCGTCTTGCGGTGCAGATCGGCGAAAACCCGGACCTTGGCCCGGAGAATCTCGGGAACGATCGGCACCGACACATAGTCGACCGCGCCGGTCTCATAGCCGCGCACCAGATCAGGCTCGGTCAGCAAGATGCCCGACACGAAGATGATGGCGGTGTTCTCAAACCGGGGATGCTCCCGGAGCATCGCCGCAAGCTGAAATCCATCCAGCTCCGGCATGCACACGTCCATCAGGATGACGGCGACATCCAGCTTGAGCAGGCGCTCGAACGCCTCTCGCGCCGAGTTCGCAGCGATCAGATTCTCGCCGAGACCTTCCAAAACGGCCTGATAGCTTAAGAGCTTGGCCGGCTGGTCGTCGACCAGCAGAATGTTGACTTTTTCGTTCGCTGTCATCGCCCCGTCAATCTACCGGTGGAGCCACATCCGCAAGGCCGCGAGCAATTGCTCCGTGTCGACCGGCTTGGCGAGATAGTCCGAAGCGCCGGCATCAAGACATTTCTCGCGGTCGCCTTTCATGGCCTTGGCCGTGAGCGCAACGATCGGCAACCGTCTCCAACGCGCGTTCGCCCGGATCGCCTGCATGGTCTCGTAGCCATCCATATCCGGCATCATGATGTCCATCAAAACGATGGCGATATCCGGGCTGCTTTCCAGCGTGGCGATCGCTTCCTTGCCCGTGGTGGCCGTGCGCACGTTCATCCCGCGACGCTCGAGCACACTGCTGAGCGCGAAGATGTTGCGGGCATCGTCGTCCACCAGCAGCACGGACCGCGCCAGAAGGTCCTCATCGGACCCATGAAGACGATTGAGCATCGCCTGCTGGTGCTGAGGAAGCTGGGATGCGACGCGATGCAGGAACAGAGTGGTCTCGTCCAGAAGCCGTTCAGGCGATTCAACGCCCTTGACCACGACGCTTCGGGCCATGGAATGCAGTTGCGCATCCTCTTCGGCCGACAGTTCCCGTCCCGTAAAGACAACCACGGGGACATCCTTCAGCGTCTCGTCGTCGCGGATGTTTTCCAGCACCTCGAACCCCGACATGTCGGGCAGCTTGAGATCGAGGACGACGCAATCGGCGCCTTGCGTGCGAAGCGCGTGCAGGGCTTCGGCGCCCGTGCCCACCGTTTCGATGACGATATCGTCATGTCCGAGCAATTGCGTGATGCTGAGCCGCTCGGCCGGATCGTCCTCCACGACGAGCAACCGTTTGCGACGCGATTGCGAATAGTCCCGGATGCGCGACAGAGAAGATTGCAGCCGATCGGCGCTCGCGGGCTTGGTCAGGAAGGCGAAAGCGCCGCGCGACAGGCCATGCTGGCGATCCTCGTCCAGAGTCAGCATCTGCACCGGGATATGGCGCAGCTCCGGATCCTGTTTCAGCTGGCCCAGTACTGACCACCCGAGCATGTCGGGCAAAAAGACATCGAGCGACACCGCCGTTGGCTTGTATTCGCGCGCCATTGCCAATGCATCCGCGCCGCGCGCGGCCAACAGCACCTTGAAGCCCTCGCTCCTCGCGAGGTCCATCATGAGACTTGCGTAGTGCGGATCGTCTTCCACGAGCAGAAGCACGGGATCGTCCGGCGCGATGTGCTCCCGATCGTCCTCGATGGCTTCCGACGTTTGCTGGCTCTGCCGCAGGAAAATCAGATTCTCCCGCCTTTCCGCCTCCGCCGGGGTCGCGGTGGCGCGGGCCCCCGCGTATCGTTGCGGCAGGTAGAGCGTGAACGTGCTGCCCTTGCCGGGCGTGCTGTGCAACTGTATCTCGCCCCCGAGCAAGCCGGCCAACTCGCGACTGATGGCCAGCCCCAGGCCGGTTCCGCCGTATTTCCGGCTCGTACCGGCATCCGCCTGCTGGAAGGCTTCGAAAATGATCTTCTGCTTCTCGGGCGCGATGCCGATGCCCGTATCGTCGACGCGAAACGCCACGACGGAGCTGGCAGCGCCCAGCACCGGGTGTCCCGCCGTCCATCCGCCCGTGACCGAAGACACGACGAGGCGAATGCCACCATCCTCCGTGAACTTGAAGGCGTTGGACAGAAGGTTCTTCAGCACCTGCTGCAGACGTTTGGAATCTGTCTGAATACTGCGTCCAACGTGCGGATCGAGCTGAGCCTCGAAGGCAAGGCGGCGACGCTCCGCCTCGTGCCGGAAAGGGCGCGCAACGGAGTCGAGCAAGTTCGACAAGTAGATTTCCTCGGCATCGACCGTGACCGTGCCAGATTCGATCTTGGAGAGATCCAGTATGTCGCTGATTAGGTTGAGCAGATCCGTGCCGGCACCATGGATCGTGCGAGCAAACTCCACCTGCTTCGACGTCAGATTGCCCTCGTTGTTCTCCGTCAGCTGTTGTCCCAGAATGAGGATGCTGTTGAGCGGCGTCCTCAGCTCGTGGGACATATTGGCCAGAAATTCCGATTTGTATTTCGACGTAAGCGCCAGCTCCGTCGCCTTCTCTTCCAGGGCGCGCCGCGCTTGCTCGATTTCCTGGTTTTTGCGTTCAACATCGACGTTGCGCTCGGCGAGCTGTTGCGCCTTGAGCTCGAGTTGCTCGTTCGTCTGCTGCAGCTCCTTCTGACGTGTCTGCAGTTCGGCAGCGAGCTGTTGCGACTGTTCGAGCAGCCTTTCGGTCTGCATCGTGGCTTCGATGCTGTTGAGCACGATGCCGATGCCGGCGGTCAACTGATCGAGGAAGGCAAGGTGCGCGGTGTCGAACTCATAAAGGGAGGAAAGAGCGATCACCGCCTTGACCTGATCCTCGAAGATGACGGGAAGCACAACGATGCTCTTGGGCAACGCATCCAGGATGGTAGGTCCCAGCCGCTGCCCACCCGATGGCACGTCGGTAATGAGGATGCGGCGACGGTCCGCGGCGCATTGGCCTATGAACCCTTCGCCGAGAGACAGCCGCTCCGGCCAGCCTCTTCGATGGTCGTCGGCGTACTTGGCCAGCAGCTTGAGATGCGGCGATCCATCCGACGTCATCTGGTAGATCAGGCCGTGCTGGGCATTGACGATTGGCACGAGCTCGGTGAGGAGCATGCTGCCCACCGTGGCCAAATCGCGCTGTCCCTGCAGCATGCCCGTAAATCGCGCGAGATTGGTCTTGAGCCAGTCCTGCTCCGTGTTGGTCTCCGTCGTGAGCCGGAGATTGTCGATCATCGTGTTGATGTAGTCTTTCAGCTCGGCCACCTCACCGCGAGCGTCGACCTGAATGGAGCGCGTGAGATCGCCCGTGGTAACGGCCGTCGCCACCTCGGCGATGGCGCGCACCTGGCCGGTCAGGTTGGCAGCGAGAAGGTTGACGTTGCCCGTCAGGTCCTTCCAGGTGCCCGCTGCACCCGGAACGTTGGCTTGGCCGCCCAGGCGACCCTCGACGCCGACTTCGCGAGCTACGGTCGTGACCTGCTCGGCGAACGTGGCCAGCGTCTCCGTCATGTCATTGATGGTTTCGGCGAGAGCGGCCACCTCGCCCTTCGACTTCACGGCGAGATTCTGTTTCAAGTCACCATTGGCGACAGCGGTCACCACCTTGACGATGCCGCGCACCTGCTCCGTCAGATTGGCAGCCATCACGTTGACGGTGTCGGTCAGGTCCTTCCAGGTGCCCGCCACCCCGGGCACCACGGCCTGACCGCCCAGCGCGCCCTCGGTGCCGACCTCGCGCGCGACGCGTGTCACCTCGGAGGCGAAGGCATTGAGCTGATCCACCATCGTGTTGATGGTGTCCTTGAGTTCCAGAATTTCGCCCTTCACATCGACGGTGATCTTGCGCGAAAGGTCGCCGCGGGCGACGGCTGTCGTCACCTCGGCAATGTTGCGCACCTGGTCGGTTAGGTTCGTCGCCATGGAGTTGACGCTGTCGGTCAAGTCTTTCCACGTACCGCCTACGCCCGGCACGACGGCCTGCCCGCCCAATCGGCCGTCGGTGCCGACCTCGCGGGCGACGCGCGTGACCTCGGCCGCAAACGACCGCAGCTGCTCGACCATGGTGTTGAGGGTGTCTTTCAGCAGCAGAATTTCACCGCGGACGTCCACCGTAATTTTCTTCGACAAGTCGCCGCCGGCAATGGCTGTCGCCACCTCGGCGATGTTGCGGACCTGGGCCGTCAGGTTGCTGGCCATGAAGTTGACGTTGTCGGTCAGGTCCTTCCACGTTCCGGCAACGCCGGGCACCGCGGCCTGACCGCCGAGCCGGCCTTCGGTGCCGACCTCGCGGGCGACGCGCGTCACCTCCGAGGCAAAGGCGTTGAGCTGATCGACCATCGTATTGATGGTGTTCTTGAGCTCGAGGATCTCGCCTTTCACGTCCACCGTGATCTTGCTCGAGAGGTCGCCTCGGGCCACCGCAGTCGTCACTTGCGCAATGTTGCGCACCTGTGCGGTCAGATTACCGGCCATCGAGTTGACGCTGTCCGTCAAATCCTTCCAGGTGCCGGCGACGCCCGGCACGGCGGCCTGACCACCGAGCTTGCCATCAGTGCCGACCTCGCGCGCAACACGCGTCACCTCGGCGGCGAAAGCATTGAGCTGGTCCACCATCGTGTTGATGGTTTCCTTCAGCTGCAGGATTTCGCCACTGACGTTGACAGTGATCTTCTTAGACAGGTCGCCCTTGGCGACTGCGGTGGCCACCTCGGCGATGTTGCGGACCTGACCCGTCAGGTTGCTGGCCATGGAGTTGACGCTGTCGGTCAAGTCCTTCCAGGTGCCGGCCACGCCCCGAACAACGGCCTGACCGCCCAGCTTGCCCTCGGTCCCGACCTCGCGCGCGACGCGGGTCACCTCGCCCGCGAAGGCGTTGAGCTGATCTACCATCGTGTTGATGGTTTCCTTCAGCTCGAGCACTTCGCCGCGCACATCCACGCCGATCTTCTTGGACAGGTCTCCGTTAGCGATGGCCTTGGACACCTCGGCGATGTTCCTCACCTGGGTGGTGAGGTTGGTCGCCATGGAGTTCACGCTATCGGTCAGATCCTTCCAGGTGCCGGCCACGCCGCGTACATCCGCCTGGCCGCCGAGACGGCCCTCGGTGCCCACTTCGCGCGCGACGCGCGTCACTTCGGATGTGAACACGCTCAACTGCTTGATCATGGTATTGACGATCATCGCCGACCGAAGGAATTCGCCCTTCAATGGCCGGCCATCGACATCCAGACGCATGGTCTGCAGCAGATCGCCTTGAGCGACCGCCTCGATGGTGCGGGTCACCTCGGTTGTCGGCCACAACAGGTCGTCGATCAGCGTGTTGATCGAATTCTCCATATCGCCCCAGGCGCCGCTGGGGGAACTCAGCCTGACACGTTCGCGCGTCCGGCCTTCATGGCCTACGACCTGGCCGACGCGGTCGATCTGCTCGGCCATGCGCTGGTTGATGGAAACGATGTCGTTGAAGCAATCGGCGATTTCGCCCATGAGGCCCGGCCATCCGGACGAAAGCCTTACCGAGAAGTCGCCGCGCCGGACGCCCTGGAGGATGCGAAGCAACTCGTGCAACTCCGAGCCATTGAGCGATCCATTGGGGACGAAAGACCCCGTGTCACCGCGTCGCTGCAGGCTGCTACCGGGCTCTTCGGCCAACGGTCCATCGTGGGACATCCGCACACTTCCCCTTTTCCCGGGACAACACCAGTGAACGCCCGTACGGCGATGCGATGCCGCTGCGATCAGGGGATACGGACGCCAATGCCTTCGAGCATCAGCTGATTTACGTATTTCCCCGTCTCGCCTGTAACGCGGGAGCCACGCAATGGTTCCATCGGCCGCAAAAAAAGTCCGGCGCGAGGTCAGATTGTATCGCCACAAGCAGAAGTTCCTGCTTCGGGCGGCTCGATGCTATCCTACAGGCGAGATGTGCGAACGAAGCCGGCCATCCAATGGGAAGCGCCAACAGGTTGCCTGAAGAAGAACCAGAACCTCCGAGGGATTCCATGCTCAAGCACTTTGACAGCTCTTACGTCGGCACCGTCGACATGGAGAATTGTGGTTATCTCGGAACTCCGATCAATGACCGGCACTACTCGAATGAGGAGCTGGCCGGCGCACTCTATAAGTCCGAGAAGTACGCCGAAACGATGGACCGGCTCGGCTATGACACGTTCTGGATGGCGGAGCATCACTTTCAGCCTGAGGGCACGGAGTGTATCCCCAACCTCCTCATGATGGCCGTGCATTTGGCCGGCATCACGAAGCGCATAAGAATCGGCTGCGGCTTCAATGTTGTGCCCATGTGGCACCCACTGCGGCTGGCAGAAGACTATGCGACGGCCGAGATCCTAACGCGGGGACGCACCGTCTTCGGCGTGGCGCGCGGTTATCACACTCGTGAAGTCGAGACATTCGGGGCACCGCTCCTTGACCAGACAGCCAACCGGGAGATGTTTGAGGAGGGCTGCGATCTCATCTTCAAGGCTTTCAACGAGGAACGGTTCTCTCATCGGGGCAAGTACTTCACCTGTCCGCCCGAGGTGCCCTACCGCGGCTACACACTCAAGGAACTGACGCTCGTGCCGCGGCCGCTGAAACGACCGGTCGAATGCTGGCAACCCATTCAGGGCGGCACTGATCGCGCCTTCGACTTCATGGCCAAGCACGGTATTTGCGGCGTCATAGGCGGCGGCTCCGCGGAGGGTGGCGCAGTCGAGCGGCACATGGAAGGCTTCCGCAACGCCTACAAGCGCAGAGGTATCGAGTTGGCGCCAGGCGCGAGGCTATCGCTCGGCTACCAGTTCCATATCGCGTCGAGCCGCGAGCAAGCGATGCGCGAAGCCGCCATCTACTACGAGGAGAATATGAAAATGTTCGGTGAGTTGCGCCTGTCGCGCGCGATCACCGAGGAGCAGATTGCAGCGATGCGCGATCCGCGATTGGTCCCAAACACCAAGCTGCCGCGCATTGAGGATGCGGTGAAAGCTGGTGGGTTCCTGGCGGGAACACCGACCGACATCATCGAGCAGCTGAAGGCGGCAGAGGAGCGTTACCCGGGCCTGGAGCGCGTAAGCTGCTCGCTGGCGCTTGGCACGCCCCTCACTTTGGCGCTGGAGCAGCTGGAGCGTTTCTCGCAGGAGGTTATGCCAGCTTTTCGGAAAGCCTAGGACGCCGGTGAGGCGGATGCGAGCCGGAAATCGTGCGCGGCCCAGGCTCAGGCCTACAAAGCCAGGTATCTCTTCTTGACGGCCTCGTTCTCTTTCAGGGCAGCGATCGTGTCACGATAGACGATCTGCCCCTTGTCGATCACCAGCGCGTGGCTGGCGATGCCGAGACAGAAATGCATGTTCTGCTCGGCAAGTAGAACGGTGACGCCCATGTCGCGCAGCCGCCGCAGCAGTTCGCCGATGCGGGCGACGATCACTGGCGCCAGCCCCTCGCTCGGCTCGTCGAGCAGCAGCCCAACGGGATTGCCCATCAGCGTGCGCGCGATGGTCAGCATCTGCTGCTCGCCCCCGGACAGGCGTCCGGCCATGCGCTGCTTGAGGGGGCTTAGCAGCGGAAACATGTCGTAGATGCGCGCCAGCGTCCAATAGTCCTCGCCGTTGGGACCTCTCTTCTGGGCAATAAGGAGATTGTCCTCGACTGTGTGCTCGGGAAAAACCTGCCGATCCTCGGGCACAAAACCGATGCCGGCGCGGGCGATGGCGTGTGGCTTCTTGCCTTGAAATTCGATGCCCATGACGCGCACGCGCCCGCGCCGTGGCGGCACGAGGCCTGCGAGCGCCTTCAAAGTCGTCGACTTGCCCGCGCCGTTGCGGCCGAGCAGTGCCGTCGTCTGTCCCTCCAGGACGCTCAAGCCCAACGCGAACAGAATTTGGCTCGAGCCGTAGAAGACATCCAAGCCCTCGGCATCGATGATGGCACGCGCGCTCATGCGTGACCTGCCACGTATTCCGTGCCGAGATAGGCTTCAATAACCGCCGGATGCCGCCGGATCTCGTCGGGAGTTCCCTGCGCCAGAACCTTGCCGTAGCTCAAGACCCGGATGGACTGGGCAATCTTGAACACGATGTCCATGTCGCGCTCGATGAACACCAGCGTCATCTTCTCGCGCTCCCACAGGCGATGCACCGTATCGATCCTTTGCCAACGCTCCTCCGGCCCCATGCCGGCGGTCGGCTCGTCGAGCAGAAGCACGCGCGGCTCGAGCACCAGGGCGAGGGCGATGTCGAGCAGCTTGTGGTCGCCATGACTGAGGTAGCGCGAAACCATGTCGGCTTTCGCCGAAAGGCCCACCATCTCCATCACCGCTTGGGCCCGATCCTCGGCTGCGGCAATCGGAAAGCGCCCGCCGAGGCCCGCGTGCTGGCCCCGGTGTGCGTTCACTGCGGCAAGCATGGACTCGCGCACCGTCAACGAGGGAAAGATGCTGGCGATCTGAAACGCCCGGCCAATGCCGCGACGAACGATGTCCGGGGTCGACAGGCCGGCGATGTTCTCGCCCTCGAGCAGGATATTGCCCTTGTCGGGTTTGAGGGCGCCGGTGATCAGGTTGAAGAATGTGGTCTTGCCCGCGCCATTGGGGCCGATCACCGCCGTCAGAGAACCAGCGGGAAAATCGAGGCTGACATCGCTCATCGCCGCGACCCCCCCGAACGATTTGCTTAGATGCTCGATTTTCAGCATGCCGGGCTTAACCTCATTCGCCAGCCACTTTGACCGGCTGTGCCGGCAACGGGCGAGCCTGCGTCGCCGCGGGCGCGGCGACCGACGACATCTGACGGCCGCGCCACCATTCGGCGAGATAATCCATGAAGCCCTTTCTCAAACCCAACGCGAACATGAGGATGATGATGCCCAGGACCAAACCGTAGTGCTCCGTCAGTTTGGTCACCGCATCGTTCAGCATGAGCAGCATGATCGCGCCGGCCAGCGGACCGAAGAACACGGTCGTGCCGCCGAGCATGATCATGAAGATGGCCTCGCCCGAGATGGTCCAGTAGGCGAAGTCGGGGAAAGCACCCGATACGAACAGGCTCATCACCATGCCGCCGATGGAGCCGAAGGCACCCGCGATCACGAATGCCGCCAGCCGCATGCGCCAGACCTGCACGCCGAGAAACGTCGCCCGCGCCGGATTATCGCGGATCATGCGCAGCGTGTAGCCGAATGGCGACTGCACGATGTGGCGCATCAAGAGCAGGCACAGAACCAGCAGCCCCCCGCAAAACAGGTAGAGATGGTAGGGCTGGTCGAGCCTGATGCCGAGGAAAGGCGGACGTGGCACACCGCCCGTCAAGCCCTGGTCGCCGCCCGTCAACGGCGTCCACGCGATGATGAGGCTGTGCAGCAGCATCTGGAACGCCAGTGTCAGGAAAGCGAAATAGATCTCCTTCAGCCGCACGCAGATCGCGCCCACAACGCAGGCCACCACCACACTCAGCAGGATCGTCAGCGCGAATGCCACCGGGATCGACGTGCCGAGCTTCTGCATCGTCAGCGCGAAGGTGTAGGCGCCAAGGCCGAAGAACAGGCCATGGCCGAAGCTTTCGAGGCCCGCATAGCCGACCAGCAGGTTCAGCGACGTGGCAAAGATGCCGAACGCCGCCAGGCGGATGACAAAATCCGACATGCCGCGGCTCGGGTAGACGAACGGAAGCACCGCGAGAATTGCGAATGCCGCCAGCGCAATCAGGCAATCCCGGAGAAACGATGACTTCATCACGGGATCAAGTCTCCCGTCCGAACAGGCCACTCGGCTTAAGGACGAGCACCACGGCCATCAACAGGAACATCAGCCCTTCAGTGAAGAGCGGAAAGCCGATCGTGCCGAAGCTGCGCACGAGCCCGATCAGCAGCGACCCGACCAGCGCACCAGCCACCGAGCCCATGCCGCCGATCACGGTGACGATGAAGGATTCGACCACCACGGACAGCCCCATCCCCGACACGATGGAACGAACCGGTGCCGCGAGCGCGCCGGCCAAACCTGCAAGCATGCCGCCGAGCAGAAATACGCCGGCGTAGACGAGCCCGGTGTTGATCCCAAGCGCGGACACCATGCCGGGATTGACGGCTACGGCACGCACGATCTTGCCGAGCCGGGTCTTGGTGATCGCAAGGCCAAGCAGCACCGCGATGATCAGCGTCAGAACGATGAGGAACAGGTAGTAGACCGGCACAACGCCACCGCCGAAGAGGAACGGCGGTTTCAGGAAGACGTCCGGCATGCCCAGCGACCTGAATTCGGCACCCCAGATGATCTTCACGAGATCGTCGAGGATCAGGATCACGCCGTAGCACACGAGCAGTTGCATCAGCACTTGCGATCCGTACACGCGGCTGATGATCAGGCGCTCGAATAGAAGTCCGAACAGTCCGACGCCGATGGCCGCCGCGACGACCGCCAGCAGGAAGCTGCCGGTCACGCCGTACACCGTCAGCGTGAGGTAAGCGCCCAGCATGTAGAACGAGCCGTGCGCGAAATTGACGACCTTGAGCACGCCGAAGATCAGCGAGACGCCGGCGGCAACCAGGAACAGAAGCATGCCGATGATCAAACCGCTCGTCGATTGGGTAATGATGCAGGACAGGGACGTGACGCAATTGCCGAGAGCGGGAAGATCCAAGGCTCACCTCGATTGAACGTCTTGCGGATCGTGGCGACCTCGGCGGGGTGACCCGCGCCGAGGTCCGGCCAATCGGGCTCAGGTGTAGTTGTTCTTCTTCTTCCACGCCGTCTCGAGCTCGTAGATCACCTTCCAATCGACGGCCGTCACGTCGGGCATGAACGGATCTTTCGGGATCGTCTGACCCCAGCCGATAGCATAGTTGACCAGGGTCTGGTCCTCTTCGCGCATCGTCACCGTTCCATCGACGCCGAACGGACTCTCGATCTTCATGCCGCGAATGGCGTCAGCAAGCTTCTTGGCTTCGGTCGTGCCGGCTTTCTTGATGCCTTCAAGGATGAATTTCGTTCCGGTCGCATTTTCCCAGGACCAGGTGATCGGATACTCGTTGAACTTCGCCCTGTAGTCCGCGGCCCACTTGGCATTGGCCTCGGACTTCGGGAACGTCGACAGATACCGATTGCTCGAATGCAGACCCTTCGGCAGGTTCTTGATAGCCGTCAGGATGGTGTAGTCCGCAACGTTGATCGTGAAGGATTCCATCTGCGTGAAGAGATTGTAGATGGTGCTCTGATCGACGAAGGCGGTGAGGTCGCCGCCCCAGAGGCAAGAGTACATGGCCTGCGGCTTGATCTGCAGGATCTTGGTCAGCGCGTCGGTGTAGTCGGGCTGGTAGAGTTTCGGCCACACTTCGCCCACCACCTCGACCTCGGGATAGAAGTGCTTCAGGTATTCGAGAAACAGCGCCGTGGAGTCGCGCCCGTAAGCGTAGTCGGGCGAGCAGGAAATCCACTTCTTCAGGCCCTTGTCCTTCGCGATCTTGGCTGCATACGAGCCTGCCGCGATCGAATCATGGATGCCTTGCCGGGACGCACGGAATGCGGTGGGAACACGCAGCTTGGGATCAGCCGTCAGCGACGACGTCTCCGTATTCATGTGCATGACGACGACGCCGAGATCCTTGGCCACCTCGTGAATGGCGAATGCGCCGGCTGACGATTCGGAATCGAACAGGATCTCGCATCCGTCGCTATTCACAAGCTCGCGCGACAGGCGCGCTGCCTCCTCGGGCTTTCCTTTCGTGTCGCGTGCGATCAGCTCGATCATGCGGCCGTTGAGGCCACCCGCCGCGTTGAACTTCTCGATCTCCATCATGCAACCGTTGCGCGACGACGACCCGACCATGGCGGCGCGACCGGACTGAATTGTCGGCATACCGATCTTGATCGGTTTGTTCTGTGCGCGCGACACAAACGGGAAGCCGGCAACTGCCGTTGCCGTCAGCGCTGCGCCCGTCTTGATGAAATCGCGCCTGTGGCGACGCGTATCGCTGCCTTTGGACATGGTTTCCTCCGCTCGGTTCTGTGCGCCCCGCGATTTTTTTTTGCAGGTGCGTTATTTGTACGGACAAGAGTTTCGAGTAGCCGGCTGCTTTGGTCAAGCCATGACGTATGCAGGGTTGGGCGCAAATGCCGTGGCAGCATTGGCGAATTTTTGCCGTCGTCGAGGCGTGCCCTAGCGTCTCGCGGCGGTTCGCAGCCCTAGTGCTCCGATTGACGTATCGGCCGAGCCTGGGTACGCGGCCTCCCGTCAGCTCGCAACCGCTTGGCATGGGGTCTAAGATACCACCTGACGCAGCAAGCAAAGTCGAATGGGAGAAGATGATGGATTTGCAGCTCGGCGGCAAGACGGCGGTCGTGACAGGCGCGAGCCAGGGTATCGGCGCGGCAATCGCTGCCGCCCTCGCCGAAGAAGGCGTCGATGTCTGCCTTGTCGCGCGTAACAAGCAGAACCTCGACAACGTCGCCGAAGGCATCAGGAAGAAAGCCAATGCACGCGTCATCACACATGCGGCCGACCTGCAGGACGCGAAAGCCTGCGCTGGCGCAGTTGCGTTTGCGGCCCATGAGTTCGGAAAGCTCAATATCCTGGTCAACAATGCCGGAGCGACCAAGCGCGGCAGCTTCTTTGAGCTGGCAGATGAAGATTGGGTGGCTGGTTTTGGCCTCAAGTTCTTCGCGACCATGCGCCTGACGCGTGCTGCCTGGCCGCATTTGCGCAAGAGCCAGGGATCCATTGTCAACATCATCGGAGTGGGCTCACGCGTCGCCCAGGGCGACTATACGATCGGTGGCCCGGTGAACAGCGCTCTCGTGAACTTCACCAAAGCGACGGCCGACGTCGGCCGCACCGAGGGAATCCGTATCAACGCGATCAATCCGGGGCACATCAGGACCGCGCGCCTGGAGAAGCGCATCGACACCGCCATGGTGCGCTATGCGACCCAGGATCGCGCCGACGCGGAGCGCCGGCTGGTGGCGGAATACGGCATCAACCGTTATGGCGAGCCACACGAGATTGGCTGGCTTGTCGCATATCTGTGTTCGTCGCGCGCCGACTTCATCCACAGCTCCATCATCGACGTCGACGGCGGAATGACAAAGGCACTTTAGCAACGCACCAAGATGCCGTTCAAATCAGATCGCTCAGCATCATGGCTGCTCGCGCGGCGCCGTCGGCTTCGACGGGCCTGAATTTGGCAGGCGCTCGCAACGCAGCGACCATCGCATCGGCAATCAAGTCCGGCGTCGCGGTCGCAAACGTCATGCGCCGGCCGGCCGCATAGCGGTCGAGGCGGTGCGCGACATGGACGTTTTGCTCGAAGTGGTTCTGAAGCGGGAAGTAGATGAACGGTGTTCCCGCGGCGGCAAGCTCCATACACGTGGTGAGGCCACCCTGCACGAGCGCAAGATCGCATGCCGCCAAGTGGCGGTCGAGGTTCGGCACGAAGGCGCGCACCTCGACACCCGCAGGCGCCTTGAGTGAGGCCGGGTCAATGCGGGGGCCGGCGACCACGATCATGCGCAGATCCGGCAATCGGGCTCGCGCCATCGGAAAGCTTTGAAGAATGCGCCTGATCAGGTGCGTACCCACGCCCGATCCGCCCACTGTCACGATGCACACGCGCTCGTCCGGCCGGTAGCCGAGGCGCTCGCGCAACTCCTTGCGGCTCCCGAACACGTGCGGATGCTCACCGATGATATAGCCGGCGAAATCGAAGTGCTTGGGCACCCAGTCGCGCATCGCCGGCAGGTCCTTGCCGAATGACATCGGCGCGATGTCTTCCGGCGAGCCGACGAAGATGGCGCGGTCGCGCACGCCGGGATGGTGCTCGATGTGGCCGATCATCTCCGCGTTGTAGTCGGACGCCAGAAAGGCCTCGTGCTCTCCGTTGGCCGGCATCGGGACATAGCCGACGAAATCCGTGAACCACGCCAGCTTGGCCTTCTTCAATTCGGGGTGCTCGTGCCAATAGTGGTCAATGTCCCAGGCTTCATCGGCGATCACCAGGTCGTAGCCGCCTTCCTCAACGGCATCCTGGAAGATCATGAAGTTGGCGATGAGCACTTCGTCCATGCGACGGATGGCCTGGAACGCATTGAGATCGTGCTCGCCCGACTCCAGCTCGAAATGCCGCGACTCGGATGCAAGCCGCGCGCTGAGAGGATGAATGCGCTCGCCGTTGGCCTCCAAGAGGCGCGTTACGGGGTCTTGGGCCAGCCAATCGACCTGCAGGTCCGGATGCAGCTTGCGCAGCTCACGCGTGATGGCGATGTCGCGTCGTCCGTGCCCAAGGCCGATGGGCGAGGAGAGGTAGAGCGCCTTCTTCGCTTTTGCGCTCTGCCGTGCTCCTCGTTTCGGGGCGGGAATGCCGAGCCTGCGGTCGAGAAAATCGTTGATCAATGCATTGCACTTGGCGGGGTGGCGACCGAACGGATTGTGGCCGCCGCCTGGAATCGCCACGAGCTCGGCGCCGGTCACGTCCGCCACGGCTTGCCCGCGTGCATAAGGCTGAATCTGATCGTTGTCGCCGTGGATCATGAGCACGGGACAGTGGATCTTGCGATACATCGCCTCACTGATATCGAACGCCGGTGCGATTGTGCGTGCTTCCACGGTCTTGGCCAGCACGGCCCCCGTGGTTTCGCTCGCCCAGCCGATGGCATCCTCGATCTGCTTGGTCGAATGCGGGTCAGAGAAGATGTTGCGAACGAAGTGGTCGGCAAAGTCGGGGTAGTGCCCGTGCCAGTAGTCGCGGTTGTACTTGTCCCAATCCTCGAACAGCTCGCGCTTGGCCGTGAAATGCTGCGGCGTCAAATAGGGATAGCCAGGCCCGACACTCGCCGCCGTCCCTGCCAGCACCGCTGCCTTCACGCGCTCGGGATGGTGCGCGGCAAGAACGCATGCGTGCATCCCGCCGAGCGAAAGGCCGACCAGGATCGCCTTACCGGCAGCCGTGGCATCCATGACGGTGAGGATGTCGCCCACGTAGTTGTCCAGCGTGTAGGCAGCGGCGTCTGCCGGCTGGTCCGATTTGCCGTTACCGCGCGGATCGAAGGTGATGCAGCGGAAGCGCTCGGAGAAATAGGGCAACTGGGCCTTGTAGACGCGCGAGTGAACGATGCTCCACGGCGGCAGGAACATCATGGTCTCCAGGGCGTCCCCATAAACCTCATAGTAGATTTTCACGCCGTCGCGTTCAGCGAAGCCTTCCTTGCTGGGCAGCTTCGCACGCATGACCTCACCTTTTTGATGAGCCACGTTCGGCAAGGCGAATGAGATCGCCCACGCGCCGCAATCCTTGGCGCACCGGCGAGTTTTTCTTCTCGAGGCCGAGGAGATACAGGCTTTCCGCGCCTATGAAGGCGTTGGCCGCGAAGGCGCCGGCCGCCTCGGGCGTGAACGGGCCCAGCCCGCCGAGTTGATGCTCGGCCTTGCGCGCGGCGGCCACGATGAGATCGATCCAGCCCATAAGGCCGGCGCGAACGACCTTGGCCACGCCCGGGTCGTGCCAACTGGCCGCAATCAGCTCCTGGAGCACGCGCACATACCCAGAGGCGATGTCATCGTCAAGGTAGTCGCACGCCCGGTCCCATTGCTCCGAAAGCTTGAGCGTCGTGTCGCCGAACAGAGCATTCTGCCGATCGAGGAGCTGGGCGTTCAGATACTCGAAGAGCGCCAGCACCATCCCCTGCTTGGAGCCGAAATGATAGTGGATTTGGCTCAAGGGGACGCCTGCTGCCGCAGCCACGTCACGGGTCGACAGCCCGGCATAGCCGTTCTGGCGCAATATTTTCTTGGCCGCTTCCAGCAGCGTCGTGCTGGTCTCCATCTTTTTTGCCAACGCGGGCGCCATTCCAATCTCCAAAACGTCTTGTCGTCCAGCAGGACATGGCGCCCGGCTCCGCCTTTATCGGCGTGTCAGCTCGGCAGACTGCGTGTCAGCCGAACCATCCACACCAGCCTTGCGCCGCGGCAACGGGATCAGCATTGCGACCTGTTCACGATAGCGGCGATACTGATCTCCAAACAACCCGATCAGATCGCGCTCCTCCAGATATATCCCGATCAGGATGTAGCCGGTGGTGGCGATCGCGAACAGTAAATGACCCGCCGTCATGGACGGTGTCGCCCAGAAAGCCAGCAGGAAGCCGAGATAGATCGGATGCCGGACTCTCTTATAGAAGAACGGCGTTCTGAACACCGGGGCCGGCAGCACACGGTCGCGCAGCCGGGCGTAGACCTGGCGCAAGCCAAACAGCTCGAAATGATTGATCAGGAACGTGCTGATCAGCACCACGGCCCAGCCGATCCAAAACACGGCCTGCAGAAGCATGACGCCTGCAGGATTGGTCACCGACCAGATCGGCTCCGGCATCGGCCGCCATTGCCAGTAGAGAAGCACGAGCGCCAGGCTAGCGAGCAGCACATAGGTCGCGCGCTCGACCGGATGCGGCACGAACCGGGTCCACCAGAGCTTGAACGCCGGCCGGGCCATGACACTGTGCTGAAGGGCAAACAGCCCCAGCAGAAAGGTGTTGATGACCAAAGCCGTCACGATCGGCCCGACCTCGCCGCTGTCGATGGTCTTGGGTGCCGGCAGATTGCCGACGAAGACGATGGCGTAGAGAAACGTGCCCAAAAACAGCAGATAGGCCAGAACACCATACAGGACCGAGGTTATCCCACCCATGGCGATATCTCCCTAGTGCGCGCCGATAAACGGCAAAATTCGGTCGGCCGACCGATATTACGTTTATAATATCGGTCGAACGACCGAGTCAATGATCGACCAACCGCCTGGACTGCCGGAAGTCTCTTCGATAAGGGCTGGAGCGGCGCCGGCTTGACGTCCTGCGACCTAGGCAACGCAGGACATCAAGCAAAAGCAGAAGATGGATGCGCCCACGGCAGGCCATGGAAACGGGGGCAGAAGCAGACACGACCTTGTCGTCCGCGTCACCCGCTCGAAAGCGGGCAAGGGATCTGGGCAGTCGTGTCAACGCGCCCTAGAACCAAACGGCCTTGTCCACCACGTTGCGCAGCGGCTGGCCGGCGGCGAAGCGGCGGCAGTTGTCGAGGATGATGTCGAGCCGGCGATCGTCGAGGTAGGGGCCGAAACCCGCGGTGTGCGGGGTGATCAGCACGTTAGGCGCCAACCACAGAGCATGGTCGGCGGGCAAAGGCTCGATCTCGAACACGTCGAGCGCGGCACCGGCGATCTCGCCGGCATGGAGTGCGGCCACCAGGTCGTCGAGGCGCACCGTCATGCCGCGGCCGATGTTGATGAGGAAGGCCGACTGCTTCATGCGGCGCAGCCGCTCGCGATGCATCAAACCCTCGGTGGCCGGCGTGTGCGGAATTGTCATGATGACGAAGTCAGCGCGAGGCAGCTCGTCATCGAGCCGCTCGGAGCTATGCAGCTCGTCGAGCCCGTCCCCCAGCCCGATGCGCCGCCCGTCGATGCCGATCACACGCATGCCGAAGGCCTTGCACAGTCGCGCAGCCTCACTGCCGATGCCGCCGACCCCAAGGATCAGCGCCGTACATTCGGGCAGGTGCAGGACGCCGGTGTCGAGCGGGCGAGGTGCGTACTGGCGGCGCATCTGCTGCGGCAGGTAGTAATGGAGACCGCGCGCGAATGCCAAGACGAACGCCATGATATGCGCGCCGATATGATCGTTGAAGATCTCGCGGAAGTTCGTCACGACCACTGGGTGAGCGATCAGCTCGGGATAGTAGAAGCCGGCAGGAGGTGCCGCGTTTGGCGCTTGCAGCCAGCGCAAACGGCGCGCGGCGGCGAGCACCTCGGGCGCCATGGTGCCGAAAGCGGCATCGGCCTCGGCGATGTCGCGCACGGCTTCCTCGGTGGTCTCGGGCTGCAACACGCGCACCCCGGTCTCGTCCGCGGCAATACGTGCCGCCCAGTGCCTGCGCACGTCGTTGTGCGGGGGAAGCATCACCAGAGTGAACGCGACATTTTTCATGGAAAGCGGGCCCTGAGCCTTGTGTGCGTGAAGCGGATGCGCCCGATGCGGCGACGTTCTACCACTGTGAACTCATAAGTAGGCCACGGCAAACACGCGTCAGCGCTCCGCGTCAACGGAGCGCCAGCCCGTCGTGACCTCGTCGAGCCGTGCCTTCAGGTCAGGGTCGAGTGGACCCTTGTCCGCAGCGGCCAGGCTGTCGTCGAGTTGCTCGGGCCGGCTCGCGCCGACAATCGGCGCCGTGATGGCCGGATTGGCGAGAACCCAAGACACAGCCATTGTGGCCATGCTCATGCCCGCCTGATTTCCCAAGGCGCGCAGGTCTTCGATGGTCTGAAACTCCTGGTCCTTCCAATACCGCGACTGATATCTGGCAGCGGCTGTGCCGAGCGTGAACCGCGTACCGGCCGGGGGCGGTGCGGCGCGATTGTGCTTGCCGGTCAGCAGCCCGCCCGCCAGTGGATTGTAAGGAATGACGGCAATCTTCTCTTCCTCGCACATCGGCAGCAGTTCGCGCTCGAACGCCCGAAATAGCAAGTTGTACCGGGGCTGCACCGACTCGACGCGAACAATATTCTTCAGCTCGCTGCGGCCGAGCGCTCGCGCAACCTTGTACGCCGGCCAATTCGATACACCGACATAGCGCGCCTTGCCACTGCGGACGATTGTATCGAGGGCCTCCAGCGCCTCATCGATCGGCGTCAGCTTGTCGAAGCTGTGAAGCTGGTAGAGGTCCACATAGTCGGTGCCGAGCCGCCGTAGGGATCCCTCGATGGCATCGAGAATGTGTTTGCGCGACATGCCCTGGTCCCAGGGCTTTGGCCCCATGGCGCCGACGCACTTGGTCGCAACGATCACCTGCTGGCGCTTGCCCTTGAGCCAGCGGCCGACGATGTCCTCGGTGCGCCCAGCGGTTTCCCGATTGCCGCCGAGCGGATAGACATCGGCGGTGTCGAAGAAATCGATACCGCCAGACGCCGCACGGTCCATGATCGCAGCGCTCGCCGCCTCGTCGCACTGAAGACCAAACGTCATCGTACCGAGGCACAGCCTGCTGACGCGCAGGCCCGTGCGACCGAATTTAACGTACTGCATATCGACAATCGCTCCCGGGGACTTGAAGGTCTATGCTGACCGGCATCGGCTTTCGTGCGCGCGTCACACCGTTCAGGTGCGAGACATTCTTCACCACAGTATAGCACTGCAAGCCGTCGATCCCACCGCCGTCAATTGCGATGCATGGCTGTCATCGCCTGGACCCGCGTCAGGATTTCCGTCAGCGTGACGCTGAAGGCCACCAGCACGACAATGGCGGCATACGACCCGGTGGCGTTGAAATTTCCCGAGTTGAACTCGATCAGGAAGCCAAGCCCGCGGTTGGCGGCGATCAACTCCGCCAAAAGGGTGGCGGTAAAGGCATAGCGAACGGAGATGCGCGCGCCAGTGAAGATCCACGGGAGCGCCGACGGCAACAGCACCTTGCGTAAGACCTCGATCCGCGTCGCGCCCATGAGGCGCAGGGACTGCACGAGGTCGCGATCCACATCGCGAACGCCATCGATGGTGCTATTGAGCAGCAGAAAGAACACGGTAATGGCGACGAGCGCCACTTTGGAGCTCATGCCGATGCCGAGAAGTATGATGAACAGCGGCGCCAGCGCGATCTTGGGCAACGCATAGAACGCAGCTATGAACGGCACGAGCACGCGGTAGACGCGCGGCAGGAAACCGAAAAGCAATCCCAGGCTGATACCCACGGCGCAACCGAGAACATAGCCTGTGACCATCACGCTGAGCGTCGCGCCAAGGTGCGCCCACAGCGAGCCGTCGACCATCCAGCCCCAGAGGGTGGAGAGGATGGCGGAGGGACTGGACAGCCAGAACTTGATGCCCCTGCTCACGGGGGCGAACTCCCAGGCACCGAACATCGCCGCGACAAGCATGATGCGGGCAATCACCATGTAACGCATGCTCATGGTGCCCTGAGGCTCAGGCGTGACGTCCTCTTCGGCCTCGGTCTGACCCGGAAGCGCTGCAGTTCGAGTCATCACCTCACCGCTCATATGTCCGTGCCCTTCGTGACCTCGTCCTTGAGCACGTCCCACAGCTCCTCGTGATAGCGCGCGAACACATCGGTGAACCTGATCCGGAACACATCGCGCGGCCGCGGCAGGTCGATGTTGCGGATAGCGCGGATGCGGCCTGGTCGCGCGCTGAACACCACCACGCGGTCGGCGAGCGTGATCGCCTCGCCCAGGTCGTGCGTGACAAAAAGCACAGTGATGCGCCGCTGCTGTGTCAGCGCCTGAAGCTGATCGAGCATGATCAGCTTCAGCTGTGCATCGAGGGCGCCGAACGGCTCGTCCATGAGCAGGGTCTCGGGCTCGTAGATCAGCGTCCGCGCGAGCAGCGTGCGCTTGCGCATCCCGCCGGACAGCTCGGAAGGGTAGTGGTTCTCGAAGCCTTTGAGGCCCACCAGCTCCATCATGCGCGCGACCTTCTCGTCGGCCTCGCTGTGCGAGGTCGGCCGGCATCGGAGTTCGAGCGCCACGCGGATATTGTCGGCCGCCCGGCGCCAAGGCAGCAACGTGTCCTTCTGCGTCATGTAGCCGACCCGGCGATTGAGATCGCGCACGGGCCGCCCGTCGTAGAGCACCGTGCCCGCGCTCGGTGGCAGCAAACC
The DNA here is from genome assembly GCA_902826715.1 of uncultured Hyphomicrobiales bacterium. Taxonomy (GTDB): domain Bacteria; phylum Pseudomonadota; class Alphaproteobacteria; order Rhizobiales; family Hyphomicrobiaceae; genus CADEFX01. The sequence goes on along the minus strand of CADEFX010000041.1, from coordinate 290 downwards.
CGCGACCAGATTGAGGATGGTCGATTTCCCGCAACCGCTCGGGCCCACCAGCGCCACGAACTCTTCACGCCGCACCGACAAATCGATGGCTTGCAGCGCGCGGATGACTTGCCCGCGCATGTGGAACGTCTTGGAGGCACCCTCCAGGTTGATCTTGTCCGCCACGGTGGCGGCCTGATCCGTCGAGGCGGCTGCTGCGATCTTGTCCTGCACGTTATTTTCCATCCGCATTGCGCCAACGCAGCAACCATGTCTCGATGCGTGCCGCCGTCTCGCTGACAATGATACCC
>CADEFX010000040.1 GCA_902826715.1 uncultured Hyphomicrobiales bacterium | reverse complement strand
TGAGTGGCGGGATCTTGCTCTGAGTGTGTAGCTGCCCCTCACCCCGACCCTCTCCCCGTAAGAACGGGGAGAGGGGGGAAAGCGCGCTACGCCGCCTTGGCGAGGCCGGACTTGGCTTCGGCGAAGGCCCAGTCGAGCCACGGTGTCAGCGCCTGGAGGTCGGACGTCTCGACCGTCGCGCCGCACCAGATGCGCAAGCCCGGAGGCGCATCGCGATGGCCGGCGATGTCCTTGGCCGCGTCCTCGCGCTCCAGGATGGCCGCGAACTGCTTGATGAAGGCGTAGCGCGCATCCTCGGGCAACCGGCTGACGGCCGGATCGACGATCTTCAGACACACCGATGTGTTGGAACGGGTGGCGGGTTCGGCAGCCAGGTTCTCGATCCACGGCGTACGCTCGACCCAATCGAACAGCACCTGCGCGTTGGCATCGGCGCGCGCGCACAGCGCCGGCAAGCCGCCGATCGACTCGGCCCAACCCAGCGCATCGAGATAGTCTTCCAGCGCCAGCATCGACGGCGTGTTGACGGTCTCGCCCTCGAACACCGCCTTCATGAACTTGCCGCCCTTCGTCAGGCGGAAAATCTTCGGCAACGGCCAGGCCGGCGTGTAGCTCTCCAGCCGCTCCACGGCGCGCGGCGACAGCACCAGCATGCCGTGCGCAGCCTCGCCACCCAACACCTTCTGCCAGGAGAAGGTCAGCACATCGATCTTCGACCAGTCGATCCGCTGGGCGAAGACGGCGGAGGTCGCGTCGGCGAACGTCAGGCCTTCGCGCTCGGCGGAAATCCAGTCGTAGTTGGGCACGCGCACGCCCGACGTGGTGCCGTTGGCCGTGAACAGCACATCGCGCGCTGGGTCGACTTTTGCGAGGTCCGGCAGACGGCCGTATTCCGCATCGATCAGACGCACGTCCTTGAGCTTGAGCTGCTTGGTGATGTCCGTCACCCAGCCCTGGCCGAAGCTCTCCCAGGCCAGCGCGTCGATGCCGCGCGCGCCGAGCATCGTCCACATGGCCATCTCAAAGGCGCCGGTGTCGGAGGCGGGCACGATGGCGCAGTGGAAGCCCGCCGGGAGCCCCAGCAGCGTCTTTGTCTTCTCGATGGCGAGCTTGAGGCGAGCCTTGCCCTGCGACGCCCTGTGCGAGCGGCCGAGGAAAGCCTTGTCGAGGTTTTGGAGAGACCATCCGGGGCGCTTGGCGCAGGGGCCGGATGAAAAGTGCGCATTCGCCGGCCGTTTGGCCGGTTTTATCGTGGCGGTCATGTCTGCCTATCCTTCCAGATAGAAGCCCCTCGTTGGGGAGGGGTGGCCCGCCGCCGGGGATAGAGACAGAGCGAGTCGGAGTCAAATCACGAGATTGGTGTGTGACCGACCTTTCTCGCGCCTCGCGTGCAACGATCCGGCCATCGCAGATGCAGACCAACCCTTCGTAGGCAGAGCAGTATTTGTCCGCCTACGTGGTAAATTGGCCACTCCTGCCTTGGGTTGGCATGCGATATCATCCGCATGCGGCGTACGTGAGACAGAAACCATCGATAGTTGGCGGGCTCAAGGCTTAGGCAATTCGGCAGCGCTCCGTCAGGCCGCACGTTTTTGTCGTGTACCAATTTTTGCGTGTGGGGCTCATGTCAGACGGTTCGATTTTCCCAGTCGTGCGTTACGAGAACCCGGCGTCCGCGGCCGAGTGGTTATGCGGCGCCTACGGTTTTCACATCCATCACGTGGAGAACTTGCCTGAAGGCGGGGCGGCCTACATCGTTCTGCGGTTCGGCGAAGACTTCATCCTCATCGGCCCGTCCGACGGCTCGGTCTTCGACCACCTGATGGTGCAGCCGGCCAATGTCGGCAACCGTTCGACGCAGTCCTGCTACCTGACGGTCAAGGACGTGGACGCGCATTGTGCGCTCGCCCGTACGGCCGGTGCGCGGGTCGAGATCGAACCTTGCGACGAGGATGGCGGGCGCTTCTACACATGCCGCGACACCGAGGGGCACCTTTGGAGCTTCGGCAATCCACCGGCCGGGGCCAAGCTCGCGAAACCCGCGCGCCCTTCGGAATTGCCCCGGCAACGCCGAGCGGCCGGTGGCCGGGCCGCCATCGGACTGGCCGTCCTGATCGGCCTGTTCCTTGGCGGCAGCGCCATACTCTACCTCGATGCGGACCCGGCTCCGCACGCCATGGCGGCCCTGATCGGTGGCAAGGCGGGAGCGGACGGAGCGCCGGCTGCGCTCGAGCGCGAGCGGCGTCTGGAATCGGAGCGCCTCGCCGCGTTTGCCAACACGCGGCTGGCGGAAGCGGAAGCCGCTGCCGCCGAGCTGTCGGAGAAGCTGCAGACATCGCGTGTGCAGCTCGCGGAGGCCGTGCGATTGAAGCAGGATGCCGAGCAGTCGCTCCGCTCCGCCGAGACCGCCCACCAGCAGCAACTCATCGACAGCCGCAAGGATTTGGATGCCACCGTGCGGGCCAAGGAGCAGGCGGCGCGGGAGCTTGAAGCGGAACGTCAGCGGGTCGCGGCGATTCAGAACGCGCTCGAGGACGCATCGCGGCAGCTTGCAAACCTGCGGACCGACGGCACCGAGGAAGCGCAGCGGTTCCGCACCGACATGGCGCAGCTTCGCGACGCCCGGATCAGCGCCCAGCAAGCGGCGGAGCTGGCGAGTGCCCGGCTCGCCGCCGCGCAGACATCCGAGCGGGAGCTGCTGCAAAAACTTGGCGACAGCGAACATCAGATGGCCGGCCTGCGAACCAGAGTGGCCGAACTCGAAAACGAGCAGCAAGCGGCCAGATTGAAGGCCGAGCAGGCAGCCGAAGCCGCGAACCGGACGTTGGCTGCAGCACAATCCAAGGAAAAGGCGCTCAGCGAGAAGCTTCGCGCGACCGAGGCGGAGCTGGCGGAGCTGCATGCCTCGCGCCGCGAGCCGCGTACCACTCTGGCCTCCATCGAGACCAACAAGCCACAGCTTCCCGCAGCACCCAAGGCCCTCGCGAGCGAAGCACAAATGCCGTGCAGCCGGGCCGTCCGGGACATGGTATTCCGCCGCCATCCGGGGACGGAGGCGTGGCAGACATACGTCATACAGCAACTATGCGATGGCGCCTCTGCCACGCCCGAGCCAGCGAAATGCCTCAGCCAGCTTCTGTCCGGGAAAGTGAGCTGGGGCGGCGGCACCCGTTGGCAGGCGAAAAACGCGGTCATTCTCTGTGCCCGTACACAGAACGCGGCGGGCACGATTTCCTGTTTCTCGCGCCAGCTTACGGCGACGGGCGGCTGGCAATCGGCGCTTCAGGCCTGTGCGGCGACGTAGAGGCCTTCAGCTTTACGCGGAATCGTGGGGACGCATAAACGTCTCGGAACTGCGTCACCGGCGATGCGCGGCGCGGGCGCCCCGTGCCAATCAGCCGGGGCTCACCGCTGTTGCATGACACACTTCACCATCGATTTCGCGTCCCTGGCCTGCGTGCACAGCACGCAAGCAGCCGGGGCCTTCACCCTTGGTGAGTTTGCGCAAGTGGAGGGGGTGTCCGACCGGTCCACGAACGCGTGGAACGCCAGCACGATCAATGCACTCCGTTCCAGAGATCAGCACGCAACCCGGACAGGCGTGCGCCAAGGCCGGGAACGCACGCGGAGAGATGGTTCGATCTGCGAGGCGAATGAAACAGGGCGCGCCCCGAAGGACGCGCCCTGCCTCAACCTGAGAATCGCGCGACTGAGCCTCAGGCCTTACCAGACGTTCCAGCGCAGGCCGGCCCGAATTTGATGATCGAAGCTGTCGCCGATGGTGAGGCGGCTTTGGTAGGTGTCGGCGCCCCGATTGATCCGCATGGACATGTCAACATCGCCGATCCACGTGAAGCGATAGCCAACGTCAATAACGGTACCGGGCGAGATCGAGTATGCAAGTCCGGCCATCACTGCGGCAGCAGGCGCGACCTGGTGCGCTTTGCCCTGACCGGAGTACCCGGTCGTATTGGTTGGAGGCGGCGTACCATCATCGATGACCTGGGTCGTGCTGTGCTCGCGATCGATGCTGCGGACCGCAAAGCCGACGCCAACGCCGATATAAGGCGTGAGTCCCGAACCGCGTTGCGACAGGTCGTAATAAAGATTGGCTAGTGCGACGGTATTGCGAATATCTACGTTCTCGCGCACCGTTCCAACCATGTCGCTTCCCGCAGGAGCGATGAGCGCGTACCTGAAGGAACCCTCCGCATCTCCGCTGGTGGCCGTGCGCGCATCGACCGTAATGTCACCTCTCCAGCGCGGAGACAGGTACATGCCGACGCCGACGCCACCGACGAAGAAGGTGTCGAAATCGTCATTGAACCAGGCCGGGTTCATGCCAAAAGGCGGGTCGATCCCGATCGGTACACCACCGTTCTGGCCGTACACCACACCGTCCTCACTGATCGACAGATCGTGCTGCAGCCCCATGCCGATGTCGGCGCGGACGTACCATTTGAACGTCTCCGGCACGGGCCGTGGTGCCGGCACGTACATGTTGCGGTAGGCGGAGTTCGCGCCGCGCGTCCAATCGGCGGCGGTCGCAGGCGACAAGACGGCTGCAAGGCCGATCAGCCCCAGCCCCAGAATTGTGCGCTTCAGTATCATCCCCTCAGCCCCCGTGTGCAGCCGGCGCGCTGATGCGCCGAGCCCAAGCGTCTGCGTCCCGCACGGCGCGCAGCCATGGGTGCAGAGCACGAGGATCCGATGGACAAACTCCCGGGCCGGCCACTGGCCAACCGACGCCTACAGAGAAACCCAGGAACGCGGACACCTGGACCTCATGCCTCAGCACCCAACAAGGGCTTCGGCCGAGTACTCTGGGCGATACGGCCCGTTACTTTCTCAACTCATGGGAAGACAGAGCGAACCCCATCCCCCGAACCGTTCAGAGCGCGATGCGCGCTCTAGTGAATGTCGTAGCGCAGGCCGATCCGCAGCTCGTGCGCCGTGATATCCTTTACCTTGTCTCCTGCGATGGTCGGGCCCGGCCCCGGATTGGCAACGATGTCGCCGGTGCGGGCGTCGCCCAGATAGAGGAAGCGGTAGCCGGCATCGAGATGCCAGCGGCTGGCGGTCTCGACGACAGGCGCATCCTTGATGCTGCCGCCGTACGTGGTGCGGCCGCCGAAGTCGATGGTGATGCCCGCCATCAACGCCGCGGCCATGCTCCACTTGTCTTTCTCGAGAATGTCGCCGGTGCAGCCGCACGGGTCGGGAATGACGACGCCGGTGCTCGACGCATGCCGCACGGCGCCGATGCCGGCGCCGATGTAGGGCGTGACGTGGCTGCCGCGCTTGAAGTCGTAGTACAGGTTGGCGAGGAGTACGTCGCTCGACAGCCCGAAACGGCGACCGCCCTGGAACGGCACTTCCGACGTCCTGCCGGTGACGTCGGCTTCGAAGCGATGGTCCCAGGTGATGTCGCCGCGGATGTTCGAGGAGAAATAGCGGCCGATGCCGAGGCCCATGGTCCACGTGTCGTCCATCGACGTGGAGTCGAGGTCGTAGAGACCTGATTCCGTGATATCGGGATCGGCGTGCATCGCGTAACCGATGTCGCCGCGCACGTACCACGCCATATGGCTCGTCTCCGGAGCAGGCATATAGGTGTCCTTCATGCCGCGGCCAGCGAACAGATCGGCGGCGCTGACCGAAGCAAGGTTGCCGAAGATCAGAGCAAAGCTGATTACAGCTAAGATTTGGTAAATCATGACGGGTCCCCCGCTGCGCCATGCTGCGCAAAGGTTGCTGTTCAACACGTGAATGCAACTTATGATTGTGGAATCTGGCGCAGAAGCCTTAAGAAGGCTTTAAGAAGCGGCCTGTGCCGATACGCGTGAACACGCGCAGGCGCGTTCATCCCGCTCGGCAATGGGGCGAGTCACAACAGATCGGCCACGTGAAGCCGCTCAATCTGAGTGCTGCTTAACTCCCTCTCTCACGGGAGGTAAAGCCGCCCGATCTGATCGAACCACTACCCTAAGCGGCCTGGGCGGCTTCCTTGACGGCGGCGACGATGTCGCCGACGACCGACGAGACGAGGCCTTCGTCGTCGCCCTCCGCCATGACGCGGATAACGGGCTCGGTGCCCGATGGGCGGATGACGACGCGGCCTTTCTGGCCGAGCCGCGACCGCCCGCCCTCGATGGCGCTGCGCACGCGCGCGTCGTCGAGCGGCTGGCCGTTGACATAGCGCACGTTCTGCAGCACCTGCGGCAGCGGCGTGAAGCGATTGCAGACCTCGCTCACTGGGCGCCCTGTGAGCACAACGGTGGACAGGATCTGCATGGCCGAGACGAGGCCGTCTCCGGTGGTGGTGAAATCCGACAGGACGATGTGGCCGGACTGCTCGCCGCCGACATTGTAGCCGTGCTTGCGCATGTGCTCGACGACGTGCCGGTCGCCGACCGCGGTGCGCGCCAGCGATAGACCAAGCCCATCGAGGTAGCGCTCCAGGCCAAGATTGGACATCACCGTCGCGACCACACCTCCACCCAAAAGGCGGCTCGATTCCTGCCAGCTCTGGGCAATGACGGCCATGATCTGATCGCCGTCGACGATGCGGCCCTTCTCGTCGACGATGACGACGCGGTCCGCGTCGCCATCAAGCGCAATGCCGATGTCGGCGCGCATTTCGCGCACCTTCTCGCACAGCGCTTCGGGCGCGGTCGAGCCGCATTTCAGGTTGATGTTGCGGCCGTTCGGCTCGACGCCGATCTTGATCACTTCGGCGCCAAGCTCCCACAGCGCCTCGGGCGCCACCTTGTAGCTGGCACCGTTGGCGCAATCGATGACGATGCGCAGGCCGCCGAGCCGCAGGTCGCGCGGCAAGGTGCGCTTGGCGAACTCGATGTAGCGCTCCTGCGCGCTTTCCACGCGCGTGGCGCGGCCGATCTTGTCGGGCTCCGCCAGCAGCGTTTCCATGGGCGCATCGACCAGGCGCTCGATCTCGCACTCCGTCTCGTCCGACAGCTTGTAGCCCTCGGGATCGAAAAACTTGATGCCGTTGTCATCGTAAGGGTTGTGCGAGGCCGAGATCATGACGCCAAGGTCGGCCCGGAGCGAGCGCGTCAGCATGGCGACGGCGGGCGTCGGCATCGGCCCGAGCAGGAAAACGTCCATGCCCACGGACGTGAAGCCGGACATCATGGCGGACTCGATCATGTAGCCCGAGAGGCGCGTGTCCTTGCCGATCACCACGCGGTGGCGGTCGCCACCACCGGTGCGCGAGAAAATCCGGCCGGCCGCCATGCCCACACGCAGTGCCACATCCGACGTCATCGGATGCCGGTTGGCGAGGCCGCGAATTCCATCTGTCCCGAAATAGCGCTGAGACATGAACTTCCCTTGATTTAACAGGACCGGCGGCCGCGCAGGTTAACCATTCGCTGAGGCCGGATCGTAAATTGCGAACGACGATTTAGGCACACAAAGGTGTAGAATCAGTCCCGCAAGCAAAGAGTACACCACCTCGGGGCTTCGCCGCTTCACCATCAGTTGCATATCGCCATTAAGCCCGTGAACACGGGCATCAGGATGGCGCGCCCCCCGAGCTCAACCGTTGATCGCGGCCTGCCAGATGGTCAGGGCCTGCCGCGTCGCCGCAACGTCGTGGACGCGCAGGATCTGCGCCCCCTGCATGACCCCCGTGAGCGCCGCGGCGACGGAACCGGGCACGCGCTCGGCTGGGTCGACGGCACCGCTCAGGGCGCCGATGAAGCTCTTGCGCGAGGCCCCGAGCAGCACCGCGGTCCCGAGCGAATGAAACAGGCTCAGGCCCGCCAGCAGCTCCAGATTGTGCTGGGTCGTCTTGCCAAAGCCGATGCCGGGATCGACGATGAGGCGCTCGCGGGCAATGCCGGCCCGGACGCAGGCTTCGACCCTGGCTTCGAGCATGTCGTACACATCGAGCAGGACGTTGGCGTAGTGCGGATCGCGCTGCATCGTTTGCGGATCGCCCTGCGCGTGCATCAGGATCACGGGCAGGCGCGTCTCGGCGGCGACACGCAGGCTCATGGCATCGTGCTGCAAGGCCGAGATGTCGTTCAGGATGTGGACGCCGGCGAGCGCCGCCCGGCGCATCACCTCCGACTTGCGCGTATCGATGGAGATGCGCGCCCGCACGCGGCCGACGAGACCCTCGATCACAGGCATGACGCGGCGCAGCTCATCGGCGGCCGAGACAGGATCGGCGCCGGGACGTGTGGATTCGCCCCCGATGTCGAGAATGTCGGCGCCGTCCTCCTCGAGCTGCAGTGCGAGATCGATCGCACCTTCGGTCGAGGCGAAACGGCCGCCATCGGAAAAGCTGTCCGGCGTGACGTTGACGATGCCCATGATGCGCGGACGGTCGAGCGTCAGACCGGCGATGGGTCCGCGGGGCGCGGCGAGGCGCGCCATCAGGGCCTTGCAACGGGCTGCGAGCGGACCCGGCTGCGCCATCAGCGCACGCACGTCCTCCGGCGAAACGACGCGCCGGTCGGACCAGCCGTCGCCATGCCGCTGCAGGAGTTCCAGCGCCGCGAACACGACGTCCTCACGGTCCGCCAGGCGCACGACCTTCTCCGGGGCGGCGTTGATGAGCCCCGGCGGCCTGGTGATGCGTCCGAGCGGACGCAGATAAATGTCGTTGCTCATCGCCTGTGCCGTGCCTGACTGAGGGACGCTGCGCGCACGCGCATTTGTCTGCGGCGCCCATGAACAAAGGCTGAAGGTGGGGCAAAACTAACATTGCTGGCACCGGCGCTATAGACGCACCGCCGTCAAAACAGAAGTGCCCCGGCCTGGAGAGCCGGGGCACGGACACATTCCTCGCCGTGACCTCAGGTCTGGGGCTGCGGCTCCATGCCGGGATCGGGATCCTCGCGCGACGGACGCGCCTTGCCCGCGACCGGCACGGCCGAGCCCATGGGGCCCTTTGTGCTTTCGTCGTCGGATTCGCGCACGATCCGTTTGCCGGACATGACGGCCTGGCATTCGTCGCCGTTGATGGTCTCGTACTCCATCAGCGCCTGCGTCACCGCCTCGAGCTTGTCGCGATTGGGGCCGAGGACTTCCCAGGCCTTCTGCTCGCCTTCGAGGACAATCCTGCGGATCTCCTCGTCGATGAGGTTGGCAGTATCCTCGGACATGTTCTGGCGCTGCGTGATGGCGTGGCCGAGAAACACTTCCTGCTGGTTCTCGTTGTAGCGCAGCGGACCAAGCTTGGCGCTCATGCCCCACTCGGTCACCATGCGGCGGGCAAGATCCGTCGCCTGCATGATGTCGCTCGACGCTCCGGTGTTGAGATGCTCCTTGCCGTAGATGATCTGCTCGGCGACGCGGCCGCCGAAGGTCATGGCAATGCGGGCCTCGCACCACTGCTTGGAGTAGCTGAGCTTGTCGCGCTCGGGCAGGCTCATGGTCACACCCAGCGCGCGGCCGCGTGGAATGATCGTGACCTTGTGCAGCGGATCGTTGCCGGGCACGAGCACGTTGATGATGGCATGACCGGCCTCGTGATAGGCCGTCGCCAGTTTTTCTTCCTCGGTCATGGCCATCGACCGGCGCTCGGCGCCCATCATGACCTTGTCCTTGGCGTCCTCGAACTCCTGCTGCGTGACCATGCGCTTGGAGCGCCGGGCCGCCAGCAGCGCCGCCTCGTTGACGAGGTTGGCGAGGTCCGCGCCGGAGAACCCGGGCGTCCCGCGCGCGATGGTTCGGGCGTCGATGTCGGGCGCCAGCGGCACCTTGCGCATATGGACTTTCAGGATCTTCTCGCGCCCGCCGACATCGGGATTGGGCACCATGATCTGGCGGTCGAAGCGGCCGGGACGCAGCAGAGCCGGATCGAGCACGTCGGGCCGGTTGGTCGCGGCGATCAGGATGATGCCTTCGTTGGCCTCGAAGCCGTCCATCTCAACGAGGAGCTGGTTCAGCGTCTGCTCGCGCTCGTCGTTGCCACCACCAAGGCCTGCGCCACGGTGACGGCCGACGGCGTCGATTTCATCGATGAAGATGATGCACGGCGCGTTCTTCTTGGCCTGCTCGAACATGTCGCGCACACGGCTGGCGCCGACACCGACGAACATCTCGACGAAGTCCGAGCCCGAGATCGTGAAGAACGGAACATTGGCCTCGCCGGCGATGGCGCGGGCGAGCAGCGTCTTGCCGGTGCCGGGAGGTCCGACGAGAAGCGCACCGCGCGGGATGCGTCCGCCCAGGCGCTGGAATTTCTGCGGATCGCGCAGGAACTCCACGATCTCCTGCAGGTCGTATTTGGCTTCATCCACGCCGGCGACGTCCTCGAACGTCACGCGTCCGTGGCGCTCGGTCAGGAGCTTGGCCTTAGATTTGCCGAAGCCCATGGCGCGGCCGCCACCCGATTGCATCTGGCGCATGAAAAACACCCAGACGCCGATCAGCAGCAGCATCGGGAACCAGGAGACAAGCACGTTGAAGATCGACGGCACATCCTCGTCGGCCGGACGGGCGGAGATCTTTACGCCCTTCTTGTTCAGGCGCTCGACGAGGCCCGGGTCTTCCGGCGCGAAGGAGGTGAACGTGCGGCTCTTGTCGGCGAAGCTGCCGGAGATGCGATGCCCCTGGATCACGACCTCGGAGATATTGCCGGAATCGACCTGGGACAGCAGATCAGAGTAGCTGATCTCGTTAGCGCGACGGCTCTGCGGTGTGTTCTGGAACAGGTTGAACAAGGCGAGCAGCAGGAGACCTATGATCACCCAGATCGCGAAGTTCCGGAAATGTACGTTCATGAAAGTCCCTTCCTGGTGGAACAAGGCCCGAACTCAGCCTCACCCCATCCTGTCCGCCACAGGGCGCGGGGCGCGTTCCACAAACTCCATCCTAACATAGGGTCGGATGGTAACTTTGCCAATAATGGCGACTTTGCATTAACCGGCGGTGATGGCCCCGGTCATGCAAACGGCCATTGTCAATCATCGGCCAGGAATCGCACGGAAAAACGGTCGGGCGGTCCCGCCGGTGCCCGAAAGTAAGGAACTGCGACAAGGCGGCCTCCCCGCCAGAACGATGGCAGCGTGCAGACGGCGTCACTCGGTGCCTGCAACCGCTCGAGTTCGGCTAACCCGCCAGCGTCGTCGAGCCAAGCACTATTATTGGGCCCCAAGGCGCGCACCTCCACGGCCTCGGTCTCGCCGGCGCCCAGCGCCACGCTGAACCTCCGGTCCCAGATTTTCTCGGCGCCGGGTTGCAGCTCCAGCGCCGGCAGGCCATCGCGCCCCCATTCGCGCCAGATCCGCATCCGTCCCGCGCCACCACACGCAATGCGGCAGCCGCCAAGCGTCTCGGCGCGAAACTGATCGGCGGCGGCATCAGCCGGCGAGATGATCCGCGCCGCGAGTTGCTCGATCTGGGACAGTCGCGCCGCCGGGGCCGAGCCGCCGAAAGCGCGCAGCAGGTGAGCGAGGATGCGCACCGCATACTCGTCGGGAACCTTCGCCAGATAGGCAGCGTCGATGTCCGCGAAGAGCCCGCGATGCAGCTTCACGGCGCGGACCGCAGCGGCCTCGGCACCAGCCAGCACCGCCCGGCGAGCCCGCGACAGGCGCCATGCGCTGCGCCCGATCTCGGCGGACCCGATGCCAAGCCCGCGCAACGTCTCCAGCGCCTGGCGAACGCGAACGCGCTCGAACTCGGATGCGCGATTGCTCGGATCGTCTTTCCAGGAATGCCCCGCAGCTTCAAGCGTCGCCATCAGCCGGGCCTTGGGCGTCCGCAGCAGCGGGCGCACGATCGTGCAGCCGCCCGCACCATCCGCGGATGGCATGTGCTCCTCGTCGCGCATGCCGCCCAGGCCGTCCAGCCCGCTGCCGCGCGCGAGACGCATGAGCACGGTCTCGGCCTGATCGCCCTCATGATGCGCAACGACGATGCGGCGTTTGGAGGACACGCAGCCCTCCCGCAGTTCGCGCTCAAGATAGTCGTCGATCAGTCCGTAACGCGCCGTGCGGGCAGCCGCCTGGACCGCGCTCGACGGTTTCGGCCCGTCCCACGCCAGCGTCGCGTGCGGAAGGCCGAGCTGCGTCGCCTTGCCCTTGACCCACGCAGCTTCCTCTGCCGACTGAGGTCTCAGCATATGATCAACAGTCAGAACGACGAGCGGCACCGGCCCCATGCGCTGACGGGCTGCCACGCCGGCCTCCGCGACCCACGTGGCGACAAGGTGCATCAGCGCCATGCTGTCGGGACCTCCCGAGACCGCAAGCGCCAGCGGGCCGATCAGAAGCCGTTCAAAGTCCGATCGAAGCTCGTCGAGCGTGAGCGGATGGGCTTGGCCCATCACTCTCAGCAGCCGACGCGCTGCCGCACCAGCCTCGCCCGGCTCTTCAGGTCGGCGGCGGCATTCGGATGGCGGGTATCGAGCTCGTTGAAGAGTGCGCAGTCCTTCTGGCCAAGCTGCTCCAGCGTCATGGCCAGCTTGAGCAGGCTGTTGGGCACTTTGGCGCTTCCCTGATGGCTCTGCATCACCTTGAGGAAGGCTTGCGCGGCCGGCTTGTAGCGCCGCTGCACGTAGAGCGTTTCGCCGAGCCAGTATTGCGCGTCCGCGGCGAGCCGGTCGGTCGGATAGCGCTGCAGGAATTCCTCGAAGGAGACTTCTGCCGCACCGTAGTCCTGCTGCAGCAGGTAGCCGTAAGCCGTCTCGTACAGCTCCTTGGCGCTGCCGCCGGAACTCATGGACGGCCGCTGGACGGATTGCTGGGCAGACGCCTCTTCGGTGCGGTCCTGATCCGTCGCGATCATGCGACCGATGGGATCGCGGTCCGGCCCGGGCGTGACCGTGACCGACCCGAAACTGCCCACGGTGCCACCGCCGGATCCGCTTTGCCGGCCGCCGCCCGCGTCCGAACGAGGCCCGCCGCCACTTGCCTCGCGACTGGCGAACTGGCCACCACCGCTCGTGCCGCCGAAGTCGGGGCGCGGCGCCGCACCGACCTGATTACCGACCCCCCCGCCGCTCGAACCGGCGTCAGGCCGCTGGCCGGACGCACCGCCGTCGCGGCCACCAAATCCACTGTTGCCGGAACCACCCGCGTCCGAGCGCCGCCCGCCCAGGATCCGCACCTGATCGGAGAGCTGTTCGAGTTGGCTCGTCAGCGCGCGGATCTGCGTCTCGAGGCTGTCGATGCGCGCCGGATCTCCGCCGTCGCCCCCCGAGAAGCCGCCGCGCGGCGCTGGTGCCGCCGATCCGCCCTGCGCCGGCGCACGCGCCATAGATTCGAGCGTGCCGATCACCACCTGCATGTCCGTAAGTTGCTCCTCGAGCTGCTCGACCCGCTGCCGCAGCTGCGCCTCGCTGCCGCCGCGCGCCTGCGACGGCTCCGTCTTGGCCGCCGTGCCGGTCGTCGCGGGTCCGCGTGCCGGCGGACGGCTCTGCGCCGACGGCAGTTGCTGGGGTTGCTGCTGGGCGACGGCCGCCGTCAGCGACAACGCGACAGCCGCTGCTGCGACGCCGCTCGCGCGAAAGAGGCGCCTTTTGCCAAGCATGACATTGTGATCTCGCACTACCATCACCTGAGTATCCTCGGGCCAACGGATAAGGCCATAGGTTCGGGACACTAGAGCGCGATCCTTTTACATGGAAGCGCCAAGCTCCCATGCCCACACTCTAATTGTTCCCGGACGTCCCGACGCGTGTCTGGCGCACCGGCATGGCCGCGGCGCGCGGCGCAGCCGCCAGACGCGTCACGACGCGACGATTCTGCGCAGCACAGTCCAACGCGGCACATAGCGCGACAGGATGCAGCCGGCCGCGGGCCTCGACCGCAATGCGCGCGCCGTCGATACCCAGATCGACGAGGCGGCCGCGTACCGCCTGAGCCCGCCGCAAGGCAAGGTCGGCGTTGGAGCCCTCGGTGCCGGGCTCATGCGCGTGTCCCTCAAGAATGATAAGCACCTCGGGATTCTGTTTCAGCCAGCGGGCTTGGGCGCCCAGCACCGAGCGCGCGCTAGAGCCAAGGTCGGCGCTGCCGTCGCCGAAGAAGACGCGATCACCCGCAGTGATGCGCAAATCCCATTCCGCCGCGGCGGCGAAGCGGGCCTCGGTGATACCTGCCTGCGATCCAGGACGGACGTCGGCCACGACACTGCTGCTGGGCGGCGCAACGTCGCCGCCGGGACGCACATTCGTTCGGACGATGTCGCGGGTAGGCTCGGCGTACAGGCGCGAGAGTTGGGCACGCGCCTCGTCCGCGGCTTTGGTATCGGGAAAGCGCGCCACGAGAATTTCCAGCCGGCGGCGGCCTTCGAGCGCATTGCCGCTGCCAAGCAGCATGCGCGCGTCGTCGAGATACTGCGCTGCCCGATGCTCTGCCGCGTTCGATCGCCAGCTACCGAAGGCTGCAGGTGAACCCCGCGCCCCCAGGCTCGCATCGCGCGATTGCGCCACGGCAACACCGGCGCCGATCACAAGAGCCAAACCGATAACGGAAACGTCACGACATGACGAACGTAGCCGAGCCCACAAGCTACCAGGGTCGCACGGCATTGCCCAATTCCCGCATCTTTGAATACGCCACACACGGACGGCGTATACGAACAATTAGGCCGATTTTTGTTTGCTGCAACGCGAGAGCGCTAGCATTGCAATTGAACGCCGCCGCACCTCACGAGCCGGCGCCGCGCCCGTTCAGGACCGTCTGTGCGCGCCGATTCTGCGACCAGCACGAGATGTCGTTGCAGACGGCAACCGGCCGCTCCTTGCCATAGGAAATCGTGCGGATGCGCGATGGGCTTACGCCGTTGCGCGCCAGGAAGTCACGGACGTTCTGCGCTCTGCGGGCACCCAGGGCGATGTTGTATTCGCGCGTGCCGCGCTCGTCGGCGTGTCCTTCGATCGTCATGGAATACTGGCTATACTTCTGCAACCAGCGCGCCTGGCTTCCCAGCGTCTGCTGTGCTTCCGGCGACAGGTCGGTCTGGTCGGTGGAGAAGTAGACGATGTCGCCGACGTTCTGGGCAAAGTCTCGCGTCGAGCCCGGCGTTGCCGGTCCGCCTTTGCCGTAGGCGCCCAGCGCGTCCTCGGGCTTGGGAGTTTGGGAGCACGCCGCCATGCCGATCGCCACCGCGATCACGGCCGCCAAACGAGCGGAACGCGAACGCCAAGGTGCGAATTCCATCGGTACCCCCTTCCTTAGCGCCAAGCCGCACGCTTGCCGCTCACAGCCATCGAGCGACAGATCCGCCGATAACTCTCAGTGTGATCGTTAAGCGCATACCGTGCGCAAAATGTGACCACGGTCTGGCAAAACTCAGAACACGAAGCGGAATTGCCATGCAAGGCCCCAGCGCGCTTTTCCCCGCATTTCAGCCAAACACACCGGAACTCGTTGCCGCGCCAATACAAAACGCATCGAGGCCGCGCTCGACGCCTATCGCGTCAAAACACGGCCTCGATAAGAACCAGATGCTTGGGGCTCAAGGAGCCCCAACATCTGCAAGTCGGGTTAGCGAGCGACCTGCGCAGCAACCGGCACGTCGGCGCCGAGCTTCATCGGCTCATGCGCGACTTCACGACGGCAGGCGCCAACGGCAACAGCCGCAACCAGAGCAGCAAGAACGATAGCTTTCTTCATGTCATATCCCCCTTCAAAGCCCACCAAAGGCTTGTCCGAACTGTTAGCGAGCAACCTGCGTGGAAGCAGGAACTTCGGCGCCGAGCTTCATGGGCTCATGCGCAACTTCGCGACGGCAGGCTCCCACAGCCACAGCCGCGATGATCGTCGCCACAACGATCGCGCCCTTCATAACCTGCATGTCTTCTCTCCTGATGCTTATTCGGCAATCGCCTTTACTGGCCTACCGGTGTCACCCTTTCAGATCAAGGACAGAGGCAGTTTTCCAACTGCTTTCCCAACCTTGAGATGCGAAAATGACACGCCGGATCAGCACGATTCCCACGCACCGCTGACCTGCCACGAGACCCCCGGACAAGCTGCAGCAACATGCAGGCTCGCGGCGCGAAATTTCTCCGCTGGCCCGCACTTAAAAAGCCATGAACGCGGTAAAGATCCCGTAAATGGTAAACTTATTTTTGGAGTGGCGACCAAGCCGGGTCGGAGGCGAATGAGGGCGTCTGCACCTGGCGCTCATTGCGGCCTGTGAGGTCGATCGAATACAGCTTCGGACCGCCTTTGGGGCCAGACAAGTCTCGGAAAAACATCAAAAATCTTCCATTCGGAGCCCACGTCGGCCCCTCGTTGTGAAAGCCTTCCGTGAGGATGCGCTCGCCTGAGCCGTCAAAACGCATCACACCGATCAGAAATCGTCCCGACAATTGCTTGGTGAAGGCGATGTAGTCTCCGCGCGGCGACCAGACGGGCGTCGAATAGCGGCCATCCCCCAAGCTGATGCGACGCGCGCCCCCGCCGTCGGCCCCCATCACGTAAAGCTGCTGCGATCCTTCCCGGTCCGACTCGAACACGATCTGGCGCCCGTCGGGGGCATAGCAAGGGCTTGTGTCGAGGGCTCCGCCACGGGTCAGCTGGCGGGTCTGGCGGCTGCGCATGTCCATTTCCGTGATGGACGAATCGGATCCCTGCTGCAGACTCATCACGACTCTCTGGCCGTCCGGCGAAAAGCGAGGCGCGAACGTCATGCCGGGGAAGTCTCCGACGACCTCCCGCTCGCCGGTGTCCATCCGCATCAGCACAACGCGCGGTTGATCGCGCGTATAGGACATGTACGTGATTTCCTGGTTGGTCGGGCTGAAACGGGGCGTGAGCACCAGCTCCTGCCCCTGCGACAGCAGCCGAACGTTGTGGCCGTCCTGGTCCATGATGGCGAGCCGCTTGACCCGCTTCTCCTTGGGGCCCGTCTCGTCGATGAACACAATGCGCGTGTCGAAGTAGCCCCGCTCCAGCGTCAGCTTCTCCCACACCTGATCGGAGATGATGTGGCCGACCCGCCGCCAGTTCTGCGACGGCGTGGAGAACTGCCCCGAGGCCAGCTGCTTGCCGAGCACGACGTCCCAAAGGCGGAATTCCGCATTCACGCGACTGCCCGCGGCGGGAGCTACGCGCCCGACCACCAGCGCCTCCGCACCGGAGCTGCGCCAGTCGGCAAAGCGAGGCGTCATGTTGAGGTCGTTGATTCGCTCGATGAAGCCTCGTGGATCCAGCGGCTCAAATAGGCCGGAGCGTTCCAGATTGGCCGAGATGACCTCGGTGATGCCGGCCGACAGTCGCTGGTCCTCGCCCAGGAACTCAGGGATGGCGATGGGCCGGGGCCGCAGGTTGGCTTCCGTTACATCCCCTTCAAGCGCGCGGCGCTGCTGCGCCAGAGCCACGCCAGACCTACCAGCCCCCATCGCAGCGGCGGCTAGTCCGCCGAGAACCGTGCGGCGCGACAAAAAAGTATCGATCATAGGTCTGCCTTTGAAACGACGCCTCCGGTGCCAGCCGCCGGAATTTCTGCTTTGGGAGTAGTTCGGATTTAAGGCTTGTTCGCTTGCTTAGCGGAACATCTGGCTCGGATCAAAGCGCAGCTTCACGACGGCCCACATGTCGTAGCGGTCGGGTGGCAGATTGTAGGGTTGGCACTCGATAACGGCACGCATGGCAGCGTCGCCGGCTGCCCGAAATCGCTCCGAGCTCTGCGCATTGGCAAGGCGCGGCATGCCGCGAACCGTGCCGTCGCGATTAAGCTCGAATTCCACGATGGGGACCAGCTCACTTGCTCCCTCCATACCGGCCTGAATATTCCAGCACGATTTCACCTTTGAAACGATCATGCCCAGCAGCCGTGACGCCTCGGTTGCCGAGTTGACGGAATCCCTTCCATCACGGTCGCCCATGACCGGCCCCTTGGCCTTGGTCTGCGCATCGGGCTCATGTCCGCCGGCGGGCGCCGACTTGGGCTCCGACTTGTCGATCAGCGCCGAAAGGCGATCGAGATCGAGCTTGTTCTTGGCCTCGGCTTCGCGCTTTTTCTTCTCGTCGGCCTTCTTCTTGTCGGCCAAGCGCTTGAGCTCAGCCTTCTTCTTTTCCTCGGCCTTGCGCTTTTCCTCGGCGACGTGTTTCTTTTCCTGCTCCTTGCGTTCCTCTTCGGCCTTGCGTTCGGCCTCGGCCTTCTTGTCCGCCTCGGCCTTGCGTTCCGCTTCCGCCTCGCGTTCGGCCTCGACTTTCTTCTCAGCCTCGGCCTTCTGCTCCGCTTCCTTCTGCGCAGCGAGCTTGTCGTCCTCGATCTTCTTCAATTCCTCGGGCGTGGGGCCGGGCAGCGGCTCCTTTGCAAGCTCGGCGAGCTTTTTGTCGAGCGCCGCCTTGTCGGGCTCCGACTTCGGCTCGACTTTGGCCTCAGGCTTCGGCTCGGCTTTCGGGGGAACGGCGGCAAGCTTCTGTTCCGCGGGCTTTGCTTCTTCCTTGGCCGTTTCCTCGGGCGGGGGCTCGCTCTTGGAGGGAGGGGGCGTGACCTCCTTGGGTTTCTTCGTCTCCTTCAGCGCCGGATCGGCCTTGGTGTTCTCCTTGGGGATGGACTCGTTCAGCTTCGACTGCCGGCTTCCCTGCCGCATCTTGTTCACGTCAGAGATGGTGACGAAGTCCACGGCGACGGCATCCGTGGACGACGCCGGTATGTCGAGAGGCGCATGGATCGACACAAGCGCCCAGGCAAGCAGACCGCTGTGCAGCAGAAGCGAGACTGCGAGCCCGAAATACACGCCTAGTGTCCTGACCGCGAAATTCGTTTCACTGTGCGGCGACCCCGGTACGAATTTCGCGACCTGAAGGACACTAGGAAAATCAATTTGCTAGCGCGATTCAGGTCGAAAAGTCCGCTTCCCGACCTTGCCCGGCGCGATGGTGCGGACTTCTCGATCATCACACTAGCCTCCGCCCTCCACCTCCGTGATCAGCGAAATCTTCTTGAAACCCGCTTCCTTGATGCGGCCCATGACACGAGCGACGAGCCCGTATTCCACACTCTTGTCGCCGCGGACGAAAATGGGCTCATCGGCGCCGCCCCGGTTGGCTGCCACGGCATTGAGCTTGGGCCCGATCTCGTCGAGCTGCATCGGCGTTTTTTCCTCTTGTCCAAGGAACACATCGCCCTTTTGTGTCACGGAGACGACGATGGGCTCCTTGTTGGCTTCGAGCTGCTTGCCCTTAGCCTGCGGCAATTCGAGAGGAACCCCGACGGTCAACAGCGGTGCGGTGACCATGAAGATGATGAGGAGCACGAGCATGACGTCGACGAACGGCGTGACGTTGATCTCGCTCATGGGCGCATGACGGCGGCGCTTGCCGCGCCGTCCGCCGCCACCCGATGCCGAATTGAGGCTCGCGCCCATGACCGTCTCCGTCAGGTGCGAACGTCGATCTGCCGCGAGACGATCGCCGAGAACTCATCGGCAAATGCGTCCAGACGCTGGCTCAGGCGCGAGGAGTCAGCAGAGAACTTGTTGTAGGCGATGACCGCCGGAATAGCCGCGAGCAATCCCAGCGCGGTCGCGAACAGCGCCTCCGCGATGCCCGGCGCCACAACGGCGAGGCTCGTGTTCTTGGACGTGGCGATGGCCTGGAAGCTCGACATAATGCCCCAGACCGTGCCGAAGAGGCCAACGAACGGTGCCGTGGAGCCGACGGTCGCCAGGAACAGAAGCCGGCGATCCAGCCGCTCCATCTCGCGGCTGATGGTGACGTCCATGACCTTCTCAACGCGGAGCTGGATTCCGCCCAGCGCGCGGATGTTGCCTTCCACGGAGCGTTTCCACTCGCGCATGGCGGCGACGAACAACGCGGCCATCGAGAACGTACGGTTGCCGGAAAGCCCCGTGTAGAGTTCCTCCAGCGACTGACCCGACCAGAACAGCTGCTCGAAGCGATCAGCTTCGACGCGCGCACGGCGAAATGCGAAGATCTTTTCGACAATGATCGCCCACGACCAGACAGAGGCCAGGATGAGCCCGATCATCACCAGCTTGACGACGATGTGGGCTTGGAGAAAAAGCTCCAGAAACGAGACCTGACCATTGCCCGCGGCGGTCGAGATCACGCCCTTCACTACGTCTGTGGGATTCATGTCAATTCCGTCGCATCAGTGGCCACGCATGCGAGGCCCCGCAATCTGAGTCCGGCCGAACGCGACGTAGCCGGAGTCGCTCCAAATTCAAGCATTTGCCGGTGGGCCCGCGATCCCCGTCAATCGCGGCATGTTGCCCTGCAATGTGACTAAACTTGGGCTCATGCCGCGTGTCATGGCCCGACCGGCCCGCAACCTAGACCGCAGCCGGGCGCGAAATTCAAGACGCCGAATGCGCGCACGCCGCTTTATGTCCGCGCCAGCGCCTCGCGAATCATTCGGCCGAGGCGCTGCGGCTTGCCCGACCGGCCCACCAGCACGACCATGACCTCTGCCTCGAACAGGCAGACTTCGTCGCGGTACACGGCCTGGTCGAGCGTCAGCGTCGCGGCCGCGATCTCCTTAACCCGCGTTCTGATGCCCAGGACGTCATCGATGCGGGCGGGCTTCAAAAAGTCGAGGCGCATGCGGCGCACGACGAAGGCAGCAGGCTCGCGCGCATCCACACCCACATCAAGATCACGATGACTGTTGCCAAGCAGGCGCAGGAAATCCGACCGGCCGCGCTCGCACCAGCGCACATAGGAGCCGTGATACACGAGGCCCGAAAAATCCGTGTCCTCGAAATAGACGCGCACCGGCAGGACGTGCGCCAGCCCCGCCTCGTCCTTGACCAACCGCCCCGCGAGGTCAGGCCAGGCCATATCGGCGTCAGGCTGAGACATCAATCATCACGATCTCCGGCGGCACGCCGAAGCGGACGGGAAGTTTGGAGCATCCAAGGCCTCCCGAGACGATCAAGTGCCGGTTGTCCTCCACCACATGGCCGTAAGCGTAGCGGTTGCCGTAGCGCGACGGCACGATGGGCGAATAGCCGAGCACGCGCACCTGTCCGCCATGCGTGTGTCCCGACAAAGTCAGCGCCACGCGATCGGGCACGACCGGGAAGATGTCCGGCTCATGTGCCAGCAGAATGACGGGAGCATCGTCGGTCACCTTAGCGAGCGTTCCCTTCAGGTCGTCGACGCCGCGGAAGCGCGCGAACCCCCTCTTGTTGCGATCGATGAAGGCGAGCTGGTCGCCCAGACCGGCGAGCCAGAATGCCTGCCCATCCTTGCCGAGCCGGACCACGTCGTTCTCGTAGACGGGAATGCCGACGCGCTCGAGCACGCGATGGCCGACGGTCGGTCCGTGCCTGAGAGACTGGGCCAGATCGTCGTCCCACCAGTCGTGATTGCCGAGAACCGCATGCACACCGAGGGGAGCGCGCAAAGTGCTCAGAGCTTCCGACCACGCTTCCGGCGGCACCCGCTTGGTCTGGAAACGACTGTGCCCGGCAAAATCCCCCAGCAAGACGATGACATCAGGCTGCAGCGCCATGGCGCGCTCGGCGATCGCGGCAACCCGGCCGACAGGCATCACCGGCTCGCTGGCATGAATGTCCGCGATCACGCCGATCGAAAGCTTCAAACCGCTAGGCCATCGCGGCGGTTTCACCCGGTATCGCGTGATGTTGAGCCGCCACATGGGCTCAAGGGCAAAAGCGTAGCCGCCGAGGGCCAAGGCGGACGTCGCTGCCGCGCCGAAGCCGGTGAGCACACGGCGACGTGTCAACAAAGGCTGCCGCGCCTTAGCTTGTGTATGCATTCGCAGGTAAAACCATTCCACCGCACATGGGCCATTCGTTGCCCGGGCAATACGGCAAATGCAAGCCTGACCGTGAAAGCCGATTAACCGGTTCCAGCCGTCCCGGCGCCGGTCTCGGACTCATCGTCCTCGCCTTCGAACAGGGCAAACTGCGGCGTCGCGGTCCGCGCCGGACCGGCTAGGCCCAGGTGCTTGTAGGCTCTCAGCGTCAGCACCCGCCCCCGTGGCGTCCGGCCGACGAACCCCTGCTGCAGCAGGAAGGGCTCGACGATTTCCTCCAGAGCATCGCGGGGTTCCGACAGCGCGGCCGACAAGGTCTCGATGCCGACCGGGCCGCCGTCATAGTTCTTGGCGATGCAGTTCAAATAACGGTGATCGAGCGCGTCCAGGCCTTCGCTGTCGACCTCGAGCTGGCGCAGGGCCCGGTCGGCGATCTCCGCGGTGATGCAGGTGGCGCCGGCAACGGAGGAGAAATCGCGCACCCGCCGCAGCAACCGCCCGGCGATGCGCGGGGTGCCCCGCGCGCGGCGGGCGATTTCCTGCGCTCCGTCCGGGCTGATATCCGCCTTAAGGACGCGCGCTCCGCGCGTGACGATCAGTTCGAGCTCGGCGTGGGTGTAGAAGTTGAGACGGACGGGAATGCCGAAGCGGTCGCGCAGCGGCGTGGTGAGAAGTCCGGCGCGCGTCGTGGCGCCCACGAGCGTGAACTTGGCCAGATCGATGCGCACCGATCGCGCGGCGGGGCCCTCGCCGATGATGAGATCGAGCTGAAAGTCCTCCATGGCCGGATAGAGGATTTCCTCGATGGCGGGGTTGAGCCTATGGATCTCGTCGATGAAGAGGACATCACGATCTTCGAGATTGGTCAGCAGCGCTGCAAGATCGCCCGCCTTTGAGATCACGGGGCCAGACGTGGCGCGGAAGCCGACACCCAGCTCCTTGGCCATGATCTGCGCCAGCGTCGTCTTGCCGAGGCCCGGCGGGCCGGCGAACAACACGTGGTCGAGGGCATCACCGCGCCCCTTCGCCGCCTGGATGAACACGCGCAGGTTGGAGCGCGCCTGCTCCTGGCCGATGAAGTCCGACAGCGACTGCGGGCGCAGCGTCGCATCGAGCGCGTCGCCGTCCTTTGGGGCTGCGGCTACCAAGCGGTCGGTCATGTTTTGTTCGTGACGCTATTCGCGATCCGCGTCAAGCGCCGCTGGCACATCTCAACATGCCGCGATTGTGGCATCCGTAACCTCATGACAAGCTGGCTGGTCATTTCACGCCCGTCGCCGGCAGGGCTTTATTGATCCGAGGGAAGGCATGGACATCACAATTCCGCAGACACTGGAACAGTGGAACGGCGCGGGGCAGGACTATCTGCCGGGGCATCTCGGCATGAGTTTCATCAAGGTCGAGCCTGACGAAGTCATCGCCACCATGGCCGTGCGCAAGGCGCTGGCGGCGTGGAACGGCTTCCTGCATGCGGGCGCTGTCGTCTCACTGGCCGATTCGTGCTGCGGCTACGGTACGATTCGCAGCCTGCCGGACGGTGCGTCGGGCTTCACCACGGTTGAACTGAAAAGCAATTTTCTCGGTACGGCGCGCCAGGGCGCGATCGTGTGCACGGCGCGGCCGCTGCATCAGGGCCGCACGACACAGGTGTGGGATGCGAGCGTGACGCCGGAAGGCGGCACGAAGCCCATCGCGCACTTTCGCTGCACGCAGATGATCCTTTGGCCGAAGTAGCTGGCACCTTTATGCAATAGGTGGACTCACGGAAGCGCCAATACGACAAGAAACTGCGTCCCCGGCGATGGCGCGGATGCGCCGATCAGCCGGGGCCTTCCCCGCCAGCGAGGAGCACGCGGCGCGCATTGAACGAGACGTGTGAAGATCCCGGATCGACGCGCAGGCTTCGCATGCGCGGCGTCCGGGAACGCCGGGGGAGAGGTCGTTCGATCTAAAGCCAGACGCTACCGCGCCAACTCGCGGAGGCCGCGCCGGATTAAGCCGGCCGTCTCGGCCTTGTCACCGAGTTCGTTCAAAGCCGTGGCGACAGCGGCGTTGGCCTGGGCGGGATTGTAGCCAAGATTGATGAGCGCAGAGATGGCTTCGGCCATGGCACTTGCTTCAGCCGGCGGGGTCGCCGCCTTGCCGTTCACGGTTGCCGGAACGTTGAGCCCGGCAACGGACAGGGCCGGCGCCTTGTCCTTCAGCTCGGCGACGATGCGCTGCGCCAGCTTCTTGCCGACGCCGGGCGTCTGCTCAACGGCCGCCCAGTTCTGCAGGGCGATGGCGGACGCCAGATCCTGCGGCGACAGCGTGCCGAGCGTGGCCAGCGCCACCTTGGAGCCGACGCCCTGAATGGTCTGCAGCGTGCGGAACCAGCTCCGCTCCACCTCGCTCGCAAAGCCGAACAGGCGGATGGCGTCCTCGCGCACATGGGTGTCGATGGTGAGCGACACCTCCTCGCCCTGCTTCATATTGCGCAGCGTGCGCGCCGAGAGTTGCACCTCATAGCCCACACCATTGACGTCGATGATGGCGTGGGATTCGCCGATCGCATCCACCTTGCCGCGCAGCTTGCCGATCATGTCTCTCTCCGCGCCAGCGCCGCTTCCCGAACCAAACGTGCAGCGGGGCTCGTGCGGTGATTGCAATGGCAGATGGCGATGGCCAGCGCGTCGGCCTCGTCCGCGCTCTCGACTTTCGACTTGGGCAGCAGGAAGGCGATCATGGCCTGGATCTTGCGCTTTGCGGCG
>CADEFX010000039.1:14155-25380 GCA_902826715.1 uncultured Hyphomicrobiales bacterium | reverse complement strand
GACAGGAACTGCGAGACCCAGAACAGGATGTTCTCGTTGTCGCCGAGGAAGCCCGTATAGATGATCGAGAGACGCGTGCGTCCGTCGGGCCGCGCGTAAGGGCCGAGGCCCAGCAGCGCATCCATGCGCAGCGGCTCGCCGCCGCCTTCGAACAGCGCCGCATTGCGATGGCGCAAGCTATCGAGCTGTCCTACGAGATCGCGCCGGATCTTGCCGGAGGGGTCCATACGCTGGGTCAGATCGCTGAGCTCGGGATCCTCGTCCTCAAGCAGGTAAATGAGGTCGGCCAGCGTCACCTCGCGGCTATGGCGAGCGCCTAGGATGCGGAGCGCCACAGACAGCGTGCCTGACTGCTTCTGATGCGTCGCGGAATTCTTGAGATGCAGCATGTCGCCCAGCGCGGCGGCGGACAGATTGGCCAAGAGCTGCTGTTCGTGCTCGGGCAGCTCGCTGATGCCGGTCGGGAGCAGTGTGATGGAGATGGGCCGGCCGGATGCGCGGCCCGGCGTGTACACGGCAACGTCGATCAGATCGGCAAGCTTCTCGCGCTCGCCGCGCTTCTCGCCGAACTCTCCGTCGGCGCCGCGCCAGACGTCTGGATTGGCGTAGGAGCACAAGTCGCCCTTGCGATCGATGAGGACGGCCGGAATGCCCTTTAGCAGCAACTGCTCGATGAGGCACAGGGCCAGCGTCGTCTTGCCCGAGCCGGAGCCACCCAGCACCGCGGCGTGGCGCTTGAGCACATCCTTATTGAGTGAGATGGGCTTGGACTGTTTGCCCATTTCTCGGCCAGCGACAATGCTGCGGGTGCCAGACGCATTCTCATCCAGAATGACGGAGAGCGGCAGTTCGTCCTCTTCCGGCGTCGCCGGAGCATTGGAGCCCCAGCCAGTCCAATCGGCGAGCGCGTGCCCCAACGATGCCTTGTTCGACGACGGCAATACCGGTACCTCTTCGATAGACGGCGTATCCGTCGAGGCGTCGGTCGCGTCGTGCACGACCGTCAAAGTGTGCACACCATTGCCGGCCCTGCCCGGCACCTGACGTCCGAGCAGATCGAGCCGCAGAATCTGAACGATCAAGATGAGGCTGGAAAGCAGCTTCGTCTGCTCGAACCAAGCCGCGAATCCGGGATCGAGTTTGTGCCGGGCGTGAAACTCGCGCACCATCATCATGCGCTCCCACTCCGGAATGGGAACCATGACGGAGCGGCCGCCTGTTTCGCGGAATTTGCGGAATGCTTGTGCCGTCTGGTTCTTGCGGTTCGGCGGAAAATCGCTGGCGCGCAGCATGAAGCAGGTCTTGCCCTGCATCGAGGCCAACACCTTGTCGAGCTGGCGCTTGAGGCCGCCGCCCTGTGTCGGTCGATTGCAGATGAAGATGCGGCCGTCCATAGCTACGCCGGTCTTCTGCTTCACGGTTATGTCGAGCGCCGGCAGGTCCGAAGCGAGATTGATCTTCGTTACCGACAGGTGAATGCTGCTGCCCCATTCGTCCTTGGCTAGCCCAAGGGCCGCCGACAGGACATCCAGCAGTTCGGAATCATCAGAGACCATCTCGGCCTCCGACCCGTTGACGAAGCGATCCCAAAGGTCGCGGAAATCGACGCCCGGTGAACGCGACCCCTCTGCACCCGGAGCCGAGCCAAAGCCCAGGGCAGCCGCCAGCGTCGATATGAAGTTTGCGCCTTCCTCTGCGCCGCCGCTCGCGATGCTTTCTTCGACGTCGTCGGCGGTGTTGGATTTCAGGCGGGTCTGGGCATGCTCGAGCAGCCGGCGTGTCGAAAGGCCGCCGAATTCCTCGAAGAACTGAGGCCCAAAGAATTTAGACGCGTCGGGGACGCTCGGACCGCTGCCGGGGCCGCCATGCTCCAGGCGCTTGGATATGATCAGGCGCGCCTCGTCCGGCGTGCGATTCTCCAACAATGCGACGGGGCCGGCCTTTTCGATGCGGTCGATGTAGGATTGGGCCAGAACGCCGCGTACTTGATCGTAGAAGTCGCCAAGGCACGAAATCAGAATGATGGCCGTCGGCACGCGATTGGCGATCTGGATGAGATCGCGGATGGCCTTCTGAAAGCGCTCCTCGGCATTGTCGAAGAAGCGCAGATCCTCGACCTGATCGATGCAAAAGACCATCGCGGCGCGATCGACCGTCCACATGAGCTTGCCGAAGCTCTCGATGATCTCGAAGGCGCGCCCATCTCCTGAGTTCGCGTCCAGCGCCGCCACGGCCTGATGCGACAGGTCGTTGAGCAGCCGCCCCGACAGGTACTGGCGCACGCGCTGGTCGATGCGCGGGTCGGCCCGCTGCATGTAGAGCAGCGCGCGCACGATGTTGATGTCCAGCTCCTGATCCGCAAACTTGGGACTGGCGACGATGTCGTCGGCAAGTTCGATGATGAAGCGGGCCAGCGTCGGCTCGTCGAGTTGGGTTTCGCGGAGCTCGGCGAGCTCGCCCTCGCCCAGCACCTGGGCGTCGCCGACGAGTTTGTTGGTTAGGCGCGCCAGAGCGCTTTCGCTGACGCCGTCCGGATCGTACGATTTCTCGAGCGAGCTCACGAGTCGGCGGAGGTAATATTCCGCGTAGTTTGTGATGTCTGGCGTCATCTGCGCGTAGCCGAAGTAGGCTTTGCCTGCGCGATGCGCCGAAGTGCGCAGAGCGCGGATGAGATGCGTCTTGCCGGCTCCCGACTGGCCATGGAATAGCAGGATACGGGCTTGGGCTGCTGAGCCCTGGCCCGAGGTCACGGCGTCGAGAAGGTTCTTGAACTTGCGGCGCGCGGCGGCATGCACCTGCTCGACATCGACGGGATCGGCGCGCCAGAGATCGTCCTCCCACGTGATCGAATGCTCGAAGGCAGCCGCCAGCTTTTCCTGCGGAAGGGTTTCGTGCACGTCGCTCGGCCTGCCTGCTGCGTTTCTTGCCACGGATTTTCTCGGTTGCTCGCGCCTAGGATTTCGTCGTGCTTCTTACCGGAAAGCCAGTTCCCGCTTTTCCGGTAGCACTCTTAGTCTTCGACGCGGATGAAGTGCCAGATGGTGTTCTTGTAGCTGATCGCGGACTCCTGCAATTCCTTGAGGGCCCGCGGGTTCTTCAGATCGGCAGTGACGAGCGTCAGCAGCCCGGTGCGATGCGCTTCGGTCAGCATGCACTTGAACTCGATCTCGGTGAGCGCCCATTGCGATTGCTCATCGCGAACGGTGTGCCAGACGTGCGAGACGTAGGCCTTGCGATTTCCCGGCCAGCCTTCCGCTTTGGTCCGTGCCGCGGCGAGAACGGCGCGCGTGAATTGCGCCGGATCGGGGCGATCGGAGATCGCAGCGGGCTGAGCGACTTGCACAAGGGTCGCGTTTGGTTGCGGAAGTGGCGCGGCTTCGTTGGCTCGGGCTTTGTGCGATCGTGATGACCGCGCCTTTGGCGCCGCTGATGCTGCTGGTTGTTTTGCTTCGGCATTCGTTATGAAACGCCGCAGCACGCCCAACCGCAGCGTGCCGATGTCGGAGCGCGGCGCTTCGACGGCGTCGGCGGCGAGAGCTGCAATGAGGCGTCCGTCCGTCCCGAAGTCGCGTGGCTTGGATGCGAGTTGCCCCGCGAGCAAGCGGCCCGACTTGGGCGAAAGGCCGGGTTTCTCGCCCAGGCCGTGCTTGATCTGATTGCCGAAGGCACGCTCGAGCGCGATCACCGCAAGGGCTGAGCGCAAACGGGACGCCGAGACGGGTCCGCGAAACTTGAGACCGTATGTGCCGAGCACGATGAGGCACCGCAGCCCGTCCAGCTTGGCGAGGCCCTTGAGGCGGCTGGCGGGCTCCTTCTCCAGGCCCAGCGCACGGGCGATCAGCGCCCCGTCGCGAATGTCGGGCCACGCCGGCAAGGCGCCGGACTTGCGCAGGCCAAGAAATTCGACGGCCGCTGCCTTGCCGGTGCCAGTCGCCCGGCTGGTGTTGCCGGACGTGCCCACGTAGCCGCTGGCCGCCAATGAGGCGACAATGCCGGAGAGGACTTTGCGCCAGTCGTCCGGCGACAGCTTGTGCGAGATGATCGGCAAAAGGTCGCGCGCGAGGTCGGCATGGTCACGGCCGTCCGGCGCGGCGCCGAGGCGGACGAGGACGATGCCCGACAGCCGGGCGGCGGCCACGGCTCCGGGTTGTGTTGTCCGGGCAAGCTTCAATGCTGCAAGGTTCATGGGCTCGCGTCTCCCTGGCGCGAACAACACCTGCCAGATCGAGGGCAAATCTCGGACAGGCCTTGAGACAGCCACCGGACGCGCGAATCACCGGGAAATGATTGGCATTGTGAGAGAAAATGCCGGCTCCGGCCAAGTAGAATATTCGCGGGGCCTGGTCAATTCGGCTGTCGGCATCGGAGTGGTTCTGCGGGGCAACTGAATTGTGGCAGCCTCGTGATTCCCGCCCCATTAACGTCAAGGTATTGCAGTCGAATCCGGTTCGGGGAAGACGGGTTCAAAAATGCTGAAGACCTGGAGCCAGTCGGATGCCGCCTATGCAGGACGTCCGATTGATTCGTATCTGTCCATTAATCTTAACGGCCGGTTAAGACCTGGGCGGCATGATGTGGACAGTTTTCCGCGCGTCCTTTGGCGGGAGTAAAAAGTATGTACCGCGTTCTGCTAGCGGCTGGCGTTCTGATGTTACTCACCGGCTGCAGCCTCAACTCGTCGAGCCTGAGTTCCGGCTTCGCTGGCACGGATACCGACACGTCGTCCCTGCGACGCACGACGAGTAGTCGGCAGGGCTCCTTGGGTGGCGAGCCGACGGCTCGGGTCACCACAGCCAGCGCCACACCCCAAAAATTTGCCAAGCTCGACGACAAAGCTCCGCAGGGATCATACGAGCGTGCTCCGCCGGGAGCCCTCGGGGACCGGAACTATTCGGCAACGCAACTCGATGCGGATAAGGCGCGCGAGCTCATCAATGCCTATCGCAAGGAAAAGGGCCTGAAGCCGCTGAAGCTCAACGCCGAACTCTCCGGTGCGGCCAAGGCGCATTCGCGCGATCTCGCCAAATGGGACCGCATCTCGCATTACGGCTCCGATGGGTCCAATCCGTGGGATCGGGTCAAGCGCGCCGGCTATAACGCGCGGCTCGCGGCGGAGAACGTCGGCACCGGACAGGCTTCGATCGACGAGGTTTTCAAGGGTTGGAAGGAAAGCCCCGGCCACAACAAGAATCTCTTGCTGACCGATGCGGAGCACATGGGTATTGCCCTCGTGCAGGATCCCAAGACCGAGTTCAAGACGTTCTGGACCTTGGTCGTCGGCTCGCCGCTCTAAGCCGGCTGAACGCTCCTGCGAGAGAGCGGGAGCGGCGTATTGCTAAAGATCGTGATCCTGAGGCCAAGCTGCCGTCGCGCCAGAATCGCGTTGAGTGCCGCATTGGCTGACCATGATGCCGCCGTGGCGATCGCAGCGCCCGTCGCTCCGAAAACCGGCACGAGCAGCGCGCAAAGCACAACAATGAGCACGACAGTTCCTGCGAGGGCCGCAGCGCATGCCCGTTGCGCACCAAGCATGTTCAGGATGAAATCGGAAGGTCCGGTCGCGGCCTTCACCAGATAGCCAATCGCCAATATGGCCATCAAACCATAGCCGGCCGTAAACTGCGGCCCGAACAACCAAAGCAGCGGTTTGCCGAGAGCGAGGATCCCGACCGCCATGGCAAGCGATGGCCAGAATGTGAAGTTGACGGCCTGCCTGATGGCATGCGTCAGGCCCGCCCGATCGCCGCGCGCGTCGAGCGATGCGAACCGGTTGGCAAAGGCGCTGCCGACGGCGAAGTGTACGAACAGGACGACGCTCATGGTCTTCGTGGCGGCAAAGTAGATCGCGATGTCGCCGGGTGGCAGATAATGCGAGAGCACGAGCACATCGGCATTCTGCATCAGCACCTCGCACCCGCTGATGAGGAGCAGCGGCAGGGACATTCTGAACCAAGGGCGCAGCGCCATGGTGCGTGGCCCCACCGGTATCGCGTTGCGAAGCCGGCGGCCGAGGAGCAAAGTTTGAAGGATCGCCGTTGCCGCGGCCGCGACGATGGCAGTCGCCACAGCGGTCGTGGCCGACATCTCCAGCCCGGCTTCGTGCGCGATGATCATCGCCGCGAGAACGATGAGGGGCCGCACGACGTAGGGCGGAAGCAAGGCGGCGCCAACCCATCCGTTGGCGCGTCCGATGCCGTCCTGCAGATCGGTCAGGGTGACGAGCGGAAGGCATACCAGCGCCAGGTAGGCGGGAAACAGGTAGTGGCTATCCATGGCGTTGCCCAGCAGCCTCAGACCCAGGAGGCCGGCAATCGCGACGCCCGCGCTGAAAGCCACCGGTGCAACGCGCCCGCCCAGAAGCAGGCCGCGCATCAGGTCGAACGTGCCTTGCTCCCGCTGCTCCGGCAGGAGCCGCATCATGGCCGTCGACAGGCCCAGGGTCGACAGGCCGCCAAGCAGCAGGACCCAGGTCCACACCACGACGTAAATCCCGTACTCGGTGTCACCCATCCACCGGGCGAGCAGGATCTGGGAAACATACAGAATAATCGCACTGGCGATGCGGACGAGGAATGCAAAGACGGCATTCGAGCCGGCACCGGCCGGCAGAAGGGTGTTGAAGGCCCGCCGCACTAGGGACGCAGCGCCGCCGTCCATCGGTGCCGTTCGAGCGAGTTGCATTGCGAACAAGTCTCCGATGCGGGGCGGGCGTATGCAGGTGACTCAGCGGCGTGCGAGACGAACGCTCTCGCGGTCGCGGATGGATCGCACGACGCAGGTCCACATCTGCGAGCGGTCGTCGTCACCTGCCAGGGCATGATAGGTTGAGAAGAACTCAGCGATGCCGGCAGCGAAAAAGCCGTGTTGCCCCTCGAGAACGCAGGCCATGGATTCGACCTCAGCGGAGCTCGGAGTCCGATGGAGATCGGTGGGCAAACGCATTTGTTAATCCTTAAGAATTGGCTTCCTCCGTTGAAATAGCAAAAACGAAGCCAATTCCGGCATAAGCCGGTGCTCTGCCCTCGAACGGCCGCGAAAGATCGTAAACGTGTTGGCCGAAGCGTCGCATTCCGGCACGCTGCAGCGATGTTGCTGATGCGAGACGAGGTTACCCATGATCAGAATCACGCAGTTGGTGGCGGCGACGGCTATCGTTCTCACTGTGGCCACGCCTGCAACGGCACAGGATGCCTCGCGAACCGCACCAGGGGCCGCCCCGGCAACAGGGACCGGCGCCGCCGGGGACGAGGCTGCAAAACAAGACCAAGGTGACGGCCAAGCCAAGCCCGGCACGGAGGGCAGCAACGACAGCCCGGCATCCGGCCCAGGCGGCTGTCCTTACATCAAGCGCAAGCTCGAACTGATCGTCTAGATCACTGTACAGTTTTGGCTTGTGCCGCGGCGGCAGGCCGTGATTTGGCGGCGTCAGGCTTCACCACGTTGACCTGCCTCGTCTGCACCCCGTCGCTGGCGGCCGCGCTCTTGCCTGCCGTGTTGGCTTGCGCGGCGGCGGCCGGCTTGGCCTTGCGCTTCTTGGCGATGAGACGGCGGCGCGGTGGCTTGCGGCCGTTGCACTGCCAGGAGGCGAGCGACGCGCGGATGCTCGTGGCAGCCTTGGCCTCTCCGACCACCAGCGAGTCGATCGTCGTGGTGTCGAACATCTGCTTCCAGCCATAGTTGTCGAAGCCGTGCTGCAGGAGGCCGGCAGCGCGCACACTGCGATCACGGCCGGATGGCTCGCCCAGCACGACGGCCACCAGCTTGCGCCCGTCCCGCGATGCGCTGGCCACGATATTGTAGCCCGAGTCGCAGATGAAGCCCGTCTTGAGGCCGTCGGCGCCTTCGTATGTTTTCAGCAGACCGTTGTGCGTTCGCAAGCGGCGGCGCCCGATCTGCATGTCGACAAGCGCCCAGAGGGAAGCTTGCTCGGGGAAATCGGCCAGAACGGCACGGCTCAGCTTGGCGAGATCGCGCGCCGTCGTAATCTGCTCGGGAGCCGGAAGGCCGTGCGGGTTGACGAAGTGCGTGCGCGTCATGCCGAGGCGCAGCGCAGTCTCATTCATTTTCTTGACGAAGGCTTCCTCGGAGCCGCCGATGGCCTCTGCCAGCATGACGGCGACATCGTTTGCCGATTTCACGATCAAGGCGCGAATGGCGAGGTCGACCTTCATCTCGGCGCCCACGGGCAGCCCGACCTTGCTCGGCGGCAGCACGTGGGCGTTCTCGCTGACGGTAATTTTCTGCTCGAGTGTAAGGCGCCCTGCCTTCAGCGCCTCGAACGTCAGATATGCTGTCATGATCTTCGTCAGAGACGCGGGATGCCACTGATCGTCCTGGTCTTCCGCGTAGAGCACTTTGCCGTTGCCGGCATCGAACAGCAGCGTCGGCCCGGCCATGGTGCCGCTGGTCGTCAGGACGAGGCCCAGAACGGCAGCCGGCAACCAACGTGTCATGATTTCCCCGCGTTCGGACAACCGCGAATCCTTGATTCCATACTAGCGCGTCAGGGGGCCGGATCAGGGCCGTTGTTGGACACAGGCGTCTTTCGCGGCGATTGGTCACGCAAAAACCACAGCTCGCCCTCCTACGACTTAAAGGGAACCCTCGCCCGCCGCGAGCGTTGGTTAAGTTGACGCAACTCGTCACAGCGCAACGCAGGGGAATCGAAAATGTTCTTGCCACCTGAATACTTTTGGCTGGAGCCGGTCATCGTTGCCGCCATTGTGGTGTTCGTGATCGATCTTATCGGCAATACGCTGGCGTTCGGCAGTCGCGTCGTGAATGCTTTCGTGACGGCGGTTGTGTTCGCCCTGGTCTTCGGTTCACTTGTGTATTTCGGCTACGGCAACATCTCCATGACCGTCAGCGCCACGCCGAGCGCTTCGGCACCCGCCAATCGATAGTTCTCGGCCATCACACACCTATCATGCTGGTGAGGCCTATCGGCGCGGTAGCATGCGGTACAACAGGCGATCCTTCAGCACGAGTTGGTGCCAAAGGACCAGGCCGACATGGCCGGCGAGCGTCAGGCCTAAGACAACGGCGGTCAGCGTGTGAATCCATCCGGCGATGCCGGCTAACCATGGCTTCCCGCCGATGGGATTTCCGAGCTCCAGAATGCCAAAAAGGTTCACGCCGTACCCGCCCGCCATGACGTAGACAAAGCCACTGACGGGCATGACGAACATGGCGGCGTAGAGCACCTGTTCTGCACGATGGATGAATGCGCGCTCGCAGTTTCCGAGCGTGGGAGCCCAATCGGGGAGCCGGCCGCTTTTTCGCGCTAGGAGGCGCAGAACGGCAACCATCAAGGCCAAAAGGCCAAGAGACTTGTGCCAATTGTAGTAGATGGCTTGGCTCAAGCCTATCGCTGTTCCGTTAGCAGCAACCCGCACCATGATGCTTGCGGAGGTGAACTGCAGCGCGAACAAGACGACCACAACCCAGTGCAGAACCTTGGTGAAGGCGCCGTAGCCGGATGCGGCGTTGAGCAGCGGCATGGTCTGTCGCCCGTGGCTGGCGCAGTCGCGCATGAGTGGTGCCCAAGGCCCGACTCGAACGGGCACGTTGTTGCCAACGCGAGATGTGAGTCAAGCCTACACTGCCGTACCGGGGCTTGCCGGCCGCAACAAGGGCGTCCGACCAGCTAGTTACACGATGCGATCGATGCATGTATTGCACCGAGCCGCAGTGCGCGCCGGGCTAGGCATCTTTCGCCACCAACCGCTTCTCGCCCAGCCGCAATAGTCGATCCACTTCGGCTCGCAACTGGTCCTGACGGTATGGCTTGGTGAGTCGGGGTAGGTCTGACTTCTGCCCGTTGGGCAAATCCGCGTACCCTGAGGCGAGAAGGATCGGCACGTTTGGGCGCTTCCGATGCGCCGCGATCGCCAGCTCCGTTCCTGTCATGCCTGGCATCGCATGATCGGTCATGATGAGGTCGACGCTTGCCCCGCTATCCAAGATGCTGAGTGCCTGTCGGCCGGAGTTCGCCTCAATTACCGTGTGGCCCAGGTCCTCGAGCATGTCCACGGCGCTCATGGCGATCAGAGGATCATCGTCAACGACTAGTATCGTCGCCCGGCGCGGCGCGGCGATCGGTGATGGCGCTGGTTGATCGACGACGGCAGCCTCTTCAGACACCGGCAACCAAAGGGTAGCAGACGTACCCTTGCCGGGCACGCTCGCGAGCTCGAGCCTACCGCCCAACTGCATGGCAAGGCCGTGCACCATCGACAATCCTAGCCCCGTCCCTTTGCCGATCGAATTGGTAGAAAAGAAGGGCTCGACCGCCTTATTCAGCGTCTCCGGGTCCATGCCCTGGCCAGTGTCCTCAACGCGGATCCAGACATACCGACCGAGCTTCAGTTGCTGATCGTCTTGGGGCGCGACGCCTGCCGCGATGTCGATCGTCCCCCCCTCCGGCATCGCATCGCGCGAGTTGATCGCAAGATTGAGGATCGCCAATTCGACCTGGTTGCCATCGATCTGTGCGGGCGGCAGGCCGGCCGGTACGTCGAAGCGAGTGGCGATCCGCGGGCCGAGCGTGCGCTCTAGCAGCTCGGCCATGCCGGCTAGCAGTTTACCGACGTCGGTGGCCTGGGTATGCAATTCCTGCTGCCTCGAGAAGGCCAGCATCCGCTGCGTCAGCGCGGCCCCTCGCTCGGCCCCCTGTATCGCGCCGCCGATAAGCCGCTGCGTGCGAGGATCGTCGGGCAGTCCCTTTTTTAGCAGGTCTAGATTGCCCATGATTGCCATGAGCAGGTTGTTGAAGTCGTGGGCCACGCCGCCGGTCAGCTTGCCGATGCTCTCCATCTTCTGCGACTGCAGGAGTTGCTCCTGGACGCGCTCGCGTATGCGCACTTCCGTCGTGAGCTCGCTGGTGCGTTCCTTGACCCGCTGCTCGAGCGTCTCAGAGAGGCGGGATAGTGCTTCGCGCTCGGATGCCAGCTCCGCGAAAAGCTGCTCGCGCTCCAGCTCAGTAGCCTTTCGGTCCGTAATGTCCGTCGACACGCCTGTAAGCCGCAAGATTTGGCCGCGCGCGCCTTTCTGTGATCGAGCGCGCACGTCGACCCAGTGCACACTGCCGTCCGGCCAAATGTTGCGGTACTCGACGACGTAGTCGGCGCCGGTGTTAAGAGCCGCGCCGACGGCTGCCTGCATGCGCGGTAGATCGTCAGGATGCACCGACCCCAATAGGTCTTGATATCCAAACGCGTCATCGG
>CADEFX010000039.1:0-14055 GCA_902826715.1 uncultured Hyphomicrobiales bacterium | reverse complement strand
GGCGTCGTCGGCGATGATCGCGAGGCCCGCCCCCTGCTCGATGCTTTTTGTCAGCGAGGCGAGCGTATCGCAGATGTCGGCGAAAAACCCGCCCTCGCGCAGGAGCTGCTGCGCGATCTTCGCATCGCGCCCGTTCGGAGCAAAGACCACGGCTCGTTCCGAATGCGGCCCGGGCTTGCTCACCTATCTTTGTCCTGCATCAGCGGCTCGCGTCTGCCGCTGTAGGTCGGCACCCCTAGGAGGATACCTTGAAATTCGTCGAGCGGAGGGCCAACCGTCAGTCCGGCGTTGCTGATCTGAAACTCGCGGATCGTCGTCTCGTGGGGGCCGCTGCGCTTCTTTATGACCGAGACGGCCCGGCGCACCCGGCCCAAGGTCTCGAAATACCTAAGCAAGATGACCGTATCGGCGAGGTAAGTGACGTCGACGGGTGCGTTCATATCGCCGACCAAACCGTGCTGAGCAACGGTCATGAAGGTGCTGGCTCCCCGCCGATTTAAGTATTGCAGGAGCTCGTGCATATGGAGGATGAGCGAATTCTCCTGCGGCATGGCCGCCTGATAGCCGTTGAGGCTGTCGATCACGACGGTCTTCACCTGCCGCGTGTCCACGTTGTGGCGCACGCGATGAGCGAACTCGCCGGGCGAAAGCTCGGCCGCGTCGACCTGCTCGACGGTCAAGGAGCCGTCGGCGACGAACTTCTCTAAGTTTAAGCCCAGTCCCTTCATGCGGTCGAAGAACAAGCTCAATTCTTCGTCGAACGCGAAGATCGCCGCACGTTCTCCACGGGCGATTGCCGCGAGGGAAAAATAGAGCGCGATCAGCGACTTTCCGGTGCCGGCGGGGCCGAGAATCAGCGGTCTGGCGCCATTCTCAATGCCTCCGCCGCGTAGAGCATGGAATTCCCCGATACCCGTTGACAGCTGATGCCGCGGGAAGTTCTTGCGGTACTCCCCCGCCACGAGCCTCGGAAACACTCTTACGCCGCCGGTCGCGATCGTAAAGTCGTGGTAGCCACCGCGATATTTTTTGCCACGGTACTTCAGCACACGCAGACGCCGACGTTCTGCCCCGAACTCGGGGGCGAGCTGGTCGAGCCGGATGACGCCGTGCGCCACGCTGTGCACCGTCTTGTCCAACGCGTCCGCGGTCAGATCGTCGAGCAACAGCACCGTGGCGCCGAAGCTGGCAAAATAGTGCTTGATCGCCAGTATTTGACGTCGATACCGCAGCGAACTCTGCGCAAGCAGCCTAATCTCTGAGAGGCTGTCAAGCACGACCCGCGTCGGCTTGGTATTCTCCACCGCTTCGAAGATGCGCTTGGTCGTCTCGCCCAGCTCCAGGTCCGATGAGTAGAGCAGGCTCTGCTGCTGGTCTTCATCGAGGAGGTTCTCCGGCGGAAGCAGTTCGAAAACGACTACGTTTTCATCGAATTCCCATCCATGAGAATGAGCGCCTTGGCGTAGCTCGGCGTCATCTTCAGAAAGCGTGACGTAGAGGCATTTCTCGCCTGCCCTCGCGCCCTCCAAAATAAACTGTAGTGCAACGGTGGTCTTCCCAGAGCCCGGCTCGCCTTCGAGGAGGAACACGCGCCCCTGTGCCAATCCGCCAGACAGGACGTCGTCGAGGCCTTCAACGCCAGTGGCAACCCACCGTGATCCTTTTGCACCCATCACCTTATCCTGCGCGACTAACTGGAAGCACGGCCGAGCCACATAAACGGCAGAGCGGTTGCAGAGTTCCCTTGGAACCCCAGCGCGCCTCAGGCGCGAGATTAGGGCGTCTGCGCGGGATCATCCACCTTATCAAGTCCGCGGGCGACCAACACCACATCGGCGTAGAGCGCCGGGCCGCCCACGGTATCGTCCAATAGCTCGGCCCACACAGCGCTGCCATGGCTTTTTTTGATGATCTTTCGGCGGTCCTGCCAGCCTCGACAAGCCGCGTATGCAAGCCGCACGAACCTCGCACTCATCAAGGCGCCCCACGCCACAGCTCCTGCATTGGACGCAGTCGGTATAGGCGCTTCACTTCAGGCCCGCGCCCGACCCACCGGCCGAGCAAGCGCATGATCCGACTCGGCAAAACGGATGGTGCCCCAGGCCCGACTCGAACGGGCACGTTGTTGCCAACGCGAGATTTTGAGTCTCGTGCGTCTACCGATTCCGCCACTGGGGCATTGGGCGGCGCATCATAGCGGTGCGGCATCGAGCGTCAACGCAATGCCGGTCCCCGGCGGATGCATGGCCGTATCAGATGGCGTCGCCAAGCCGATCGACTTCGTCTTTGATCCAGGCGCGGAAGGCGCTGATCTTGGGGCGGTCTTCATGGCCACGGGGACATACGAGGTAAAAGGCACGGTCGGCAGTGGCCTCGACCTTGAAAGGCGCCACCAGGCGGCCGGTGCGAAGATCGTCGTAGGCCAGCGCCTTGTGCGCGAGAAGAACACCCGCGCCTTCGATGGTCGCTTCGAGGGCATGATCGGCGCTGTTGAAGCGCAGTCCGCGGCCGGCATCGACGTCGCCGTCGATCCCGGCCTGGCGGAACCAGTCGGACCATTTGGGCCAATCCGCAAGGCCCATGAGGGATTCGTCATGGATAATGGGAGCCCGTTTCAGGTCGTTCGGTGATGCAAGCCCGCCGAGTTCGGACAGGAGCCGAGGGCTCAAGACCGGCAGCATGCGGGCGGCAAACAGCCGTTCCGAGAAAAGGCCAGGGAATGGGGCGTAGCCGTTGCGAACGGCAACGTGGACTCCATCGGTCGTGAAGTTGGCGAAGGCTTGCGTGGAGGATATCCGCGTATCGATCTCGGGGTTGGCGGACAGAAACCGGTACAGCCGGGGCGCCAGCCATTTCGCCGTAAACCCGGGCGGGGTGCTGACAACGAGGATGCGATCGTCGCGTGACTGATCCAGCAGGTCCATCGTCTGCCGGACCTGCTGGAAGGCGGCGTTCAGGCCGGGGTAAATCAAGTCCCCGGCGGGTGTCAAAGCGATCGCGCGCGCCTTCCGGTGAAACAGCTTGTGACCCAGATAGTCCTCGAGGCCCCGGATCTGATGGCTGAGCGCCGCAGGCGTGACGTGCAACTCGGCTGCGGCGCGCGTGAAGCTCGCATGCCGGGCGGTGGCTTCGAAGGCGCGCAGGGCATTCAGCGGTGGCAAGGGGCGCAACATGGGTGGGTGAAATTTTCTCAGCTATTGCGTTAGGAATTATCAGTTTTTTCCTCATAGCAGGCAAGGTAAATAGTGATCGTTGAGATGATCAAGAGTGAGGAAAAATAAAATGGCAAAACACCGCAAAATGGAAATCGCGCCCGTTTCTGTCGACGAGGGCAGCCGGCGCGCCCGCCGCCAGAGGTCTGAGGCGGTCTGGCGGCTGCTGCAAAGAATCTTCAGCAATCGTGCGGAGGGCGCGTCTCCCTTGCTGCGTGACGTGGCCAAGATGCAAGGGTGCAGCTAGAGGCCAAGGGCCTCGGTAACGAGGCGGTCGCATGGACATTGACCGTGGCGCGGCCTAAGCAGCAGGGATGCTGCGACGCGTGTATGACTGGATGATGCGCATGGCGGGGCACGCAAAGGCCCCGCATGCGCTGTTTTGGGTGTCGTTCGTAGAGAGCTCGATTTTCCCGATCCCTCCCGACGTCATGCTGATCCCGATGGTGCTGGCGCAGCGCACCAAGGCCTGGGTGTATGCCACGATCTGCACAGTCGGCTCGGTCATCGGCGGGATCGCCGGGTATGCGATCGGCTATTATCTCTTCGAATACATCGGCGAGCCGATTCTCAAGCTTTATGGCTATGGGCAGAAGTATGCGGAGACGGCCGCGCTGTTCGATGCATGGGGCCCTTGGATTCTGATCGCCAAGGGTTGGACGCCGTTCCCTTACAAGGTGCTGACAATTGCCGCCGGCGTCTTCAAGATGAGTTTTCTACCTTTCGTGCTTGCCAGCATCGTCGCCCGCGCCATGCGGTTCTACCTGGTGGCCGGACTGCTGTACTGGTTCGGCGAGCCCATTCGCGAGTTCATAGACAAGCGTCTGAGCCTGGTCACTACCGCATTCGTGATTTTGCTCGTCGGCGGTTTCGTGGCTATCAGGTTCCTGTTCTGATCAGCTACCGCCGGTCCATGATTACGCGCCCGCTTCCGATCACGCAAACGTCCGCCTATCAGATGGGGGCTGTCGCCCTGCTGTTGAGCGCCGCCATCATCCTGGCCGCGCTTGGCTTCGAATATATCGGCGGCTATCTACCGTGCCCGCTGTGCACCATGCAGCGCTACGCCTACTACGCAGGAGTACCGTTGCTATTTTTGGCGTTGGTGCTCGTGGCGACCGATCGGCCTGGGATGGCGCGCTTGGTCTTCGCCGTCGTGGCCTTGGGCTTCCTGGCAAACGCGGGGCTCGGTACTTACCACGCGGGGGCGGAGTGGAAATTTTGGCCGGGGCCGGCGACATGTGCGGCCGCCTCCGGCGATCTGTCGATGAACGCAGGCAGCTTGCTGAAGGATCTAGAGCGCGTGCAGGTGATTCGCTGCGACGAGGCCGCATGGCGGTTTCTGGGGCTGTCGTTCGCCGGTTGGAACGTATTGATATCGCTTTTTCTTTTTGCGATTTCGCTGCGCGCGGCGATTGCCGTGCGCCGGGCCTAGCGGCAGGAGATCACGGCGCTGCGATTCGCCTTGCCGCCGCTTGAGGGCCACTGTCAATTGTAAAACCTTGAATAACTCGCGATTGCGCCTAGGCGTCGCCACAAAGCAACTGTTTATTGGAACCGTCAGCAGAACATGACGTGAACGTCGTGGCGATCGAGGAGCGTAGGTTGACCCAGTCGGTGCGTACCGTGAAGTCGCCGAGATTGCCCGCCGAGGTTCTGTTTGCGTGGCGCGTTTCGTCAGATGGTGTGGACAAGTCTGAGTATCCGCGCGTCAGCCTGCAACCACCCGCCCCCCGAGCTGGTTGCTCCGGCATCGAGTTCAGTAGCGTTGCGTCCTCGTTGCGTTCAGTGGCGTCCATGTTGCGTGAGGTTGCGTCGGCGTACGGTCCTGATTCGGATCCCCGCAAGTCCCCAAGGAATGTCCTTATCGGTGCGTTCCAGCAATCAAGGCGAACCGCTCGCAGTTGTGTTCATGCGTCGCTGGCGAAGCGGTTCGCTACCCTGAGTGAGCGTCGTGTAGCGCGTGTGTGGCCGGCGCGTGAGTCCATTGCCGGACGTCATGTAAAGCATTGATCACGCGAGGTATTGTTGTGGTGTTGTGTTCCCAGTCCCCAGGTAGCGCGTGGCGTCAGGCCGACAATAGTGAGTGGCGTCAGGTCGGCGAAGTAACCAGTTGCGTGGTGAGTTCAGTTTTGCGTTCGATGGAAAGCAAGGTAGCGGCGTCGAAACCCAAGGTCCGGCCAGGAACGAGCCGGACGAGCTGAACCGATATTCGAGGATTTGGAGGAGCGCGACCCCCGCGCCTCCTGCAAGAAAGCAAGCGCGCTCCAGCGTAGACGCACAGTCTCTCAAGGCATCGCATAGCACGGTTTTGCGTAGCGATGTCAGAGCGCCGAGCGCGCTTGCCCCTTCGAATGCCGGACCGACACGGCGCCCACACAGGTATGAGCGAGGCGGAACCCCCCATGAACATGATGACAGGTCCTGATCACATCAATCCGGTTCAGTGGCATCAAGCCGTCGGATATGCACGCCAAGCGTGCGCCCGTATCTTTCGCGATGGCGGCACGCCACGCGATGCGGCGACGGCCTTCGGCGTCTCGTCACGCCACGCCGGCGACTGGAGCAAGATCGTTGAGCTGATCGCGGAATCACTATGTGCGCAGCCGCTGCGGAAGGCCGCATGAATTGAGCCAAGACACCTTGGCTAGGTGCCTTGCTGGCTCAAGGCTCCAGCTCGGTATCCCAGTAGAGATAGTCCAGCCAGCTCTCGTGCAGGTAATTGGGCGGGAACAGCCGGCCATTCCTGTGCAGTTCGAACACGGTTGGCCGGTAGGGCCACTGTGATGGGCGCATGCCGGCGTGCTCGGGCATGTGCCCGCCTTTAGTAAGATTGCATGGCGCGCAGGCGGCGACGACGTTGTCCCAGCGCGTCTGGCCGCCGCGCGAGCGGGGAATGAGGTGATCGAACGTCAGATCGTCCCTCGCACCGCAGTACTGGCACGTGAACTTGTCGCGCAGGAACACGTTGAACCGCGTGAAAGCGGGGTAGAGCGCCGGTTTTACGTAGGTCTTGAGCGATACGACGCTCGGAATGCGCATCTCGAACGAGGGGCTGCGCACGAATCGGTCATACTCGGAGACAATATTCACGCGATCGAGAAACACCGCTTTCACGGTGTCCTGCCAATTCCAGAGCGATAGCGGATAGTAGCTCAGCGGCCGGAAGTCGGCATTTAAGACCAGGGCCGGAAAGCCGTTCGATGCAGCGGCGTGCACGATCACGAGTCCTGACAGTTCCCTGTCCGAATCGCACTCGGAGCTTCATTCATCGGGGGGCATACTAGCCATGTGTGTCACCGATGTGAAGCGCACTATCCCTAGGTTTTTCAAGGGTCGTGCTCAGCTCGGCAGATTTCATACAGGCAACCCTGATCTTGCTGCCTTGACGGTGCGATAGTAGGTCCACAGCAGACGCGCCGCGACGCCGCGCCACGGGCGCCAGTTCTCCGCCATTTGCGTCAGCTCCAGCGGCGCGGGCCGCCGGTCGAGCTGGAACGCATGTTGCGCGGCAACTTGCAGGGCGAGATCGCCGGCGGCGAAAGCGTCGGCGCGGCCGAGGCAGAACAGCAGGTAGACGTCGGCTGTCCAGGGCCCGATGCCGCTGATGGAGGTCAGTACGTCGTGCACGGCATCGTCAGGTAAGGTGGCGAGGCGTGCGAAGTCCAGGCCGCCGGCCGCCGCGGTGGCGATGGCGCGCAGCGTGCGGATCTTCGGGCGGGACAGGCCCGCGCCCTGCAATGCGGCGTCGGACATCATCAGGAGCTGTCCGGCACTCATCGGCTGCACGGTGGCCTCGAACCGGGACCAGATGGCATTGGCACTGGCGACGGACACCTGCTGGCCGACAATGATGCGGGCTAGCCCCTCGAAGCCAGGCTCGCGCAGCCGCATCGGCGGCAGGCCGACGACGTCGTGTACCTGCCGCATGATCTTGCACTTGCGGCGCAGGGCGCGAATGCCGTCGTGCAGATCGACTTCGGTTTGAATGCATCTGGTTACGAGTGCAGGTTTGCGGGGCACCAGCTGAAACCTCCGGGCATCGTCTGGCGTATCTTATGCAGAAGCAGCTCGATATCGGGAGGAGGATGACATCATGCACAAGGTACTGCTGGCATTCGGGCTCTGTTTGGCAGCGACTGCCAATGCTCAGCCGGCTTCGGGTCAGTCAGGCTCGGCGCACGCGATCTCGGGCCAAGCCAACGAGACACCGTCCAGCGCTGCATACCGCAACGAGCGGTTCGGCTTCCAACTCGCCTACCCCTCGGCGGTCTTCGAGCCCGGCGAAGCGCCGGAGGGCGGCCAGGGCATGGTGTTTACCTCCCGCGACGGTGCCGCGAAGCTTCTGGTGTCGGCTGGCCGGAACACGACCGGTGAGACGCTCAAATCATATCGTCGCTTCGTGCTGAGCAAGACCTATCCGGATGCGCACGTCGAGTATGCCCCGGTGCGCACCTCGTGGTTCGTGCTCTCGGGCACGAACGGCAATACCATGTTCTACGAGCGCATTACCTTCCGATGCGGAGGCAAGGTGATCTACGGTTGGCAGATGACTTATCCGGCGGCCGAGCGAGAGACCTACGATCCGATCGTTGAGGCGGTCCATCGCAGCTATCGGCCGGGCAACGGCGAAGGAGGAAACTGCGGTTGATGAGCGACAGGCCCGCGACGCAGCCGGTCTTGCGCTTTGCGCCGTCCCCGAACGGTCCGCTGCATCTCGGGCACGCTTACAGTGCCCTTCTGGCCTATGAGGCGGCGCGGCGACTGGGCGGACGGTTTTTGCTGCGCA
The DNA here is from genome assembly GCA_902826715.1 of uncultured Hyphomicrobiales bacterium. GTDB lineage: Bacteria > Pseudomonadota > Alphaproteobacteria > Rhizobiales > Hyphomicrobiaceae > CADEFX01. The sequence continues at coordinate 6,054 of CADEFX010000039.1, read as the reverse complement.
TCGAGGACATCGATCCCGGCCGCTCACGCGAGGTGTTCGTCGACGGCATCTACGAGGATCTTCGCTGGCTCGGATTGACGTGGGAGGAGCCGGTCCTGCGGCAGTCTCGCCATGTCGATGACTACGTGGCGGCGGCGCGACGTCTCGAGGCGATGGGCGTTCTCTATCGCTGCTTTGCCACGCGCGCCGACATCATGACGGCGCAGGCGGCCTCACCGCGGCCGCTCGATCCCGACGGAGCGCCGTTCTATCCGGGACTGCACAGGAGGCTCTGCGCTGATGAGGCTGCGCGGCGGATCGACGCCGGCGAAGCATTCGCCATGCGGCTCGACGTGGACAAGGCGATGGCGTTTGCGCGCGCCAAGCTCGGTGGAGCGCCGCTGGAGTTCGTGGAGCTGGATGACGGTCTTGGGCCGCAGCGCGTTGCGGCTGATCCGGAGCGATGGGGCGATGTCGTCATCCAGCGCAAGGATGTTCCCACGAGCTATCATCTGTCCGTCGTGGTCGATGACGCGCGTCAGGGCATAACCCATGTCGTGCGCGGGCAGGACCTCTTTGCGGCGACCGACATTCACCGGCTTTTGCAGATCCTGCTAGAATTGCCGGAGCCGTTGTATTGCCACCACCGGCTGATTGCCGATTCGTCGGGGCAAAAGCTGGCAAAAAGCGCCGGCGCTCCGGGGCTGAGTGACCTCCGCGCGCAAGGCGCCAGTGCAGACGATATCAGGCGGCTGGTCGGATTGAAGAAATAGCCCAGCCTCGCAAGTCTTTGTCAGTGCTGGACAATTGAATTACATATTCAACTTGGCGTTAACGATTTATAAAGCTACACAATAAAAGATATCTCTCAAATTATTCGTATTTGTGAAACAGTTGGCGTTCTCCGCAAAGGCCTTGGGCCGAAACGCTGATGGTTACCGCCGTGAAACCGCTTTTCATTTGGTTTGCTGACATCGCCTGGGATCCGCTAGCTGCGTTCGGCGCGACTCTGGTCGTGGCGGCGGCGCCTCTTGTTGTCGTCTCGCGGCAGGTTCTGACCAGCATTGAGCGCGGCAAAGGTCCGCGCCCGAACCTCAAGATCGTCAAGCCGCGCTCCGAGCCGGCGCCCCCCGTTCCGGCAATGCGCGTGGTCGAGGCAGCGTCCGCTGGAGAGCATTGGCGGCGCCTGACCGACGTCATTGCATCCAACATCGCGGTGGCACGCAATGCCGCCGACCGGCAGGCCGCCGCAGGTGTTAAGCTCGACGCGGCCGATTTTGCGCTGTCGCAGATCTTCGCAGACTTGGCGGATGTGATGCCGGGCCTCGACAGGCGGCCGGCAGCCGTGCCGATAACAGGCCGCAGGCTTGCTGCGTAGTCTTCCTACTGCGTCGCGGCCAAGCCAATCATCTGCAGCACGGCAAGAATTATCGTCACGCTGACGACGGCGATGGCCGTGCTGACGGCCACGGCGGCCGATACCGAGCCAATAGCGCGGTCGTAGCGCGCCGCAAATACGAAGGCGTTGGCGCCCACAGGCATCGACGTGAAGACGAGCAGCGCCGCGGTCCAGACCGGCGGCAGCCCGAAGAGGTAGTGTGCGAGCACCAGCGCCATCACGGGGTAGATCGCCATCTTCAGGACGAGGATCAGCGACAGTGTGCGCACCTGGCCGGCGATGCCGTAGGCGGCGAGGGTCATGCCGAGCGCGAACAGCGATACCGGCACCGCCGAATGCGCGAGGAGGGCCAGCAGCCGGTCGATGAGAGGAGGGATCGTGAGGCCGCTTGCCGCCCACGCAATGCCGACGATGACCGACGCGACGATCGGGTTGGCGGCCACGTCGCGGAGAATGGCCCAAACAGCACCGAAAGAGATCGAGCGCGCGCCGCGCGATGCGATTTCCATGTGGAGTGTGGCGAGAACCCAAAGGTAGATGGTCTCGATGGTGACGAGGAAGGCAATCGGCGTGGCGGCGTCGTTGCCGAAAGCGGCAAGCAGCAGGGGAATGCCGAGCATCACGCCGTTGCCGAAACAGGAGCCCATGGCGATTGAGGGTGCGTCCTCGGCGGGACGGTGCAGCAGGAAGCGTGTGGCAAGCGTTGCGAGTATCCACGTCGCCGTTATGGCCAGGAAGTAGGAAGCGATGAGGTTCAGCGGCGAGGATTCCGGCATCCCTGCCGAGGATAGTGCGCGAAACAGCAGCGCGGGCATTGCGACCTTGTAGCCGAACTGAGCCAGAATGCGGCCGGCGCTCTCGTCGAGCCATCGGATCTTGGCGGTCAGCAGGCCAAGTCCAATCAGGCCGAAAATCGGCGCGACAAGCGAGAAGACGGCAAGCATTAGCGGGACCGCAACGTGGTGGGGCGCCCGTTATGAGGCGTGGCGGCCAAAATGGGAAGCTGGATGTGGCCTAGCCACCCGCCGCCCCAATTACATCGGAGCGTCCATTCGTGCGCGGAGGGCTCGCGCATTGTGGCCCTGGGTCCCGGCTCGCGCTCGCTTTCGCTCGCTTGGCCGGGATGACAATCTCGTTTGAGGCGCGGCCGTGCTTTCTCTCAGTGTCATCCCGGGCAAGCGCAGGCCATGGTGACGTTGAAGGGCGAGGCGTCAGCGCTTGCGCGCGACCCGGGACCCAGAGCTTCATGCGGCAGCCAGCAGGCAGCTACATCCGTGACACGTGCAGCGGCGGCGTGCGGTTGGTCCAGGGCATGGCTTGTTCGAGGGCAGTTGCGAGCTGGAGCAGTACGTGCTCGTCCGCGGGCTTGGCGGCGATCTGCACGCCGATCGGAACGCCGCTCGAGTGCATGGCGAGCGGCAGCGACATGGCAGGCGTACCCATGATGTTGTGAGGCACCGTGAACTGCACCGGAATGGCAAAGAGCTCGTCGACGATATTGGCGGCGCTGACGCCCGGCTTGCTCAGATGATAGTTGCCCCATGGCTCGGAGACGCGCGATGTGGTCGGCGACAGCATCACGTCGTAGCGCGCAAAGATGTTCGACATCTTGCGCCGCGCCGTGTTGGCTGCGGCAAGTGCACCCATGAACTGTGCGGGCGTAATCGACTTTGACCACTCGTAGATGGAGAGGATCACGGGCTCCAGCGAGTCCGGTCCGATTTTGACGCCGGTGCGCTTGGCGTAGCCTTCGAGGCGGGCGTCGAAGGCGAAGAAGAACAGGTGATTGACGGCGCGCAGCGCGTCGAGACCGCCGATGTCGGTGTCCGCCGGCTCGACCGTATGGCCCATGCCGGCGAGCGCCTTGCCGGTCTCCTTTACGGCCGCGGCGACCTCCGGGTCGACTTTCACGCCCAGCATTTCGGTGAGCACGAGCCCGATCTTGAGCCTCCCAGGTGCCTTCTTCGCCAGCGTGGCGTACGCCTCCGCCGGCTTCGGGATGATGAAGGGATCGCCGATTTGCGGATGCGAGACGCAATCCAGCATGGCGGCCGCATCACGCACGGTCCTGGCCTGGATGAAGTTCATGGAGTAGCCGAAGCCGCCTTCGTCGACAACGGGGCCGATGGAGACGCGGCCGCGCGAGGGCTTCAGGCCGACGCCGCCGCACCAGCTCGCCGGAATGCGGATCGAGCCGCCTATGTCGGAACCATGTGCGATCGGCACCATGCCGGAGGTCACGGCCGCCTGTCCGCCGCCGGTCGAGCCGCCGGCCGAGTAGCCCTGCTTCCAGGGGTTCGACGTGTTGCCGAACGCGGCGCTCTCGGTGGTCGCTGACATCGAATATTCAGGCGCCGCCGAGCGGCCCATGATGTTGACGCCGGAGGCCTTGAGCTGATCGACGAAATAGGTGCCGGTTTCCACGGTCATGCCGGCGCAGAGGCGGGAGCCGAACTCGATCTTGCGGCCAGCCTCATGACCGAACACGTCCTTGATGAGGAATGGCACGCCGCGAAACGGGCCATTGCCGAGACTGGATTCATCCAGGTCGTCGATGCGATCGGCGTAGGTTTCCACCACGGCTTTGATCGTCGGATTTGCTTTTTCAATCGCCTGTGCAGCGGTCTGCGCCAGCTCTTTCGGCGTCACCTCTTTACGGGCAACGAGATCGGCCAGGCCCAGGGCGTCGAACGCGGCGTACTCGGCGAGCTTCATCGGCGCATCCCCATGAGAACGATGAGGGTAGAGTGCGACGTCGGTCGGAGCGGGTGCAAGCCTGATGTTTGGCTCAGGCACTCGCTCTAGCCGCAACAAGGCTCACGATGTCGCCCATGATGGTGTTCATCTCAAAGTCCTTGGGCGTGTAGACGGCGGCCACGCCAAGCATGCGCAACAATTTTGCGTCCTCGGGCGGAATGATGCCGCCGACCACGACGGGGACATCGTCGATGCCCTCCTTGCGCATGTGCTCCATGACTTCGCGCATCAGCGAGACGTGGCTGCCGGACAGGATGGAAACGCCGACGACGTGTGCGCTTTCTTCCACGGCGGCGCGCACGATCTGGGCCGGTGTCAGGCGGATGCCTTCGTAGACGACCTCCATGCCGCAATCGCGTGCGCGCACGGCGATCTGCTCGGCGCCATTGGAATGGCCGTCGAGCCCCGGCTTGCCGACCAGCACCTTTATGCGTCGGCCGATGCGGCGCGACACGGTGTCGACCTCGCGACGCGCAGCCTCCAGGCGTCCGTCGCTGACACCGACGGCGCGGGCGACGCCCGTGGGCGCGCGGTACTCGCCGAACACCGAACGCAGCGTGTCGGTCCATTCACCCGTGGTGACGCCCGCCTGCGCGCAGGCGATCGAGGCCGGCATGACGTTGCGGTCTTCCTTGGCGGCCGCCGTCAGCTCGTCCAGCGCCTTCTTCAGGGCGGTGCTGTCGCGTGAGTTCCGCCATGCCCGCAGGCGCTCGACCTGCTCGCGTTCGACCGAGGCGTCGACGGTCAGTATGGCGCCTTCCCCAGTCGAAAGCGGCGAGGGCTCGGCATCGGTGAAGGCGTTGACGCCCACTACGGTCTGCTCGCCGGCTTCGATTGCGGCGAGCCGCTTGAGGTTCGATTCGACCAACCGCTGTTTCATGTAGGCGGCTTCGATTGCGGCCACGGCCCCGCCCATGTCGGCGATGCGAGCCATCTCGGCGGTGGCTTCCTGCTTCAGCGCCACGACCTTGCCGGCAATCTCGGCGCTGCCGTCGAAGATGTCGCCATACTCCAGCAGGTCGGTCTCGAAGGCCACGATCTGCTGCAGGCGCAACGACCACTGCTGATCCCACGGCCGCGGCAGGCCGAGCGCCTCGTTCCACGCCGGCAACTGCACCGAACGGGCGCGCGCGTTCCTGCTCATCACCACGGCCAGCATTTCGAGCAGGATGCGATAGACATTGTTCTCGGGCTGCTGCTCGGTGAGCCCGAGCGAATTCACCTGCACGCCATAGCGGAACAGGCGCTGCTTGGCGTCGGCCACGCCATAGCGTGTCCGCGTGAGTTCGTCCCAGAGTTCCGCGAACGCCCGCATCTTGCACATCTCGGTGACGAAGCGGATGCCGGCATTGACGAAGAAGGAGATTCGCCCGACGACCTGCGGGAAGTCGGCCTCGGGAACCTGGCCGCGACTGCGCACCGCGTCGAGCACCGCTATGGCGTTGGCGAGCGAGAAGGCGAGTTCCTGCACCGGCGTCGCGCCGGCTTCCTGCAGGTGATAGCTGCAGACGTTCATCGGGTTCCACTTGGGAACCTCGCGATAGGTGAAGCCGATCGTGTCGGCAGTCAGCCGCAGCGACGGCTCGGGCGGGAAGATATAGGTCCCGCGCGAGAGATACTCCTTGATGATGTCGTTCTGGGTCGTGCCCTGCAGCTTGGCGCGCTCGACCCCCTGCGCTTCCGCGGCGGCGATATAGAGGGACAGGAGCCATGCCGCCGGCGCGTTGATGGTCATCGACGTGTTCATGCGATCGAGCGGGATGCCGTCGAACAGGGTTCGCATGTCGCCGAGATGGCTGATTGGCACCCCGACCTTGCCGACCTCGCCCTTGGCCAGGGGATGGTCCGAGTCGTACCCGGTCTGGGTCGGGAGATCGAAGGCGACCGACAGTCCGGTCTGACCGCGCGCCAGGTTGGTG
>CADEFX010000038.1:20612-26814 GCA_902826715.1 uncultured Hyphomicrobiales bacterium | reverse complement strand
GGGTGGAGAGCAGCACGTGGTCGTTCATAACGCACGCGCAGGCCGAGCAGTTCGGCGGCGGCCAGAAGGCCCTTCGGTTGGCCAATCCCATCTCAAGCGAGATGAGCGACATGCGCCCGAGCCTTCTGCCGAGTCTGCTGGCGGCCGCGCAGACGAATCGTAATCATGGGCATGCTGATCTGTCGTTGTTCGAGATCGGCCAAGCCTATCGCGGCGACCGTCCTGAAGATCAATTCATGATCGCAGGCGGTGTGCGGGCCGGCACAGTGTCTCTGGCGGGCGCCGGGCGTCTCTGGGACGGTTCCGCTCGGCAAGCCGACTTCTTCGACGTCAAGGCGGACGTCTTCGCCCTGCTGTCTGCGCTCGGTGCCGATCCTGCGCGGGCGCAGATCACGCGGGACGCGCCGTCCTGGTTCCATCCGGGACGCAGCGCAAGCCTTCGTCTCGGCCCTAAGGTCGTGCTGGCTCACTTCGGCGAGGTGCACCCGCGCACGCTCAATGCCCTGGACGTAACCGGGCCGGTTGCGGCTTTCGAGGTCTTCCTCGGCGCGTTGCCGGCCGAGAAACGCAAGGCGCGGACGCGGCCCGCTTTCGACGCTCGCGATCTGCTGCCCGTGACGCGCGACTTTGCCTTCGTCGTCGGCAAGGACGTCGCGTCCGGCGATGTCGTCAAGGCGGCGCTTGCTGCCGACAAGGCGCTGATCGCCGATGTCTCGGTGTTCGATGTGTTTGAAGGCGGCACGCTCGGCGCCGACAAGAAATCCCTGGCCATTGCCGTAACGCTGGCGCCTAAGGACAAGACGTTGACCGATCAGGAGATCGAAGCCGCATCGGCCAAGATCGTCGCTGAAGTCTCGCGTGCGACGGGCGGCCAGATCAGAGGCTGATCTGGCGTCGCCCCTGCAGCAAGACGCGCTAGCCGCGCTCGATTGGTCTCCAACCGGCCGAGATCGCTTCCTGCTCGCTGCAGAACCATCGCTCACCGCGGGCCTTGCTGATGCGAACGCGGTGATAGTCGGCCGACCACGGCAGCACATAGATCTTGGAGCTGCCGGACAGGTGTCCCTTGATCGGGCAGCCTTCGGGCGCGGTGCGCTTGGCCTCGTCCCACGCTCTGGCGCGAAAGTCGCCCGGCCGTTCGCTCTCGCCGCTCCACACGCCGAGCTTTGCCGCCTTGGCGACTGCCTCCTGCTTGGCATAGCTGGCCATGAAGCCCGAGTCGGCAAAGACATGACCGCCGTTTACCAGCGCTGCGGCGATGTCGGTGGTGCCGTCGTAGCAAACAGCCTTCAGGCGGCCGAGCTCGTCGGTACCCTTGGCCTGACACGTAATCGGGCGCCGCCGGGTCAGCCTCGCCAAAGCATCGGTTGCGGCCTCGGCGCAGCGCCACCGCTTGTTGCCGGGCCGCTGGCACCGCTGCTCGCGCTCGGGCGCTTCGACGCCGGCCAGCTTGACCAGCGTATGATCCACGCGCATCAGGTCGCCGGTGAGGACCGTGGCGCGGCCTTCGATCGCTTGGGCGCCGCCGAGTGTCATGCTGGAGAGCTGCCCCAGTCCGGGGAGTGCGCTGCGCTCCGGCAGGAAGCTCCAGACGATCGCTCCTGCAATCAGCACGACGGACGCGTAGGCGCCCATGCGGCGCCATTGCGGATCGAGCCGGGCCAGCGGTGCCGGCAGAGCTGGTGCCGTTCCAAGGACAGCACGAGGCACATAGGCCAGCAGCAGACAAACGGTGCCGAGCAGCAGTCCAATGCCGGCATCTTGGTCGAGACCAAAACCGAGCGCGGGACGGGTGATGCCGGCCAACAGACCAATGGTTCCCGCGATCGCGAGCGGGTTGGATACGCCAGGCCGGCCGAGCAGGTGCAGGGCAGGCTGAAGAGCGTCCGCCTGAAGCGCCCGCTTGAGGCCTTGTCCGACGGCGGAGGCCGCGTACGCACAGCCGCGGCCGAATCCGACGATGGCCGCCCAGATATGTGCGGCTATCGCTGAAGCCGCCACACGCGCTCCGGCGCCGAATTTTTGCGCGCCGCTTTTTGCCATGGAGCCGGCTGCGTCCGCAGCAGCCCGCGCGCCATAGGCGGCTTGTTGTGCGCCTTCGCGCGCAAACGAGCCCGCTGCCTCCCCGGCAGCCTTCACACCATCCGAGGCCGATTGCTTCATACGGTCGACCTTGTCGCGCCGTGCCTCGCGCCGCAGCTTGATGGTGGTGCGCACATACTTGTGCCACTCGAATCCTTCCTGCTTCTTTCGCGAGCCGAACATAGTGGCTTCCCCGCTCTTGCTTCGAAGGATCGCACGGTGCCGATGCCCGGTCCGGCCCGTCGAATCAATCGAAGTTTAGCACTGAGACGGGCCCTTCGTGTGTCATGCCCGCACTCGCCCAGGTTCAACTGCAGCTGCCTGCAAATGGCAAAAATTCTGGCCTGCCGCTACTTTCCCCACCGCAAGGCGAGCGGCTGCACCTCGCGCGCCAGTTCCAGCAGCCCTTGACGCGTGGCAGGGTGCATCGGTTCCAAGGGATGTCGAACAAAATCGCTCTTGATGACGCTGCCTTCCATCATCACGGTTTTGGTTGCGCGCAGTCCGCACTGCCGGTTCTCGAAGTTGATGAGCGGCAGGATACGCGCGTAGTGCGCCACAGCATCCTCGCGCCGGCCGGCCTGATAGTGCGTTACCACGCCCTTGATGAGGTCGGGCAGCAGTGCGCTCGGCATGGTTCCCGTGGCGCCGGCGTCGAGATCAGCCATGAGCGTGATCGATTCCTCGCCGTCGAATGGGCCAGCAATGGCGCCGCCGCCTGCCTCGATCAGCGATCGAAGCTTGCCCGCAGAGTTCGGAACCTCGATCTTAAAATATGAAATCTGCGGCACCTTCTTTGCCAGTTGCACGAGGAAGGGCACGGACAGCGTAACGCCGCTCAAGGGCGCATCCTGCACCATGATTGGAATCGGCACGGCCGCCGCGATGCGTTCGAAGTGCTCGATCATGCCCGCATCGCCCGCCCGCAGCGTGGCCCCGTGATAGGGCGGCATCAGCATGAGCATTTTTGCGCCCGCCGCAGCCGCGGCCTTGGCGCGCTCGATGGCAATCTGCGTACTGAAATGGCTGCACGTGACGATCATCGGCACGCGCCCGGCGACCTGCGACACGCACACATCGAGAAGCGTGTCGCGTTCACAGTCCGTCAGCAGGAACTGCTCGGAGTAGTTGGCGAGAATGCAGATGCCGTCGACGCCCTGGTCGACCATGCAATCAAGCACGCGGCGCTGGCCGTCGAGATCCAAGTCGCCGCTCTCGGTGAACGGCGTTGGCGCAATGGGAAACACGCCGCGATAGTTGGAAGGCATGCTGTCTCCTCCGAGGTGGAGGTGCGTCACGGTCCCTGTCGGGCCCCGGGCACCTCCCAGACGCGCACGATACCGTCGCCGCCGGCTGATGCAAGGCGTCGTCCGTCCGGAGAGAAGCTGAGGCTGCGAACATCAGCTCCGAGTGCCGGCACTATGCGTGCGCCGCGCCCGCGCCGGAACTCCCACAGGCGTACACTGCCGTCCTCGCTCGCCGAGGCAAGCATTTGGCCATCGGGAGAAAAGGCGAGAACACTGACCCGCGCCTTGTGCAGTCGCACGGATCGGAACGTGCGACCCGACGAGGTGGACCATAGGCGCACAGCGCCGTCGAGGCTGGCCGAGGCCAGAAGCCGTCCGTCGTGAGACAGTGCCAGCGCCGTCACGGGCTCGTGGTGCCCACGATAGGTCCGGCTGAGGCTAAAGTTGCTGGTGTTCCAGAGCTTGATGGTGCGATCGGCGCCGCCGGAGGCTAGAAGCCCATTGGCGGGTGAATAGGCCAATGCGTCAGCCGCACCTTCATGTCCTTCGAGAACCGGGACCGCGCTTCCTCGCGCGGCGACATCGAACACGGCCACCGTGCCGTCTTGCGCGGATGCAGCGAAGCGATCCTGCGTTCCCATGAACGCAACCGCTGAAATCACCGCGTTATTGCGCTTGAACGCTGCAACTTTATCGCCCGCATCGAGATCCCATACCGCTACCGAGCCGTCCTTGTGCCCCGATGCCGCGCGGCGGCCTTCGGCTGCAAGTGCCGTCGCCGTTCCGGCATCAAGCAGCACGGTGCGAACCAAGGCATGCGTCGCGGCATTCCAGACCTTTACCGTCGCGTCACCGCCGCTGGATACGATCCATCGCCCGTCGCCTGCAAAAGCCACGGCGCTGGCCGGCCCTGTATGTCCCTTGATCTGTGCGGCGACGGACGCGATCGGGAGCCGTGCCGTCACGGGAAGCGTGGGGTTCGCCGTTTGCGTTGAGCCGGTGATCGGTCCACGCCGATCGACGACGGGGAAGTGGTCCTGCATCGCGACCGCTGCGGACGCGACGCCCAAGCCGATCATGAGCTTGATGGCCAGCGGGCGCCAAACGCGCTTGGAGCGTATCGGGCGAGGCTCGACGCGCCGTTCCGATTTGGCTTTCTCAGCCGTCTTGGCCTTCGGCTTGACCTCGATCGGTGGCGAGGGGATAGCCTTGGCACGAGCTTTCGGTTTGGCGGGCTTGACGAGAGCAGCCGCGGCCTCCTCACCGTTGAAGAGCCGTCTGATCGCAGCCACGGAATTTTCCAGCGCAGCTTTCGGGGTCGTGCCGGAGGCCTTGGCGGCAGCCTTGTTTTGTTGCGCAGCGATTCTGCCCATAAGCGGGGCCGCAGCCGGCTTGGCCCGCGCTTCGGCGGCCGGTTCCGGCGCTTGCGGTTCAAGCAACTCCTTGCGCCATATGGCGACTGATTTCGGGCGCTGGGAGATTTCCAGTTTCAGCGCCTTGTCGATGGCGGCAAGAAACGCGGGGCGATACGAACTCAAGGCCGCGTCGCGCGCGGGGACCAGCTCGTCCGTGATCATGCGTGAGGGCGCGTCGGTGGGGCGGCTTCCCGTTACAGCATGATACAGCGTTGCGCCGAGCGAATAGATGTCGGACCACGGGCCTTGCTGGCGGCTGTTGGTGGCGTATTGCTCGTAGGCACTGTAGCCCGGCTTCACCAGCGCACTGACCGTCATCGAATGCTGCGCGATCTCGCCGCGCGCCGAGCCGAAATCGATCAGAACCGGCGATCCGTCCTTGCGGATGATGATATTGTCCGGCGCGATGTCCCGATGCAGGAAATCCGCATTGTGAATCAACTCCAGCGCATCGAGGAGCGGGGGCATGATCCGGTCGAGTTCGTTCTGCCGTGGCGCCCGCCCTAGAGACTTGAGCCAGCTCTTGAGGCTTTGGCCCTCCTCGAAATGCAGGACCATGTAGCCGGTCTTGTTGGCGCGGAAGTAGCGATACACGCGCACGATGTTGGGATGATCGAACTTGGCAAGCGTCTGGGCCTCTTCCAGAAAGCGTTCCAGGCCCCAGGTGTAGTCGCCGGCGCAATCTTGCGAGCGCGGCGACGCATCGATGGCGCCGTCCCGGGCGGCGTAGTCAGCCGGAAAGTATTCCTTGATTGTGATGCGGCGGGCGAGCGGTTGCTCCTCGGCCAGGTACGTGATGCCGAACCCGCCCGCACCAAGGACGCGCTCGATGCGGTAGTCACCGGCGAGCATCGTGCCCATGGGCAGAGCGAGAAGGTTCGTCATGTCTCTCGATTAAACGACTGTATCGGGCGCACGAGAGCCAAGGGACGTACGGCCATTCGGAATGCATCCTGCCGAGCCGCCTGATCGCCGCCGAATCTCTCAGTCCCATGTCGATATGCCGTCAATAATGTGGCGGAACAAGGGACTTGCAAGTCTTGTCTGCGCGCTTCAACCGCCGGTAGCGGGGCTGAAAACTGTGCAAAGCCATGTTCCTGCCGCCATGCGTCGTCACCATGCCCGAATCACGAGGCCACGCATGTCGCGCCTGAACGTTGCATTCATCGTGCTGCTCCTGACTGGAGCGGTTGCTATATGGTTTGCCGTTGCACCGATGGGCGCAGGGGATGGCGCGGCTATGTCTCGCGTTTTGGCCCTGGCCGCGGACGCGGTGCGTGGATTGCTTACGCTTGGTGGCCACTTGATCGAGACCCTCAGAATGGGACAGGAGCGGACGCCGGCTGTCATCGTTGGGCTCGGGGCTATGATGGCCGTACCGTTTATCGCGCTGGTGATGTCGGCCGGGCGAAGTGTTCGGCGCGTCTCGCAGATGCGGGAGGAACATGCGCTGCGGAA
>CADEFX010000038.1:0-20602 GCA_902826715.1 uncultured Hyphomicrobiales bacterium | reverse complement strand
CAGGCACGAGAAGCGGCCCATCTACCTCGCACGGCCAATGCCTGGATCGACGTCAATGGCCCGCGACGGACCCGCCTGCGGCTCGCGGGAGAACTGGTCCGCATCGGCCGCGACGAAGAGAACGATCTGCGGTTGGCCGATCCCAATGTCCACAGGCACCATGCCCTCATTCAAAGGACGCCGGATGCCGAATTCGTGGTATTCGACGTCAGCGGCGGGCGGGGCAACGGCGTCTTCGTAAACGGGCGCCCGAGGGCGCGCGCCCGCCTCAGGGATGGCGACACCATCACGCTCGGCAGCACGCAGGTCACGTTCCGCTGCGAGCCGATCGCTCTTACCATTCCTGCCTGATTATCCATGTGTGCGCGGATCACCGTCGGAGGAGAGACATGGCCAACAAACCGGAGCGTGCGGGAACCGCGGTTCCCGTGACGCAGACGCGACTGCTCGGCTCGCTCAGGGAGGCGCTGGCGGCGGCCGGGCGCGAGGACAAGGCGCCGACGCCAGTGTCCGATACGGTCACGACCTTGCCGGCACTCCTGGATATGAGTGTCGCCAGCGACAAGGATGCAAATGATCCCAACACGACGGTCGTCAACAGAGGGCCGAGCGCGATCGAAGCCGCGCGCCAGGCGCGAGGCGTCTACGAACGTCCGGAGCATGTGCACGTCGAGATGGACACTCCGACGACCCGCGTGGTGCGCGGCAGTCCCGCTCCGTCAAACAGTGTGGAGGGCGATGGCTCCGAGCGCACGCGGCTTGTTCGCGGCAAGTCCAAGACCAAGACGGTCGAGTTCTTCCAGGATCCCGTGGTTGGCTGGCTCGTAATCGTTGCGGGTCCAGGCGTCGGCGCCTACCGCCCCATCTACGAGGGCAACAACACTGTTGGGCGTAGCAAGAGCCAGCGCATTCCTATCGACTTCGGGGACGACACCATTTCCAATGAGGAGCAGGCGTTTATCCGTTACGACTCTGCGGATCGCGCGTTTTTGCTCGTCCCCAACCTGGCTAAGACCAACATCGTGGCCTTGAACGATCGCAAACCGACTGGCGCCGTCGAACTGGCGGCCATGGACCTTATCACCATGGGCCGCACACAGCTTGTGTTCGTGCCGTTCTGCGGCGCAGAATTCGACTGGGCAGAGCTAACCGACCTTCAGAGCTGAATGCTGCAGTTTCGTCATGCCAGCCGCGCGAGCCAGGGCAAGCGCAGCTACCAGGAAGATGCCTCGGCCGTGTGGCAGTGTGGGGCGGGGATATCGTCCAGCAGGGGCGCCATGGCTCTTGTGGCTGTCTTGGCTGACGGCATGGGCGGTCATGCCGGTGGCGCGCTCGCGAGCGGCACCATCTGTACGGCCTTTCTCGAGGCGTTGCGTGTGCGCGAGGGCGCGGTGGGCGAGCGGTTGAAGTTTGCCCTCACCGAAGCCAATGGTGCGATTGCCGCAGCCGTCGTCGGCAATCCGGGGCTCAGCGGCATGGGGGCGACGCTGGTGGGCGTTGCGTTTGCCGCCGATGGAGCGGAATGGGTCAGTGTCGGGGATAGCCCGCTGTATTTGGTCCGCCGCGGGGAGATTGCCCGCCTCAATGAGGATCATTCGCTGGCACCGATGCTGGACCGTCTGGTGGCCGAAGGTCGGCTGACGGCGGACCAGGCCAGGATCGATCCGCGGCGGCATTACCTGCGCGCCGCCGTCTCAGGTGAGGAGTTGGACCTGATCGACGTTTCGCGACGCCCGCTAATGCTGGAAGCCGGCGACGTCATCGTTGTGGCGAGCGACGGGATTCACACGTTGGGCGACGAGGCTATTGGCCGCCTCGTCGCCACTTATGTCTCCGATGGTGTCGATGCCATAGCCGGCGCGCTGATCGACGCCGTCGATCGTGCGGCCGATGCCATGCAGGACAACACCACTGTGGTTGTCATCGCTGTGGACGACAGCGTCACTCTGTAAGTCGGCTATGCCTTCTTGGCGGCGCGCTCGGCCAGCACCTTGCGGGCGATGCGGAAGCATTCCACGCCGGCGGGGAAACCCGAATAGATGGCAATCTGGTGCAGGATGGTTTTCAGCTCGTCATGCGTCACGCCGTTGTTGAGCGCCCCGTTGAGGTGAAGCTCCCATTCATGCATGCGGCCGAGAGCCGCGAGCATGCCGAGGTTGATCATCGATCTGGTTTTTGGCGGCAGGCGGTCGTCGCCCCAGATCTTGCCCCAGCAAAACTCGTTGAGCATGTCCTGGAATTCTTTATTGAAGTCGTCGGCCGTCGACAGGCTCTTTTCGACATACTCGGCGCCGAGCGTCGACTTGCGGGCGTTGAGCCCTTTCTCCCAAAGCGTGCGATCCATTGAACGTAACTCCTTATGCGTCGTGCGGCCCATGCATCCTGCCCGGCCGTCGGGGCAATGAATGGCAGCGTTTCCGCCCGGGCTCAAGCTCGCGCGATGGGTGCGGCCAGGGCGCACCAGCCCTCGCAGGCCAGCCATGCGTGGAAATAACTTTGCCAATCACGCCCGCCTGTAGCAAAAGCATGTCCAACAAGCCGTCCTTCGGGGAAATGCCTTCGCCATGTCCGCCACGACCGGACCGACCGCGCAAGTCTACCGGAACGTCGGGGTCCTCGCGATCTCGCAGGGCCTCTTCATGTCCGTGCAGGGTATGGGCATCGCCGCATCGCCGCTGGCTGGATATGCCCTGCTCGGCGCCGACAAGTCGCTGGCCACGCTGCCGATCTTCCTCAACCACGTCGGCATCATGCTCACGACGATTCCGGCCTCTCTGCTGATGGGTCGCATCGGCCGCCGGGCCGGCTTTACCGTCGGGACTATCCTCGGCGTGCTGTTTGGCTTGCTCGGCGCCTACGCCGTCTGGCGCCAGGATTTTTCGCTGCTGTGCGCGTCTGCCTTGCTGCAGGGCGCCTCTGCTGCGTTCGCGTGGTACTACCGCTTCGCTGCGGCCGATGCCTCGCCGCCGGCCTTCAAGCCCAAGGCCATCTCGTTTGTCATGGCCGGCGGCGTGATCGCCGGCTTTGTCGGGCCGCAACTCGCCAAATGGACCGTGAACTGGTTCGATCCCATCACGTTCATGGGCGTCTACGTGGCCATTTCTCTGGTCAGCCTCGTTAGCCTTATGGTCGTGCAGGCCGTCCGCATTCCGTCGTTGACCGAGGCGGAAAAGGCCGAAGGCGGCCGTCCCATGTCCGTCATAATCCGCCAACCGATGTATCCGGTCGCGCTCATATCGTCGATGTTCGGATATGCCGTGATGACGCTGGTGATGAGTGCCACTCCGCTGGCGATGCTCGCCTGCGGCTATGGTTTCGCCGACAGCGCGACCGTCATCCAGATGCACATCATTGCGATGTTCCTGCCGTCGTTCTTCACCGGCGCTCTCATCGCGCGCTTCGGCGTGCTGACGATCATCGTGACGGGCGCGCTCATCGAGGTCGGTTGCGCGCTCGTGAATCTCGCCGGCATCGACTTCATGAACTTCCTGATCGCCAACGCGCTCGTCGGTTTGGGCTGGAACTTCACCTACGTCGGCGGCTCGACGCTTCTCACGCAGACCTATACTGCCGCCGAGCGCTCCAAGGTTCAGGCAAGTCATGATTTCATCGTCTACGCCACGACGGCTACGGCGGCAGCCTCGGCCGGCTTCCTCCAGCAAAAAGCGGGTTGGACCGTGCTCAACCTCGCCGCATTGCCCGTGCTGGCGCTCGTCATCTCAGCTAGCATTTGGCTCGCTTTGCACCGGCGCCGCGAGGCCATGACGCTGAAACCGGCCGAATAGGCGACCGGTTTCGCCTCAATTCGTATCCAGCGGCCACACAGGGCGGCGCACGTGTTTGAAGGCGAGCTTCTTCAAGTCGTGTGAGGTGATCCCGCCGCCTTCATCGACAACGAGGATTTCCGACGCCAGCGGTGCATAAGCCGCCCGAAAGTGCTGCATGGACTTCACCGCAAGCACGGCCCGCTCCGACGGCTCGATGCCGCCGACGCGGAAGAAGTTGCGGTCGTAATTCTGGAACCGGCGAGACGACAGCACCACCTCTACGCCTCCAACCTTCACTGTCGCCGTCGGTCCCATGTCGACCGCGAGGCCTCGGAAAATGGGCCCCTCGATCCGAAATTTACCGTCGGAGAGATGCGTCACCGTCGCCTGCGTGTCGATGGGCGCGCCGTAGCTTGAGTCCACCTTGCCACCGATCCTCAGCGTCAGCGTGGCGCCGAGCCCCGCCACGTGGCACGCCGCTGCGCTTTCCGGATCGTAGAGCGCCGACATCGCCGCATTCTCGAGCCCTGCCTCGATCATGCCGCGCAGCAAGCCGGTCGTGTCGCAGTAGCCGCCGCCGCCCGGGTTGTCGGCGAAGTCGGCCAGCACGACGGGCGCACCCGGCCGGCCCTTGGCTTTGGCCCGCGCCACAGCTTCCGCAGCCGACCGATGTTGCACCGTCGTGCGATGCCGCGTCTCCCAGATGTAGGCCGACAGTTCCTCGGCCATCTTCGCGAATCGCGGATCGTCGCCACCGTCGCCGACAACCACCGCAGTGGGGCCCACCTCGGGAAGATCCGCCCACGGGAATCCGGCATTGATGGAGATGGCCAGAACGCCCGGCTCTTTCTTCAGCTCCTCGGCCTTGGCGAGGATTTCCAGCATGGGGCCGGGCGCTGTCGTTCGCCCTTCGTCCACGCCGGTGATGAGTGGTCCTTGCGCGAGATAGGTCTTCGGCTTGATCTTCCCCGCCAAGGTCTGCGCCACGATCTCCACCGTCTCCGCCGCGATGTCGTACATGTCGATGTGCGGATACGTGCGGTAGCTCACGAGAATGTCGGCATGCTTTGCCATGGCCGCCGTGACGTTGGCATGAAGATCGAGCGTTGCCGCGATGAGAATGGAGCGCCCGAGCTTCGCGCGCAGGCGCTCCAGCAGCGTCCCTTCGCCGTCGAACGTATGCTCGCACACCATTGCCCCGTGCAGATTGAGCAGGATGGCATCGAGCTTGCCCGCGCCGGCCGCCGCATCGACGATCTGCCCTGCGATCGTCTCGTAGGCCTCGCGGGTGACCTTGCCGGAAGGTGTGGCGTCGGCAGCAATGGTCAGGATCGGCTCCCAGCCGTGCTTTTTGCAGCCGTCGAGAAAGGCCGCGATCTCCGTGTTGGTGCCGGAGTAGGCCTTCGCGATCTCGTCGCCGACGTGATAGTCCCGCGCGCGATAGGCTGCGAGGTCGGTCGGCATGATCGAGAACGTATTCGTCTCGTGCTTGAAACCCGCGATCAGAACGCGCTTGCCCATGTCGACCGTTCCTCGCGTTAAACGGCCATTGCCATGCCGTCACGCCCCGGATCGGCACCGCCATCGAGCTTGCCATCGATGATGCGGATGGCGTGCACCCCGGAGAAGTGGAAGTTCATCGGCCAGCGCCGCACCGGATAGTTGCGGCCTTTGAGGTCGCGTTCCGTTGCACGCAAGATGCGGTTGGTGATGTCGATGGTGTCGGAGGTCACGCAGAAGCGCGGCGCCGACACGGCCTCGGCGGCCGTCATGCCGAACTCCACCACGTTGAGGATTACCTGTAGGATGCCCATGGTGATGAACGTGCCGCCCGGCGCGCCGAGTACCAGCAGCGGCTTGTCGTCCTTGAACACGATCGACGGCGCCATCGCCGAGAAGCGCGACTTGCCCGGCGCCAGCGAGCCCGGCCGCCCCGGCCGCGGATCGAACACGCCCATGGCGCCGTTGTACATGAAGCCCAGACCCTCCGTGACGACGCCCGACGGCGTGCCGAGCGTATGCGTGAGCGACACGCACACGCCGTTCTCGTCCACGGTAGTGACGTGCGTCGTGTCGGCGCTTTCCTTGCGGTCTTTGAGGCGCGGCACGTGCGTGCGCTCCCCCGCCCTGATGCGCGCCGCATGCTTGGCTGCATAATCCTTCGACGTCAGCTCGGCCAGCGGGACGTCGACGAACCGCGGGTCGCCGACCTTGGTATCCTTGTCCACGGTCGCAATCTTCATGGCTTCCGCCACCGTGGCGATATAGTCGGGCGAGTTGTGGCCCATCGCCTTGAGGTCGAAGTTCTCCAAAATGTTCAGCATCGCGACCAGCATCACCCCGCCGCCCGGCGGGCGATTGGTCGCCAAACGGAGCCCGCGATAGATGCCCCACAGCGGTTCATTGGTCTCAGGCTTGGCGCCTTTGAGGTCGTCGAGCGTAATGAGGCCGCCGTGGGCCGCCATGTCTTCCACGATGCGCGCAGCGACCTTGCCAGAGTAGAAATCCTCGACGCCGTCGCTGGCGATGGCGCGATAGGTGCGGCCCAGATCGGGGTTCTTCAAAATCTCGCCGACCGAGCGCAGCTTCCCATCGGGCTTCGCATAGATCTTTCGCGTCGCCGGCAGCTTGGTCAGGAAATCGCTGTGTGGCGCGCGGCCTTCGGTCGGCACCTGGTTCCAGTAGGCGGCCACATGCGGGCGAACCATGAAGCCCTCATCGCAGTAGCCGATGGCGGGTTGGATCAGATCCTTGAGCGACATGGTGCCGTAGCGCGTCAGCGCCTCGTTCAGCCCGCGCAACGTCATCGGCGTCGTGATGGCGCCGTATCCGATCTCGTTGACACGGCCCTTGAGAATGAAGCCGAAGCCGTCCTCGGATTCCCCCTCGAGCAGGTGCTCCCACATCGTTGGTGTCACCGAAAGCGGCGCTCGCCCATGAAAGTCGAGTAACGCGTGCACGCGTTTTTTCGGATCATAGATGTGCAGCGAGCCGAAACCGGCGATGCCGCACATCTGCGGGTCCACCGCCGTCTGCACCAGCGCGGTCGCGACCGCCGCATCGACGGCATTGCCGCCCGCCTTGAATGCTTCGAGGCCGGCCTCGACGGCCTCCGGCTGCGCTGCCGAAACCATGCCGTGCGTCATGCTGTGCTCCTGAGTGACCGCACCAAATATCTGAGGCGCCGAGCTTAACCGAGCTTGGCTGCCATGCGCGAGCACGATCCGTGCTTGACGATCGCGCGCTGTGCGCCGTTTGATTGCCCATCCCTCAGGCACGGAGGACCGACATGCGTTTCGTTACGCTTGCAACTGGCGAGAAGATTCCGGCACTCGGGCTCGGCACATGGCATATGGGCGAGCGCCGCTCGGATCGCGCCGCCGAGGCCAATGCGCTGCAACTCGGCCTCGACCTCGGCCTGAACCTCATCGACACCGCGGAAATGTACGGCGAGGGCGGCGCGGAGGAGGTCGTCTCGGAGGCCATCGCCGGCCGGCGCGACAATGTCTATCTCGTCAGCAAGGTGTATCCGCACAACGCCTCACGCCAAGGGGCCATCGCGGCCTGCGAGCGCAGCCTCAAGCGGCTCAAGACGGACCGGCTCGATCTCTACCTGCTGCACTGGCGCGGCTCCTATCCGCTCGCCGAGACTGTTCAGGCCTTCGAAAAGCTCAAGGCCGATGGCAAGATCCGCAGCTGGGGGGTCTCGAACTTTGATGCCGACGACATGGACGAGCTGCGCGGTGTGCCAAGCGGCGCTAACTGCGTCGCCAATCAGGTGCTCTATCACCTCGGCAGCCGCGGCATCGAATTTGATCTCCTCGGCGATTGCGCCAAGCACAAGGTCATGGTGATGGCCTATTCGCCGCTGGGGCAGGGCCATGTCTTGCGCAACTCAGCGCTGGCGACCGTCGCCAAGAAGCATGGTTTGACGCCCGCCGCCGCCGCGCTCGCTTGGGCCATGCGGCACAAGCACGTGATTGCCATTCCAAAGTCGGCCAATCCCGAGCACGTGAAAGCGAATGCCGCCGCCGCCGATCTCGTCCTCGATTCCGATGATCTCAAGGCACTGGACGCAGCCTTCCCACCGCCGAAACGCGCCACGCCGCTCGGAATGCTGTGATTTATTAGGTGCGATCAACTCCCCGGCAGCACCATCACCGTCTGCTTCTTCGGCAATGTTGCACGTGAAACAATGGTGGTCGGCACCTCGTGCCGGGCGATATCGAACTCGGCTTGCTGTGCGCGATCCAGGAACCGCTGCAGCGTAAAGCTCGAGAAATAATGCATCGGAATCATCAGCGGTGCCTTCAGCGCCTTCAGCACCTCCATCATGCCGTCGAGATCCAGCGTATAGCTGCCGTCCACCGGCACGAGCACGACATCCAATTGCCCGATCTGCGCCAGTTGTTGGATCGTGAGAGTATGATGCAGATGCCCGAGATGGCCGATGCACAAGTTGCCCATCTCGAAAATGAAGATCGAGTTGCCCCACACCGTCGTGCCGCCGGAATAGTCGCGAATGTTGGTCGGCACGTTGCGAACGCGCACATCCTCCAGCGTCACGTCGTGCTGCGCCGCGCCGGTGCCGTTGGTATCCCAGCCCGGCAGCACGTGACGGATCCGCGGATCGGGCGCCATGGAAAAATGCGTGCTGTGCGCGCGATTCATGGTGGCGATGTCCGGAACGTCGGCAGGCCGCACATAGTCGTTGTAATCGGTCGCGATCTTCACGCCGCGCTGACTCTCGATCAGGAATGTCGAGTGGCCCACGTAGGAGATCCGCACATCGCCGAGCTGGAGCTGCGTGAGACGCACGCTGGCGCGATGGAAAAGGCGCGGCCCCTGCGCCAATGCGAGGCACCGATCCTCAGCCGGCGGCTTCTGCTGCGCTTGCGCCGGAAACGTATCGGCGGCCATCGCCACCAGCACAAGCAGGATACGCAACATCAAGGCCCGCATGCTCGTCCGTCTCCTTGTGGGGAATGAGACTCAGGCAGTGGTTTCGCCGCGTATGAATGCGGCACGTTCATCATCGAGACCGACGTGCGGCAGTCCCCCTTGCAACAGCGTCACGCAGCCGCTCCGCTGCCTCTCAACTTCGCAATCTCCTCCGCCGAAAATCCGGCCTGCCGTAGAATCTCGTCCGTGTGCTCGCCTAGGCCCGGACCCGGACCCGCCTTGCGTGGCGTCACGCCACCCACCTGAAACGGCGCCGCCAGCGTCCGCGGCATCTCCGGGTTCGCCGTCTCGACAATCGCGCACGCAGCTATGGCTTGCGCATCGCCCGGAATATCCTCCGCCCGCGCAATCGGGCCATGCGGGATGTTCACCTCGGCAAACACGTGATGCCAATGGGTCCAATCCTGCGCCTTGAATACCTCGTCGAGGATGGCCGTCAGGGTAACGGCATTGGCGCGCCGGACCGGCGTCTCGGCGAACCGCGTATCAGCCTCAAGCTCCGGCCGCCCGATGGCGCGGCACAGTGTGCCCCACATCTTGTCCTCGCGCACGATCGAGACCTGCATCCAGCGTCCGTCGCGCGTCTCGTAGATGTTGGCGACGGCACTGCGCGGCTGCTCGCGCGGCGGACGTGGCGAGAGGAATCCGCCGACGAGCGCCGCCTGCGCGTACACGCCGTTGGCCCACAAACCGTTGGCCACCAGTGAGCTTGCCACCCACGTCCCTTCGCCGGTCCGCTCGCGCGTGATCAGCCCGATCAGGATCGCCGATAGAAAGCCCATGGCCGATGGCCGGTCGCCCGATCCTGGGAGAGAGAACGCCGGTGGCTGGCCCTCGTAGCGCGCGCTGTCGAGCAGGCCGCTACGCGCGAAAAAGGCGTTGGAGTCGAAGCCGATCTGGTCCTTGTCGGGCCCCGTCTCGCCGTAGCCCGAGAACGACGCGTAGATCGCGCGCGGGTTCACACGCCGCACGTCGTCGTAGTTGAGCCGCAGACGCGCCCGGACCGGAAACGGAAAATTGGTGATGAGCACGTCGCATCGCGCGATCAGCCTGTCCAGCGCAGCCCGCCCGCCGTCCGATTTCAAATCGAGCGCGATGGACCGCTTGTTGCGCGCATCCATGTGCCACGGATAGTTCACCGCTGCGTTGGGAAAGTTCGTGAGATTGATGTTCGCCCGATGCGGATCGCCATCGCCAGGCTGTTCCACCTTGATGACGTCGGCGCCATAGTCGCCCAGCACCACGGCCGCCGCCGGTGCCGCAATGAAGGTCGACACGTCCAGCACCGTCAGACCTTCGAATGGCAGCCGGCCCGTCATCGCGCCCTCCGCATTGCCTCACGCCCAAGCCTAACCCGGCCGCCAGCCGCAAGTCACGCTGCCAGATCAGTATGCTGCATCTGGGCCGCGCACCCCCCTTCGACAGGCGCGGTCTGGCAAGGAGGGCCGCTCCGCCGCGGCAGTCCGGGATCCTCACATATCGCGACGGAGGGAATGCGCCTGGCCTTGGCAAGCGGACGCGCAGTGTCTCTGGCGGGAAGGAGCCCCGGATCGGGGATCACGATATCGAAACGTGCATCAATCCGCGGTTTTGCCGGACGGCGCGGGTCACCGTTTTGTAACGACGATCTCCAGGTATTCGCTTGGTACGATGAGCGTGTCCTTACCGCCGCGATTCATCCTGTCGAGCAGCTCAACGATATCGCTCTGCAGAGCGGTCTGTTTGTCGGCGTCGAGCGCCGCGAACGCGCGATTGGTCGGGCCGTAGTAGGTTTTGAAGACCTCGAGCCAATGATCGGCCGATCTATAGCGGAAATTGAAACTCTGCCGCGTGGCTTTGACGTCGTGGCCCGCGAACAGCTCCGCAAGCCGCCCGTCTGTGCCCCAGAGCGCGGGAGACCTCACGCCGGCGGGAGGCGGCACGTGCTTGCCGATGATCTTGAAGAGCTGACCGATGAAGCCGTCCGGCGTCCAGTTGGCAAGACCGATGCGCCCGCCCCTGCGGCACACTCTTGCAAGCTCGCTTGCACACGTTTCCTGATTGGGCGTGAACATGACGCCGAATGTCGACAGCACCACATCGAAAGCACCGTCGGCAAAGGGCAGCGCCTCGGCGTCGGCCTCTTGAAATGTCACCGCATGCCGCTCCGCTGCAGCGCGCTCCCTGGCACGATCGAGCAGTGCCCCGACATAGTCGGTGGACGTAACTTCGCCCCACCGTCGTGCGGCTGCCAGCGTCGCGTTGCCGTTACCGGCGGCCACGTCGAGGACACGCTCGCCTGATCGAAGGTCGACGGCTTCGCACAGACGCTCGCCGACGATCTGCAAGGTGGTGCCGACGACGGCATAGTCGCCGGCCGCCCACGTGGCTTGCTGGCGCTTCGTGATGGCGGCATCGCGCAATTCCTCGGAAGGTTGGCTGTGGCTCAAATCACAGCGACGTCGACGGTCACGGGCGCCTGCTCCCGCAGCGTGCAGCTCACCGGCGAATGCGCTTCGCCCCATGCTGCCAGCTCGCGCAGAGTTGCCTCGTCCACGCCATCGGCCGCGATCTTGATCGACATGCGCATGCTTTCGAGCGCGGTTGGCACGTTCTCGATGCCGACCAGCCCGCGCGCATCGGACTCGCTCTGCACGGTCACCTCGAGCGTGCGCAGAGCAATCCCCTGCATGGACGCGCGCATCGCGATCGCCGTGGAGGCGCACGAGGCCATGCCCGCCCGCAGCAGCCAGCCCGGATTTGAGCCTGTGCCTGTGCCACCCATCGGCGCCGGCATGTCGGTGACGGCTTTTTCGCCCGCCGGCCCGGTGATGTCGCAGAGCAGGCCGTCCCGCCACACGGCCGTGGCTGTGGTGTTTGGCTTTTTGGCTGCCCCAGGCTTCTCCAGGAACAGGCGCTTGGCGCGCTCCAAGGCCTTGCGTGCAATCAGATTCGACATATCGCTTTCCTCTCCTATTTGTGTCCAGCAACCACAACGAATTCGCCGGGAATCGCGTAGCCCTCGCCGCGGCGATAGGGAGCGATCGAGGCGAGATAGTCGGCGTAGGCGCCCCGCTTCACCGCCTCGGTGAAGCGGCTGTGAGCCAAAGCAACCGGCCCGCCCACGAAGGCTGCGTCACAGGCCTCGTCCGCATCGGCATAGTGGAGCGTCGTCTGCAGGCGCCGGCTCGTGACCTTGCCAAAGCCTGCCGCGCAAAAGGCGCGCGCGAGCCAATCGCCCGTGCCGGTGCGGAAGAACATCGGACACACCTCCGACTGCACCCGCGCATCGACGATGGGAAAGATGTCGGCCCAGCCGCAGTTGCGTCGCTCGCCCCAGACCGCCGCGACGGCGCGCCCTCCCGGCCTCAGCAGGCGGTACATCTCGGCGACGGCGCGCTCCGGATCGGGCGCATACATCAGGCCGAGCGCACACAGCACCGCATCGAACAGCGTGCCCTCGATCGCGAGTGCTTCAGCGTCCATGCGCGCGAAGCTGACGTTGGCTCCCCTGGTGCGGGACAGCCCGCGCGCCGCCGCGATCATGTCCTCCGAGATGTCGGTGCCAAGAACATGGCCATCCACCCCGACATCCGCCGCCGCGCGAAACGTCACGAGCCCCGTGCCGCAGGCGACGTCTAGGACGGTTTCACCCAGCCTGAGCGCTGCCATGTCCAGCAGTGCCGTCTGCGCCGGCTCGAGCTGGTTGTGCCAGGAGCGCTCATAGGAGGGCACGGCCTTGTCCCAGCCGTACCTCTGCACTCGCTTTTGCAATCTCGCGTCCACGCGGCCTCGCAATCCAATCCCCACCCAGACTGAACCTGCGCCGGCGCCTCCGCCATGACTGCAACCCTCAGAGTCGTTGCCGGGACGCTGAACCTGGCGGGATTGCGCTTGCCGTCCGGCCCTCGGAGTCCGCAAAGTCGGTGGCGGACCGCCCAGGAGGATCGATGGACGTTTTGTCTGAAGTACTGCGTGTCGTTCGGCTGTCCGGCGCCATCCATTTCTGCGCCGAGTTCACGCATCCCTGGGCGATCCTGTCCTCGCCGCCCGAAATGCTGGCGACCCGCCTTTTCCCGGGTGCAGAGGCGGTCACGCCGTTTCACATCGCCACGTCCGGCAGATGCGCGCTGAGCTGGGGCAGCATCGCGCCCATCATCTTCGAGGCGGGCGATGTCGTCGTATTCGCGCGTGGCGCCCAGCATAGTCTTGCGAGTGCCGCCGATATTCCTCCCGTGCCCATTAAAGACATCTATCGGCCGTCATCGGAACAGATCACGACGTTGCGACACGGCGGTGGGGGCCAGGAGAGCCGGTTCATCTGTGGCTTCCTGCACTCGGACCAGCGCTTTGGTCCGCTTCTGGATGCCATGCCGTCGCTCACATGCGTGCGCGTGCGCAATGGGGCGATCGTGCTGGAGGCATTCACGGATACGGGCAGATATGCCGATCCGGTCACCCTCGCCGAGGACCCCCAGTGGTGGCAGGCCGCCATCGGACATCTCGTGAGCGAGGCCTCGCGGCCCGGTCCCGGCAATCGCGCCGTTCTCGCGCGTCTTTCCGAGCTGCTGTTCATGGAGGTTTTGCGCTGGCAACTCACCTACATCAGCGACGGGCACAGCGGCTGGCTCGCCGGCCTCAACGATCCGCATGTGGGCCGTGCACTTGCCCTCCTGCACGGCGATCCCGCCCGCAACTGGACCGTCGAGGATCTGGCGCAGCAGTCCGGCGTATCGCGCTCGGTGCTGGCCAAGCGGTTTGCCGACCTTGTCGGCGAGAGTCCGATCCAGTATCTCGCCGGCTGGCGTATGCACCTGGCGCGCCGCCTCTTGCGCGAAAGCAACGTCGGTATGGCGGAGCTTGCCTCGCGTGTCGGCTACGATTCCGAGGCGGCTTTCAGCCGTGCATTCCGCCGCGCCGTCGGCATGCCGCCCGCCACCTGGCGCGACGCCAACGCTGCCGCACCGGACGGCCTCGAAGACACCGCAAACGATGTTGAGACTGCCCGATGATCAAGGGTCTTAGCGGGAGTTGTTATGCTCAAAGGTTCATGCCTCTGCGGCGCCGTCCGGTGGACCTTCGACGGCATCCCTGAGTCCGCCACCGCCTGCAACTGCACGGCCTGCCGGCGCTACGGCACGCTCTGGGCCTACGACAACGAAGGCGAGCGCATCAAGATCGCCGGCGAGACCCAGGCCTATGTCCGCGGCAAGGCCCTCAGCTTCAACTTCTGTCGGGCGTGCGGCTGCGTAGCCTACTGGCGCAGCCTCACGTCGAACGACAAAGGCCAGCGCCGCATCGCTGTCAACTTGCGGCTGGCGGAAGACCCGGCAGTCATCGCCGCCATCCCAATCGATCACTTTGACGGCCTCGACACCTTCGACGACCTGCCGCGCGATGGCCGCTGCGTCTCCGACATGTGGTTCTGACGCACCGGCGCCGACGAAACGAAAAGCCCCCACGTTCCGTTTGATATCGATCGACTGGCCGTGCCCCCGCTACTTGCCCCAGAGACGCGGCTGGGCAAAGGACAGGCCTCGCTTATGCGCCGCGCAAGCTATCGGATCGTGCCCCGCGCATTCACCGGCCATGTCTCGGCTCGGCCCGCCCCATCGAGCACGGTCACCCCATCCACCAGATTGACGATCGGGCAGGAGTGATTGGGAAAGATCAGCATGCGCGCGCCGATCTTGATGTCGCGGCCGTCGCGCGCCACAAACCCATGCTCCTCCGACAACCGCGCCACCGTGAAGGGCGCCGCCGCACCCGCCGCCTCCATCCCATAAGCCAAGCCGTAAGACGCCGCGCCGCCCGCACTGTGCGGTGCCAGGTCGGAGGTCAGCGTCTTGGAGCCCGCATCGATGATGGCGTAGTCGCGATTGGCGCTCACCACCGTCGCCACCACCGCCAGCGCGATGTCCTGCATCGAAATCAGCCCGAGCTTCACCGGCGTCAGGTCCGCCAGTGCGTAGTTGCCGGGTCGCGCCTCCGTCGACACGTCCCAACCCGCATTGGCAAACAGCGTCGGCGTTGAGCCCGTCGAGATGCCCGGCACGCACACGCCCGCCGCTTCGATGCGCGCCTTAAGCCCCGCCAGCGTCTCCTTCACCTGCGCCGCGACCGCGCGCACACCCTCCGGCGTCTTGCCGCTGTAGGCATGCCCTTCATGCGTGAAGAGGCCCGCAAATGCCAGGCCCTTCGCCTCGCTGATGGTCCGCGCGATTTTGACTCCCGCATCGCCGGCCGGATCGACGCCGCAGCGCCTGAGCCCCGTGTCCACCTCGATATACACCGGCCATTCGCCACCCGCGGTCCGCGCCGCATCGGCCAGCGCCGTCACGCCCTCTGCGCTATCGGCGACGAACCGCGCCTCCGCGCCCCGCTCGCGCGCCGCGCGCATCACGCGCTCGGCCTTTTCCGCCATCACCACCGGATACGCCACCGTCACCGACGGCGCGCCGCCTTCGAGCATGACTACGGCTTCCCCCGGCTTCGCACACGTCAGCCCGGACGCACCGTTGTCGAGCTGCAGCCGCGCGATCTGATGGCTCTTGTGCGTCTTGATATGCGGCCGCAGCGCCACGCTGTCCGGCACCAGCGCCCGCACGCGGCGGATGTTCGCCACCAGCCGGCCCTTGTCGATGACAACCGCCGGCGTCTCCTGCCCTTCCGCTCCCGCAAAGCCCAGGTCGCCACGCGCCAACGCAGCAGACTCGTTTGAATTCATTGGCCAGCTCCCACCGATTGCACCTAGCGTTTCCCACGCGCCGCTATGAACGCCCGCATGATGCGTTGCGGCTCGCTCGTCGCATAGGCCTCGAAGAAGGCGCGCATGCCGGCAGCCGCCGCGTCGTCGAACCCCGCCTGCGTCACCTCGCGGAAGCGCTGCTTCGTGAGCCGGAACGCCTGGGCCGGGATCTGCCGCAGCTCATCGGCCGCCCCGAACGCCGCCGTAAGCACCTCGGCCTCCGGAACCACGCGATTGACAAGCCCGATCTCGTAGGCTCGCCGCCCATCCACCAGCCCGCCGGTCAGCGACAGCTCGCGGTTGGCCCCGTGCCCCACATACAGGCTCATGAGGTAGCTGCCGACCACGCTGCCGAGCCCCGCCCGCACTTCAGGCTGGCCGATGCGCGCGTCCGCATGCGTGATGCGCAGGTCGGCGCACAGCCCGATCTGCATGCCGGCACCAGCCGCGATGCCGTTGAACGCCGCCACACACGGTTTGGAAAGCGCTCGCACTGATTGGTACATGGCGCGCATGCCGTCACCCCAGGCACGGATGTCGCTCATCTCGTAGCTGGCCGCTTCGCTCAGGTCTTGCCCCGCACAGAACGCGCGGCCCGCGCCGGTCAGCACCACCGCCTTCACCGCATCATCGGCATCCGCCGCCACCATCCGCGCCGTCAGCGCCCGCCGCAGCTCCGCGCTCACCGCATTGAGGCTCTTCGGCCGGTTCAGCGTCAGCAGCAGCGCTCCGGACCGCATCTCTGACAACAGGACATCGCTCATGCCGCAGCCCTTTGCCTATGGACTGGCTCTGAGTAAACCAGCCCGCGTCGCTCAGGTCCAATGCCACGCCGATGCCATCGCCACTGGTCAAATACAAATTGTCAGAACCCCCATCCACCTGCGTTCCCGGAGGCGCCTCGTTCGCGCTTTCAGCGCGACGCGGGGCCATCCGGGATCTTTACGCATTTGTAGCTTGCACTGTCGTGCCGCCGGTTCCGCGTCTCCCTACGACGGAAATGCGTGGCTGATCCTTTACTATCGGAAAGGTCCCGGATCAGCGCGCACCTGCGGTGCGCCCGTCCGGGGACGCAGAGTGAGCAAGGAGCATGCAGCCACCTCCCTTCGACCAATGATCGGTTGCCGCCCCGGGCGCGGTGATCATAATAGACGCCAAGCCGAAACGCCCGGGGAGAACGCCCATGTCGGAGAAGATCTACAACGTGCCCGCTGAGTGGTCGGCGCGCGCCTGGGTCGACAACCAGAAATATCAGGCCATGTACAAGCGCTCGGTTGAGGATCCCGAGGGCTTCTGGCGCGAGCACGGCCGCCGCGTCGACTGGATCAAGCCCTACACCAAGGTCAAGAACGCGACCTATGCGCCGGGCAACGTCTCCATCAAATGGTACGAGGACGGCACTCTCAACGTCAGTGCCAACTGCATCGACCGCCACCTTGCCAAGCGCGGCGACCAGATCGCCATCATCTGGGAAGGCGACGACCCGACACACGACGAGAAGATCACCTACCGCCAGCTGCACGAGCGCGTCTGCAAGTTCGCCAACGTCCTCAAAGCCAACGGCGTCAGGAAGGGCGACCGCGTCACCATCTACCTGCCGATGATCCCGGAGGCGGCCTATGCCATGCTGGCCTGTGCGCGCATCGGTGCCGTGCATTCCGTGGTTTTCGGCGGCTTCTCGCCCGACAGCCTCGCCGGCCGCATCGATGATGCCGATTCCAAGTTCATCATCACGTCGGATGAAGGTGTGCGTGGCGGCCGTCCCATTCCGCTCAAGAAGAATACCGACGAAGCCCTGAAGAAGTGCAAGGGAGGCGAGAAGGTGCTCGTGGTCCGGCGCACCGGCGCCGACGTACCGTGGACTCCGGGCCGCGATATCTGGCTGCACGACGAGCTTGTGAAGGTCAGCGCCGACTGCCCGCCCGTCGAGATGAGCGCGGAGGACCCCCTCTTCATCCTTTACACGTCAGGCTCCACCGGAAAGCCGAAGGGCGTGCTTCACACCACCGGCGGCTATCTCGTCTTCACGTCGATGACGCACCAGTACGTCTTCGACTACCACGACGGCGACATCTACTGGTGCACCGCGGATGTCGGCTGGGTGACCGGTCACAGCTACATTCTCTACGGCCCGCTCTCGAACGGCGCCGTCACTCTGATGTTCGAGGGCGTGCCCAATTATCCGACGCCCTCGCGCTTCTGGCACGTGGTCGACAAGTGGCAGGTCAACACGTTCTACACCGCGCCGACGGCGCTGCGCGCGTTGATGGGCGCCGGCGATGATTTCGTCAAGCGCGCCAGCCGCGCCTCGCTGCGCCTGCTCGGCAGCGTCGGCGAGCCGATCAACCCGGAAGCCTGGGAGTGGTATCACCGCGTCGTCGGCGACGGCCGCTGCCCCATCGTCGACACCTGGTGGCAGACGGAAACCGGCGGCATTCTCATCACGCCGCTGCCCGGCGCCACCAAGACCAAGCCCGGTTCGGCCACGCGGCCCTTTTTCGGCATCAAGCCCGCGCTCGTGGACGAGAAGGGTACGCTGCTCGACGGCGCGGCCAGTGGCAACCTGGTCATCCTCGACAGCTGGCCCGGCCAGATGCGCACGGTCTACGGCGACCATGAGCGCTTCATGCAGACCTACTTCTCGACCTACGCCAACATGTACTTCACCGGCGACGGCTGCCGCCGCGATGCCGATGGCTACTACTGGATCACCGGCCGCGTCGATGACGTGCTCAACGTCTCGGGCCATCGCCTCGGCACCGCCGAGGTCGAGAGCGCGCTCGTCTCCCACCCGCTCGTGGCAGAAGCCGCCGTCGTCGGCTATCCGCACGACATCAAGGGCCAGGGCATCTACTGCTACGTCACGCTTATGGCCGGCACCAAAGGCACCGACGAGCTGAAGAAGGAGCTTGTCGCCACTGTGCGCAAGATCATCGGGCCCACCGCCTCACCCGATCTCATCCAGTTCTCGCCCGGCCTGCCCAAGACGCGCTCCGGCAAGATCATGCGCCGCATCCTGCGCAAAATCGCCGAGGACGACTTCTCCAACCTCGGCGACACCTCGACCCTCGCCGACCCCGCCGTCGTGGACGACCTCGTCTCCAACCGCCAGAACAAGAGGGCGGGGTAGGGCGGTCGGAAGTCGCGTAACGAATCTTCCGCTAACTCTTTCCCCTCTCCCCGTTCTTACGGTGAAACGCAGCGTCTTACTCTGAGCGCGTATCCGGCGCTCACGTCCGGCACGCCGCCCACCCAAAAGTGTCATCCTCGGGCTCGTCCCGAGGACCCATGGTCCCACGAAACTGGAAGCTGTTGGTATTCGCGGCGTCGCCTCGTCCAACGGTTTGTGCCGAGTTTGCCGAGCCATGGATCCTGGGATAAAGTTCGAGGGGTGACACCGTTTGTGGTGCCGCTTGGCCTCAACCCGTCCCCAACCTGTTCCGAGGATCAGGCCGCGCGCTTACGCTTTATCTACACCGCGTGAACAACCCCCGATCATAGTGAAAATGATCGCGATGCGCCGCGTTGTAGTCCGGCCCGAGTGCGACGCGGAATGTGCGGCAGGCTCTCGCATGCACGGCCCTCAGAAACCTCGCCTCCGGCCCGTCGCCGTTCCAGTGCCGCGCCACGCCGATCTGCTTGCCGGACGTCAGCGTGAATCCGGCGATGTCCAGCGCGTTAGCGCGGGCATGTTCGCTGCGCATGCCGGTCCCATGCGTATCGCCCTTAATGTTGCGGCAGGCGTAGCTGCCCAGATGCTGCACCGAGGCCACCTTGGCGCCGAAGATATCCTGAGCGCGCGGCTGCACGTCGTGGCTGAGCCACAGCGCTAGTCCCGCCGCAGTCTCGCATGTGATGCGATCGACCGAAAGCCTGGCGCCGCCCGCTGCATTGAGGCGCACGCCATTCGTCCAGCCGCAGCCATTGGCGATGGGTTGGTCCGCGACCTGCGTCGCCTCGATCAAGGGAGAGCGCAACAGCCGCGCGCAGGCATCGCCGTCGATCCGCAGCGTCGACAGCCGCCAGTCGAGAAACCACGGGTTGGGCTCAGCGAGATCCAGGGATGGCAGCGGGTTCCAGCGCTGCGGCAGCAGGCCTTCACGCACCGCGAACAGCACTCCGCCAGCAACCAGCGCCATCACCAGCGCGCGATACGTGCGATAGGCACCGGATCGCCCGCCACGCACTCGCGTACGCCGTCGCGGCCAGCGTCTCACGCGGAGGGTTTGGACGCCGCCTCGGCGCTGGCGGTACCCGTGCTCGCGGTAACATCGGCGCGATGATCGTGAATCTTCAGCTTCTTGACGCGCCGCGGATCGGCATCCAGGACCTCGAACTCGATACCCGAGGGATGGCGCACGAACTCGCCGCGCACCGGGACGCGTTCCGCGAGGTTGGCCACCAGGCCGCCGAGCGTATCGATGTCGGCCTCTTCCTCCGGTGTCAGCAGGCCGACGCCCAGCCGCTCCTCCAGTTCTCGCACCGGCGTGCGGGCCCGCGCGATGATGCCATTCTTGGCGTCTTCCACGATGTTGGCGGCCTCGGCGACGTCATGCTCGTCCTCAATATCGCCGACCACCTGCTCGACCAGATCCTCGATGGTCACGAGCCCGTCCGTGCCGCCGTACTCGTCGACAACCAGGGCCATGTGGATGCGGGTTGCCTGCATGCGGATGAGCAGGTTCATGGCCAGCATCGAGGGTGGGACATACAGCACCGAGCGGCGCACCTTGGCGGCCGAGATCGGCTGCTTGAGATCCGCCCTGCCGAAGTTGACATCGGTCGCGGCACCTGGCGGCGTCGCCGGTTGGGCACCCCCGCGCGCCGGGGCACCGTCCACCATAAAGCTGAACAGATCCTTGATGTGCACCATGCCGCTCGGATCGTCGAGCGTCTCGCGGAACACCGGGATGCGGGACACGCCCGCCTCCTTGAACACCCGCACCAACTCTGACAGCGGCGCCGACTCGTCGAGCGCAATGATGTCGGCCCGCGGCACCATAACGTCGTCCACGCGAAGCGCGCCGAACCGTAACAGGCGGAAGAACATGTCGCGCTCGACCGTCGAAAACGCTGTGCCGTTCCGATCGGCCTCCTTAAGGGCCTCCTCGAGCGTGTCGCGCAGCGTCTGCGGACCGGCGAGGCC
>CADEFX010000037.1 GCA_902826715.1 uncultured Hyphomicrobiales bacterium | reverse complement strand
GGCCAAGCCGAACATGTCGGCGCGGTGGACAATCAGGGTGTTGGCGGTGGGAATTTTGAAGCCGGACTCGACGATGGCGGTGGACAGGAGCACGTCGTACTGGGCATTATAAAAAGCGGTCATGACGTCTTCCAACTCAGTCGGCGCCAGCTGGCCGTGGGCACGCGCGACGCGCAGCTCCGGCACCTCCTCGCGCAGGAACTCCGCGACGTCGTCGAGATCGGCAATGCGGGGAACCACAAAGAACGTCTGGCCACCGCGATAGCGTTCGCGCCGCAGGGCCTCGCGCAGGATGACGGGATCGACTGGCGCGATATAGGTCCGCACGGCGAGGCGATCGACCGGTGGTGTGGTGATGAGGGACAGCTCACGCACGCCCGACAAGGCGAGCTGGAGGGTGCGCGGAATGGGCGTCGCCGTAAGCGTCAGGACGTGCACGTCTTCCTTGAGCTGCTTCAGACGCTCCTTGTGGCCGACGCCGAAATGCTGCTCCTCGTCCACCACGAGCAACCCGAGGCGAGCAAAATTGATCGATTTCCCGAGTAGCGCGTGCGTGCCGATGACGATATCGACGGTGCCATCCTTGAGCCCAGCCTTGACCTCGGCCATTTCCTTGGTGCCAACGAGGCGCGACGCGCGGCCGATGCGCAGCGGCAGGCCTTTGAACCGTTCCGTGAACGTCTTATAGTGCTGGCGCGCGAGCAGCGTGGTCGGCACGACGACGGCCACCTGCAGCCCGGCCATGGCGGCAACGAAAGCCGCGCGCAGGGCCACCTCCGTCTTGCCGAAACCGACGTCACCGCAGATGAGGCGATCCATCGGTTTGCCCGAAGCCAGGTCGCCCTCCACGGCTTCGATGCTGGCGGCCTGGTCGTCGGTCGGCTCGTAGGCAAAACGGGCCGTGAACTCATCGTACGCGCCGGCGGGTGGCACCAGCGCGGGGGCTTCCCGCAGGTGACGCAGAGCGGCAATCTTGATCAGCTCCGACGCGATCTCGCGCAGCCGCTTCTTCAGGCGTGCCGTACGCGTTTGCCAGCCGGCACCGCCGAGCCTATCGAGCTGCGCCCCTGTCTCGTCGGAGCCGTAGCGCGACAGGAGCTCGATGTTTTCCACGGGCAGGTAAAGCTTGTCGCCGCCCGCATACACCAGCAGCAGGCAATCGTGTGGTGCACCCAGCGCCGTGATGGTCTGCAAGCCCTCGAACCGGCCGATGCCATGATCGGCGTGCACGACGAGATCGCCGACCGACAGGCTGGTCGCCTCGGAGATGACGTCGGCCGCGCGCCGCGCCGGCCGCCGCTGGCGCACCAGCCGGTCGCCGAGGATGTCCTCCTCGCTGATGAAGGCCATGTCCGGCGTCTCGAAACCGGATTCGAGGCCCAGCACAGCGAGCTGGGTCGTGGTGGGCGGCACTGTCAGGAGATCCGCACCGTTCTCGATCTTCATGGCGCCGGAAAGCCCGTGCTCACCCAGCAGCGCCGATAAACGCTCGCGTGCCCCCGGCGTCCACGTGGCTACGACAACGCGGCGGCCCTGCCCCTGCAAGGTGCGAATGTGCGCCACGACCGCGCTGAAGACATTCACGTCCTCCATGTTGCGCTCGGGGGCGAAGTTGCGTCCCTGATGCCCGGCGAACTGCCGCATGGGCATCGCGCTGCTTTCCGGCCGTTCGAATGCCAACATCCACCGCGTCGGCCGCTCGCGCAGCAGCTTTTTCCACTCCGCGTCGAGAATGAACATGCGCTCGGGCGGCACGGGCTTGTAGGGCGGCGCGCCGAACGTCGTCGTCTCCAGCGAGCTTACGCGTGCATCGTAATGCTCGAGCACCTGCTCCATGCGGCCCGAGACGGCCTCGGCGGCGAGATGATCGAAGCTGACAGCGGCGCCCGGCAGATAGTCGAACAGCGTATCCAGGTGATCGTGGAACAGCGGCAGCCAGTGCTCCATGCCCTGATAGCGGCGGCCAGCGCTGACGGCTTCATAAAGCGGGTCTTCCCCGGTCACGGCGCCGAAGGCGGCCACGTAGCTCTGCCGGAAGAGGCTTTCGGCAGCGGGACCAAATGCCAGCTCGCTCACCGGCAGCAGGGCCAGCTTCTGCACGATACGGGAGCTGCGCTGCGTTTCCGGGTCGAAGCTCTTGATGCTCTCCAGCGTATCCCCGAAGAAATCAAGCCGCACCGGCGTGGCGCGGCCCGGCGGAAACAGATCGAGCAGGCTGCCGCGCACGGCGTATTCGCCGGGCTCCATGACGGTGCCCGTGCGCACGTAGCCAGCCAGCGCCAGGCGGGCGATCAGATCGCCGCGGTCCACACGAACACCCGGGGCCATCTGGCTGATGCTTTGCCGCACGAAGGTTCGCGACGGCACGCGCTGCAGCAAAGCGTTGATCGTGGTGAGGACGATCACCGGCTCCTTGCGCGATCCGAACGACAGGCGCGCCAGCGCCGCCATGCGCCGCGCTGCGATATCCGAATTGGGCCCGACACGGTCGTAGGGCACCGTGTCCCATGCGGGAAAAGAGATGATGCGGGTCTTGGGCGCGAAGAACTGCAATGCGGCAGTGAGCGCGGCGAGGCGCCGGTCATCGCGGCAGACGTGCAGGATGGTGGCAGGCGTGCCCTGCTGGGCGGTCGCTTCGGCGACGAGCTGCGTGAGCACGAACGCGTCGTAGCCCTCCGGCACGCCGGCGAGCAGAAGCTCGCCCCCCGTTGCATCCACGGCCGGTTGTCCGGCCTTCTTGCTTTGAGATGCCTTAGTCATTGTGCCGGACCGAGCCCGTGAAATTCACGTATCCGCATGATGAGAGTTGCATATTCGCCGCCGCCGAACCCTTCGCCCGTGGTGATCCACGCGTGCAATTCAGGGTCGGGCAGGGACAGAAGTCCCTCGAAGTGGTCCAGGTCCGCTTGCGACATGCCCGAAAGGGCCGCAGCGGCGTAACGCCCGAGCAGCCAATCCATTTCCAGGGTGCCGCGATGGGCGGCGCGGTATTGAGCGCGTCTGCGCCGCTCCTCGAGTACCGTCATCATTCCTGCAGGTGCTGAACTAAAGGCGACATTGCTTGACGGCCCCCGGTACGGCCGCCACCTTGGCCCCCTTTCAGCGTGATATAGCGCTGTCACCGCCAACAGACAAACCTCCGGCGCGTTGTCAGGATACGGCAGCAACAGAACGCATGCGTCCCACCTCTCTCGTCCCGGTATTCGCCTCGGCGCTCGACCTCAGCGGCGTGGGCCCGCGCATCGAGATCCTGCTGAAAAAGGCAGTCAGCCTGCCGCCGGGCGTGACGACGCCGCGCGTCGTCGATCTCCTGTGGCATCTGCCGACGGGCGTCGTGGACCGGCGTGCCGAGCCGACCATCGCCGGAGCGACGCCCGGCACCATCGCGACGCTGCTGGTCCGCGTCCTCAAGCACCGGCCCTCGCCTCGCGGCAATACGCGGGCGCCTTACAAAGTGGCCTGCGAAGACGACACGGGCAAGATCGATCTCGTCTTTTTTCATGCCGACCATCGCCTCGTCGAACGGCAACTGCCGGTGGGATCGATGCGCTACATCAGCGGCCGCATCGAGCAGTACAGCGACAAGTTGCAGATGGCGCATCCCGATTACATCGTGGCTCCCGAACGTCGCAATGACCTGCCGCTGCTGGAGCCGGTCTATCCGCTGACGGCGGGGCTTTCGAACAAGATCCTGCAGAAGGCCTCGGCGCAGGCCCTGCTGCGCGTGCCGCAACAAGCCGAGTGGCAGGATCCGGAATGGTTGCGGCAGCGCGGCTGGCCGGATTTCGCCTCCGCGGTGGCTCGTCTGCATAGGCCCTTGGATGCAGGCGACGTGTCCGCCGGCGGGGCACCGCGGCAGCGCCTCGCCTACGACGAGCTGCTGGCGGGCCAGCTTGCGCTGGATCTCGTCCGCCGCAGCCAGAAGGAGCGGCCCGGGCGCCAGATCGTGGGTGACGGAAGCATCCGTGCTCGCATCGCCGATGCCCTGCCGTTCGCGCTGACTGGCACCCAGCGCCAGGCGTTGAAAGACATTGCCGCCGATATGGCAGCGCCGAGCCGCATGCTGCGTCTGCTGCAGGGCGACGTCGGCTCGGGCAAGACCGTCGTGGCGCTGATGGCGCTCGCCATCGCCGTCGAGGCCGGCACCCAGTCTGCCCTCATGGCACCCACGGAGGTGCTGGCCCGGCAGCATGCCGAGACGATCGCGCCGCTCGCCGACGCCGCAGGACTGCGGCTCGGGCTGTTGACGGGCCGCGAAAAGGGCAAGCCGCGCAAGGAGCTGCTCGACAGGCTGGCGAGCGGAGAGGTCGATATCCTCATCGGCACGCACGCGCTGTTCCAGGACGACGTGACGTTCCGCGATCTGGCCTTCGCCGTCATCGACGAGCAGCACCGCTTCGGCGTGCATCAGCGGCTGGCGTTGCAGTCCAAAGGCGGCAGTGCTGGCACGGACATGCTGGTGATGACGGCGACGCCGATCCCGCGCACCTTGCTCATGACGCACTACGGCGACCTCGACGTGTCGCGCCTGACGGAGAAGCCGGCAGGCCGCAAACCGGTGACGACCACGATGGCCTCGACGGATCGCATCGTCGACGTCATCGACGGGCTCAAGCGCGCTTTGGCCCAAGGCGCCCAGGTCTACTGGGTTTGCCCGCTGATCGAGAGCTCCGACAAAACCGAGCTCGCCGCCGCCGAGGAGCGGCACGCCCACCTCGCGCAGACGTTCGGCGCAAGCGTGGGTTTGCTCCACGGCGGGCTGCCCGCCGCAGCCAAGGACGAGACCATGCAGGCCTTCTCTGAGGGAAAACTGTCCATTCTCGTCGCCACGACCGTGATCGAGGTCGGCGTCAACGTGCCCAATGCCTCGGTTATGGTCATCGAGCATTCCGAGCGCTTCGGCCTCGCCCAGCTCCACCAGTTGCGCGGACGCGTGGGCCGGGGAACGCGCCAGTCTTTCTGTGTGCTCCTCTACAAGACACCGCTCGGCGAGACGGCGCGCGCACGGCTCGAAATGATGCGCGAGACGGAGGACGGCTTCCTCATCGCCGAGAAGGATCTGGAGCTGCGCGGCGGCGGCGAGGTGCTCGGCGCGCGCCAGAGCGGCATGCCGGAATTCCGCGTTGCCGAGGTGCCGAATTTTACCGAGCTGTTGGCGGCGGCTCGCGACGATGCCCGGATGGTGCTCGCCGCCGATCCCGCGTTACGCACGCCCCGCGGCCTGGCGCTGCGCGACCTGCTCTACCTGTTCGAATGCGATGAGGCCGTCCGGCTGTTTCGCGCAGCGTGAGGGAGGCCGGCTATTCAGCCGCATCCTGATTGATTGCCGGGGCGCGCGCGTCCTCAGCCAGCTTGCGGAGCCGCGCCTGGGCCTCAGGCGTCACCATGCCGGCGGAGATCACGATCTTGGCTGCATCCTCGACGCTCATCTTGATGAGCACAATATCCTTACGCGGCACGAAGCAGACGAAACCCGTCGGCGGCAACATGCCCGTGGGCATGAATACGCTGACAAGATCGTCGCGCGGCCGCACGGACATGATCTGCGACGCGGCCTCGCCGGTGACGAACACGATCGACCAGATGCCCTTGGAGGGAAACTCCATCAACCCGACGTTCTGGAACTGCTGGTCGGGGCCCGAAGCGCTGAGGATGGATTCGAAGATCTGCTTCAGCGTGCGATACAGGCTGCGCACGATGGGCATGCGGTCGAGCATCAGCTCACCGGTACTGATAAG
Organism: uncultured Hyphomicrobiales bacterium; assembly: GCA_902826715.1. Taxonomy (GTDB): domain Bacteria; phylum Pseudomonadota; class Alphaproteobacteria; order Rhizobiales; family Hyphomicrobiaceae; genus CADEFX01. The sequence goes on along the minus strand of CADEFX010000037.1, from coordinate 21,469 downwards.
TGTACGGCCGAGCAGGTTCGCCGCCAGCGCGCCGATCAGCGTCAAGCCGACGATGGCAAACAGAAGCCCCACGCCCGGAACGGAAAATGGAAGATAGTGCTCCGGATTGTAGATGCTGGGGATGTACGGCTTCACCCAAGTGTCGATGACGTTTATCACGTACCAGGTGAAGTAAAGGGTGATTGTCACGGGACCGACGATGACGAGGCCGGTCAGGAAATAGTTGCGCAGGCGGGCGCCAAGGTGGCGTGAGCGCGGGTGCCCCTCGTCCGCGGCGACCGGCAATAGCCCAGGGATCACCGGCGCCGGGTCGAGCGCAGGTTGTTCCCTATCCGAAGGCGGAAGTTTTTCCTGCATCGCTCCAGTCTATGCGCCAGCCATTAACAAAGCCGGCGCACACCCGCACCCGCATTTCTTCCACTATTCTGCCATATTTCGCAGTGCCTTCGCCAGAGGGCGAACATGCGGCACGAGATAGCGGCCAGATCGCCTCAAATGGGCAATTAGTCGGCCGATATCAAGCAATCAAGGCCACTGCCGCGCAGCTTCGCACACAGGGGACTGGGCTCCTCGGCATTGGCGTAGGGCCCAATTCGCACGCGATAGAAGGTCCCCATGTTGCCGATCACCGTCTCGTCGATTTCGAGTTGGCGGCTGCCAAGAATGGCTGCGTGCTGAGCCTTCACCCTGCTCGCCAGCGCCTGCGCCTCCGAGCGGCTGCGGACGGACGCCACCTGCACGCGATAGCGGCCGCCGGCGGTCGAGGCCGTCGACGACGTCGTGACCGATCCGGCCGCAACAGGTGCCGCCTTTGTCCCCGTTTTCGGAGGCACCGGGGTCACGTCCGTTGCGCTCGACCACGATGAGCCGATGGCGGACTGCGGCGATGCCTTGCGCTTCTCGCGTTCGGCAGTCTCGGTCGCGGGGCCCGACGCGGCTCCGCCGCCGAACAGATTTGTAAAGAACCCGCCGCTGCTTTTTTGCGTGGTTGCCGCGGGAGACGGACGAGGTTCGACCGAGGGAGCGGGCTGCGCCTCCTGCCTCTGGCTGCTGGACGCAACCGTCGTGCTCTCAGCACGTTTGTTAGCGGAACCTTTCGGGTCCGGGGCCGGCCCTGCATCCGCCAAGCCGGCCTCGCGATAGGCTTCCGTGCGCGTGGCAAGCGCCGCAGTGCGATCGGCTTCGGACAGGCCGCCCTTCAACCAGAGCGCACTCGTCAGATCGGCAATCGCCTGGGCGGGCTTGCCCTGCTTGCGCCAGGCCGAACCGCGGATGACCATCGCGCGCGCCATGGTCCGCACGTCGAGCTTTGGGCCGGCAAGAAGCGTGTTGATCTGCTGGATGGCCTGCTCGGCCTTGCCGGCCTCGAGCGATTTGGTGGCGGCATCGAGGGCTTTCTGCGCGTCGGCGGGTTTGGGGGTTTTTGCGCTGACGGTAGCAGCCTGCGGGCCTTGCTCGTCGTCTTCCGCCTCGGCGGCCGCCGCTGCGGCCGCGGCTTGCGCGTGCACACGATTTCCCATGGGCAATGCCGCGAGCGGCAACGCCAGAAGCGCCAGTCTCAACCACGCCGAAGCCATGCACCGTCCCCCCGAACCCGTCAGGCTCGTATCACACACCCCCTGTCAAACGCAAAAAATAGGTCAAACCAGTGCTTTGCGGCAATTCCACGACAGAGTGCCCCAAACCTGGATCATTCCACAGTGACGGATTTGGCCAGGTTGCGGGGCTGATCGACATCTGTGCCGAGGAATGTGGCCGTGTGGTAGGCGATCAACTGCATCGGCACGGCATAGACCAGCGGTGCGACAAAAGCGGGTACATCCGGCATGCGGATGTGGGTCGCGATAGCGCAACCGACGAGGTCCGGATCGGCGTTGGAGACGAGCACGATCTGCCCGCCGCGCGCCGCCACCTCCTGCAGGTTGGAGACTGTCTTCTCGAACAGGTCGTCATGCGGCGCGACGGCGATGACGGGCACGTTCTCGTCGATGAGCGCGATGGGACCGTGCTTCATCTCCCCGGCGGCATAGCCTTCGGCATGGATGTAGGAAATCTCCTTGAGCTTCAACGCCCCTTCAAGCGCCAGCGGATAACTGACGCCGCGCCCCAAATACAGGACATCGCGAGACTTGGAGAGCCAGTGCGCCAGCTCCTCATAGCGACGCTCGTCGCGCAGGATCGCCGAGATATGGCGCGGAACCTCCATCAGCGCGCGTATCAGCTCCGCTTCCTTGGCGGCATCGATCTCGCCGCGGGCGCGGGCGATGGCCAGCGCGAGGCAGGCCAGCGTCGCGAGCTGGCAGGTGAAGGCCTTGGTGGACGCCACGCCGATCTCGGGGCCGGCCAGCGTTGGCAGAATAGCATGACTCTCGCGGGCGATGGTCGAGGTACGCACGTTGACGACCGAGGCGATGTGCTGGCCGTTTGCCTTGCAGTACCGCAGCGTGGCGAGCGTGTCGGCCGTCTCGCCGGATTGGGAAACGAATACGGCAAGGCCGTCCTTCGGCAGCGGCGCCTCGCGATAGCGCAGCTCGGAGGCAACATCGATCTCGACAGGTATACGGGCGAAACGCTCCAGCCAGTACTTGGCGACGAGGCCCGCATAGTAGGCCGTGCCGCAGGCCGAGATCGTCACGCGGCTGATCTTGGCGAGATCGATGCCGATGTCTGGGAAATTCACCTGCTCGGCGGCCATGTCGAGATAGTGCGAGAGGGTATGGCTGATCACCTCGGGCTGCTCATGGATCTCCTTGAGCATGAAGTGCTTGTGGTTGCCCTTATCGACCAGGAAGCCGGAGGCGGTCGAGGTGATTGTCGGACGGGCCACGATACGGCCGGCGCGGTCGCGGATGACGACCGAGTTGCGCGTCAGAACGGCCCAGTCGCCTTCCTCCAGATAAGTGATTTGGCTGGTGAAGGGCGCGAGCGCGATGGCGTCGGAACCAAGGAACATCTCGCCGTCGCCGTGGCCGACGGCAAGCGGGCTACCTTCACGCGCGCCGATCATCAGGTCGTCATGGCCCGAGAAGATGATGGCCAGAGCAAAGGCGCCGCGGATGCGGCCGAGCGCGCGCTTGGTGGCTTCGACGGGGTCTGCCCCCTGGCGCATCTCGTGAGTGATGAGCTGCGTCACCACCTCGGTGTCGGTATCGCTCTCGAAGACAATGCCGGCGCGCAGAAGATCTTGCTTGATCTCGCGGAAGTTCTCGATGATGCCGTTGTGGACGACCGAAACCCGGTCCGTCATATGCGGGTGGGCGTTGCGCTCGTTCGGCGCGCCATGTGTCGCCCAGCGCGTATGGCCGATGCCGGCGCGGCCCTTGAGCGGTTCGCGGACGATGCGTTCGGCGAGATTGCGCAGCTTGCCCTCGGCGCGCCGGCGCTCAAGGTGACCGTTCTCGACCGTGGCGATGCCGGCCGAGTCGTAGCCGCGGTACTCGAGCCGCTTCAGCGCGTCGACCAGATCGGTCGCGACCGGCGTCGTGCCAAGTATCCCGACTATTCCACACATGGCTTCAAGTCCTCGATCAAATCAGTTCACTGAACCGGGAGATATACGCGACAGTTCCCGCCTTCAACTCAAGTTCTGTTACCGTGATTTACTCAACCGTTTATTCATTTCTTCTCTGCGCTGCGCTTGACCATGGCCGCGCGAGACTTCGCCACCCAGCCCGGAATGTCGCGCCGCTCGCCGCGCACGACGCTAAGGGCTCCAGCTTCGACATCCCGGCCCGAGACAACGCTGCCGGCGCCGACGTAAGCGCCGGAGCCGACCGCGACCGGAGCCACAAGCGCGGTGTTGGAGCCGATGAAGGCGCCCGCACCGATTTCGGTATGTCCCTTGCTGAAGCCGTCGTAGTTGCAGGTGATCGTGCCGGCGCCGATGTTGGCGTCGGCGCCGACATGCGCATCGCCGATGTAAGCGAGGTGGCTGGCCTTGGCGCCCTGCTCGAGTGTGGCGTTCTTGATCTCGACGAAGTTGCCGATGTGGGCCTCGACCCCGATGTCGGCGCCGGGGCGCAGCCGCGCAAACGGGCCGATTTCAGCGCCTTTGCGCACACGCACGCCGGTCGAGACCTTGCGGTCGATACCCTGCAGGTGGCAGTTCGCCTTGATGGTCACGTCGTCCTCGATGACGACACCGGGGCCGATGATCACGTTCGGCTCGATGACGACATCGCGGCCGATGACCGTGTCGTAGCTGAGCCAGACGGTTTCGGGCGCGATCAGCGTGGCGCCGTCGCGCATGACCTTGAGCCGCGCGCGCCGCTGCCAGATGGCTTCGGCCACCGCGAGCTGATCGCGCGAGTTGATGCCGAGCACCTCGTCTTCGGTGCAGGTGCTGGCGGCCACGGGCAGGCCCTGCTCGCGGGCAATCTCGATGGCGTCTGTAAGATAATATTCCTGCTTGGCGTTGGCGTTGCCGATGCGCTCGAGGATCGAAACGAGCTTTGGTGTCCGAAAAGCCACCACACCCGAGTTGCAGAGGGTGACCTTACGCTCGGCGGCGCTGGCATCTCGGTCCTCGCGGATGGCCAGGAGCGATCCAGCTCCGTCGATCAGGAGGCGGCCGTAGCCCGTGGGATCGGCGGCGTGAAAGCCAAGCACGGCGACGCCCGACGCCTGGCCGAGACTTTGACGAAGGTGATGGACGGTGCCTGCAGTCAGCAGGGGCGTGTCCGCAAACAGGACACAAACGTCTCCGCTATGGGATGCAATAACCTCGCGCGCGGCCAGAACGGCATTGGCGGTTCCGAGTTGCTGATGCTGCACGACTATCGATGCATCGGGGGCATGCCGGCGCGCCTCCGTCTCCACCTGCGCCATGTCCGGTCCCACCACGACGGCCAGTCGCGTTGCGCCGGCATCCTTGCTCAAGGCGATCGCGTGGCCGAGCAATGACCGGCCGGCCAAGGGGTGGAGCACCTTGGGCATGGCGGACTTCATGCGCGTGCCTTTGCCCGCGGCAAGAATAACGACGAGGAGCGGCTGCATGGTCATTCGGCCTCCTGCCCGGTGCGGCGCGACGCTAGAATTTACCATGGGGAATGGCGACACCTGACTGGGTTACGTGTGCCGGAGCAAGTCCCGTGCCGCGATGATGAAGGTGGCTGATGCGCCCCGGCATGACAAGGGCCACACCCGGGCGGCGCCCCCCTATTTCGCACTGTGGCCCTAACGAACCTTTCCACAGCGCCAGCCAGCAGCCCTGCAAACCCCGCGTTGACCGCCAGTCCCCTTTCAAGCGAGCCTTACACGAATGATTCGGCGGCCCTTTTCCGAGTCCGCATGCCGTCAGTACCGACAACAATTGGGAGAACGTCAGCATGCCATCGCCTGCGGATCCCGCGCGCAGGGGCAGTCGTCTCACAACGCTCTACGTGGCGATATGGGGCGTCATGGCCGTTGGAGCCCTTGCCTACCTGATCATTACCTTTGCTGGCCGGCCAGGAGCGCTGTCGCAAGTCGCCGGCGGACTGTCACCGGTCGTGACGGGGTCTATCGACACCTCGGCCGATCCATCGGAGTTCGAGGCAGTCAAACAATCACTGACTGCCGTGCAGACGGACGTGCAGGGCATCAAGGATGCCCTCGGCCGGCACGACGCGCGCGATCGCGAGGTTGCGGCGCTGCGGTCTGACGTGGCGGAGCTATCCAACACTTTTGCTCTGCGCGAGGAGCGCGCGCAGCAGTTGTCGTCGCGTCTGGCAGCCGTCGAGGCGCGGCAGTCCGTGATGGAGACTGTGGCAGCCGCGGCGTCCCGTACGACCTTGCAGTCCCAAGCTGGCAAGGAGGCGGTTGAGGCCAACACCACAGTCACAGGTAGCGTCGAGGATCGGCGGACATCAGCGCCTGCCGTGCGCGCCGAACCCAGGACCGCAACCAAAGCCGAGCCAACGCAGGTAAAACCAGAGAAAGCCCAAACGGCCTCGGCGGCCGCTGCCGTACCGGCATTCGGCGCCCCCAAGGTGGTCGGCGCTCAGCCCAAGACAGAGGCCATCTCGGGTCCGGTCGGCCTGCAACTCACGAGCGCTGACTCGCCGGATGCATTGCGCCTGAGTTGGTTGAAACTCAGCAGCGGGCACGGCGATGTCTTCCAGAACCTGGACGTGCGTTACCGGCAAATCCCCACCGCGAAGGGTAACATCTACAGGCTGATTGCCGGACCCGTGGCTGATGCGGCGGAGGGCGCCCGCATGTGCGCGCAACTGAAGGCACGCAAACTTGGCTGCACCGTCGCCTCCTTTGCCGGAGAACCGCTCTGACTCACATCGCCTCGCCTTGTTTCCAGGCGAGGCGATGGATTGCAAACCAATATCGCATCCGCCAGATCACAGATCGGACGCATTGAACGTATCGCACTGCTGGATCTGCGCGGTCTCCAGGCCCTTTTTGAACCAGCGCACGCGCTGGGCCGATGAGCCATGGGTGAAGGCGTCGGGCACGACGCGACCCTGAGTCTGGCGCTGGATCATGTCATCGCCGATGGCCTGTGCAGCGTTGAGGCCTTCCTCGACGTCGCCTGGCTGCAAGCGGTTCTTGAGCTGGTTGTTGAGTGAGGCCCACACGCCGGCCAAACAATCGGCCTGCAATTCCATCCGCACCTGAATCTGATTGGACTCGCGCTCCGACGCACGCGACTTGGCGCGCTGGACCTGCTCGGCGATGCCAAGCAGCGTTTGCACGTGATGGCCAACCTCATGCGCAATCACGTAAGCCTGCGCGAAATCGCCGGGCGCCTGGAATTGCCGCTTGAGCTGCTCGTAGAACGCAAGATCGATGTAGATCTTCTGATCAAGCGGGCAATAGAACGGTCCCATGGCTGCCTGCCCCGTGCCGCAGGCTGTGGGAAATGCGCCGCTGAAGAGGACGAGCTTGGGTTCCTGGTAGCGCTTGCCGAAGGACTGGAACACGCGATTCCAGACGTCTTCGGTGTCCGCCAGAACGCGGCTGACAAAGGTTCTCATCTCGTCGTTGCTGGCGGTCTGGCTGCCACGCCCGATATCGAACGGCGACCGGCCCTGCCCTGCATTGGGGTCCATGCGCGGCATCGGCGGCACCTGCCCCATGCCGCCGCCAGGACCCGCGCCACCGCGCAGGAGGTCCAGGGGATTAATGCCGAACAACAGCATGACGGCGCCAATGATGAGCAGCGTCGTCAGGCTGAAACCGCCTCGTCCACCCATGGGAATCTGCATGCCACCGCGGCCGCCACCCCCTGGAAATGGAAATCGGAAGCCGCCACCCCCGCCTTCGCCACGACGGTCTTCCAGGTTCTTGCTTTCACGATCCTGGTCATCGTACCGCATGAGATGAAATCTCCTGTGCCTGGCCCGGCAGCTTTACGCGGCAATTCAGCACGAGCCATGGCCAAGAACAAGCGAGGTTTGCGCCGGTCAGCTAATCCTCGGAGGGCGCAGGCAGGGCTATAGGGGCCTTTGACTTGCCCTTGGGGGATGCACGCAAGAGCTGTCGCACCGAACGCGCGGCCACGACCGTGGCACCGTTGGCGTAGGCCTCGTGGTTTTTCTCGATTTCCTTCAGATCGTATCTGTAGTTCACCATGACGCCGTGGGATTCCCTGAGGCCCTTCTCGGAAACATCTCCCTGCCAGTTGATGCGCTCTAGACGGGCGCCGTTGCCGAGATGGAACCGCGCCACCGGATCAACCGGACGGCCGTCGCGCGCCTTGGCGATCAGGAAATAGTGCGCGGCCAGGGCCAAGACGGCGTCCTTCAAGCCCTCGTCTTCCTCGGGTTCCTCGACCCAGCCCGGATCAGCCAGGACCTGCAGCGCAACGCGGTCCCTGTCGCTGACCGTCGCGGCCGTGTCATCGGCCAGAACGGAGGACAGCCAGCGCGCGAAGCCCGGTACGGGCGACAAGGTGACGAACGTCTTGAGCTGCGGCTGCTCGCGCGCCAGCTCCTCGACCACCTGCTTGATGAGGAAGTTGCCGAATGAAATGCCCTTGAGCCCTTCCTGGCAGTTGGAAATGGAATAGAAGGCCGCGACCGTCGGGGTCGGACTGCCGCCCACCCCTTTTCGCTCCTCGTTGAGAACGCTCTGGATCGAGTGCGGCACGTCATCGGTGAGGGCGACCTCGACGAAGATTAGCGGCTCGTCCACCAGGGAGGGATGGAAGAAGGCAAAGCAGCGGCGATCGGTCGGATCGAGCCGCCGGCGCAGATCCTCGAAGCCCTGGATTTCGTGCACGGCCTCGTAGCGGATGATTTTCTCGAGGATGGCTGCCGGCGTCTGCCAGTCGATCCGACGCAACACGAGAAACCCGCGATTGAACCAGGAATGCAGCAGATGCATGAGGTCGTTGTCGACCGTGTCGAGCAAGGGCTCGCCAGTGAGCATCGTCAGCAGATCACGGCGCATGGCGACGATCTCGGCCGTGGCGCCCGGTGCCAGATTGAGACGGCGAAAGAACTCCTGCAGGGGACTCTCGACGGCTTCCTGAAGCCGGCTCAATGTGTCCGTGCCGCTGTTGGCGAGATAGGCTTCGGCGGCACCGCGAACCAGCGCATCGTCGGGCTTGATGGTGGTGGCGAGGAAGCGGAAGAAATTGCGGCGTTCGCTGGTGCTCAGACCCCGGTACGTATCAAGGGTATGGCGTGCGATGGCGACCCCGGAGGCCTCGCCGCGGACGGATACGAGCGCCTGCGCCAAATCGGTGATGTCGTCGTTGTCGCCGCGCAGCGATGCGGGCAGGAACTGCCGCCCGCGCTCGGCCACGGTGTTGAGAAGCTCCTGCAGGAACGACACGTTGAGCGGCAAGTCCATGATGCTAATCCTAATGCTCCTCTGGCATGCCAATATGATGACGCTGCGACGCACGCAACACTTTCCCACGACGTTCGGCCCTCGACGTTCGGCCTCGACGTTTGGCCGTCGCCGTTTGGCCCTCGACGTTTGTGCCCGGAGGAGACATTCTCGCCAGGATGAAGAAAGTACCTCTGGAGGAAATACATGGCGGACGCGGACACCTACGAAATCCTGGCAGTGAAGTACGGCACCCACGATGAGCGCATGCGTGCCGACAATTTCATGAGCCCCGGCCCGCGCATGGCCGCGTCTGGCAGCACTCCTGTCGTGGATGACCATGCGACGCCGATGCCGCTCGACTATTTCGTCTGGGTCGTACGCAACGCCAACCGCACGCTGCTGGTCGATACCGGCTTCTCGCGCGAGGAAGCGCCGATCCGCGCCCGTAAGCTTGAGCACGATCCGCGCGACGTGCTGAAAAACATGGGCATCGATGCAGGCAAGATCGAAGAGGTCGTGATCTCACATCTGCACTACGATCATGCCGGCACCCTCGATCATTTCCCGGCAGCACGGTTCCATCTGCAGGAAGCTGAAATGAAGTACGCGACCGGCCGCTGCATGTGCGACGACTCCATGCGCAAGCCGTTCACGGTCGATCACGTCTGCCAGATGGTGAAGAAGGTCTACTCGGGTCGGGTGCAGTTCCACGACGGCGACGGCGAGGTGGCGCCGGGCATCACCGTGCACAAGACATCGGGCCACAGCCAGGGCTTGCAGGCCGTGCGCGTCAAGACAAGTAACGGCTACGTCGTGCTCGCATCGGATGCGACGCACTTCTACGAGAACATCGAGCAGCGCAAGCCGTTCTCGATCACGATCAATCTCGAGGACACGCTCAGGACCTACGACCGGCTGCAGCAGCTCGCCAGCACGCCCAAGCAGGTGGTGCCCGGGCATGATCCGCTGGTGGTGAAGAAATATCCCGCCTGTAAGCCCGAGACGAAGGGGATCGTGCACAGGCTCGACGCACCCAGAGTCGACTGAGCGCGCCCACCGTCCGGTTAGCACCATGACGTTCGGTGACCTGACATTCGCCCAGATTGCCCTCGTCGCGGTGACGGCCCTTTGCGCGCAGGTCATCGGGGGCATCGCCGGCTATGGTACCGGGTTGCTGATGCCGCTCGTCCTGGTTCCGATCATTGGTGCCTATGCGGTGGTGCCGGTGATCGGGCTCAGTGCCATCATTACCAATGCAACGCGTGTCGCAACTTTCCGAAGCAGCCTGGACGTGCGCAAGGCCCTTCTGGTGAGCGCGACGGCCCTCCCCATGACGGCCGTGGGGGCCTGGGCCTACTCCCTGCTCTCGGGACGAGGCGCCGCGATTCTGATCGGTGCCATGCTGATCGTGCTCGTTCCGGTGCGGCGCGTCTTCGCGCACCTGCGCATGCATCTGAGCGATCGCGGCCTTGTGGCATCAGGTGCGGTCTACGGCGTGCTGACAGGGGGCACATCCGGCGCCGGCGTCATCCTCATCTCCATGCTCATGGGGGCCGGGCTGAGCGGAACGCAAGTCATCGCGACCGACGCCGCGATCTCGTTTCTCCTGGGCTTCGTCAAATCCGGGACGTTCATGGCTACGGGAGCGCTGCCGCCACATCTATGGCTCATCGCCTTGCTGATCGGCGTCATGGCCGCGCCCGGCACGATGATCGCCAAATGGCTGACGCGGAAGTTCTCGACCCAGGTGCACGACACCCTGCTGGAGGGGGCGATCATCGCCGGCGGGATGGTGCTGTTGATCCGCAATATTACGGCCTAGTCTTCCCAAGCCGCAGGACGCATGATCGCCACAATCGCCCACTGTTCTTGCGGGCGGATCACTCCCGGGGGCCATCACATGCGGCGCGCTGTCCGCGTCTGCGCGATATTACTTTTGTCGGGACTGACGTGGCTCGCCGGCCAGTGCGCGGCGCAAGCCTACAATCTTCGCCTCGCGACCGCCGATGGCCTTCGCGATGTTGTTTTACTGCCTGCGGCGAGCCGCGGACCGGCTCCCACCGTCATCGTGCTGCATGGCATTGCCATCTCCGCGTCGTGGACCTCCAAGATTTCCGGATTTGCGGAAGCTGCCCGCGACCGGGGCCTCACCTCTGTGTATCCGGAAGGCATAAAGGCGGCCTGGAACGACGGGCGCGAGGGCGTCGCGTCGGGCGCGGACGACGTCGGCTTTCTTCGCAAACTGGTGCGTGAGTTGATCCGGCGCGGCATCAGCGACCCCGCACGCATCTACATCACCGGCATTTCAAACGGCGGCATGATGGCGTTGCGGATGCTCTGTGAGGCCTCCGAGCTGTTCGCAGGCGCGGGCACGACGATTGCCAACATGCCGGCGCGGACGGGCGCGACCTGCCAGATCAATCATCCTGTGCCGGTCGTGATGGTCAATGGCACCGCCGACCTGCTCGTGCCGTACAATGGTGGGTGGGTCGGACCTTTCGGCATCGGCGGCAACGTGTGGGGCACAGAGAAGACGGCCGCGTTCTTAGCGCGCGCCAACGGCTGTGCCACGGTGGCGCGCATGGATTTCCCAAAGACCAGCATCACGAAGACCGCGTGGCGCGACTGCATTGCGCCGGGCAAGGGCGTCACGCTCTATCGTGTGAACGGTGGCGGGCATCAGATTTATGGCCGGCGCGGCGCTATCGCCTCCTTGATGCGCACCTGGGGACCCGACATCTCTGCGGCCGAAACCATCATGGCCGCGTTCGTCAAGGAAACGCCAGCGCCGCCACGCAAGGAACCCATCGGCGCGCGCCGTGCGGCTGGATCGTTTTAGTGTGCGATCACGAACGGGCGTCAGCGCGCAGGAAGTCGAAATCGCAGCCTTCCGGCGCCTGCAGCACCGATTGGCGGAACAGCTTATCATAGCCGCGCTGGGGCATGCTCACGTCGCGCTTCTCCCATTCGGCGCGGCGCTTGGCGATCTCTGCATCGTCGACCAGGAGATCAAGGCGCCGCCCTTTGACGGACAGCTTGACCTTGTCGCCGGTGCGCACGAACGCCAGCGGGCCGCCCACATGCGCCTCGGGCGCGACATGCAGCACGATGGTGCCGTAAGCGGTGCCTGACATGCGCGCGTCGGAAATGCGCACCATGTCTTTCACGCCTTGCGCGAGAAGCTTCTTGGGGATCGGCAGAAATCCCGCCTCCGGCATGGCCGCGGGCGAACCCGGTCCGGCATTCTGGAGGATCAGAAAGTCGTCGGCGGTGACGTCGAGCCCCGGGTCGTCGATGCGCTTGCCCATATCGTCCAGCGACGAGAATACGATGGCGCGGCCCGTCTTCTCGAACAGCGATTTCGTGGCGGCCGACCGCTTGATGATCGCGCCGTTGGGCGCGAGGGTGCCGAAAAGGGCGACCAGACCGCCCTCGGGCTCGAAGGGATCGGACGCGGGACGGATGACGCGGCGATCGACCCAGTCTGCCTCCTCAGAAGCAAGCCGCTCGCCCAATGTTTCACCGGTGATGGTCATGCAGTCGAGATGCAGCAGCGGTTTCAACTCGCGCAGGATCGCGCCGACGCCGCCGGCGGCGTAGAAGTCCTCCATGTAGAACTCGTTCCCGACAGGCTTCACGGCGGCAAGCACGGGCGTGGTGTCGGACAGCGCATTGAAGCGCTCCAGATCGAGCTTGAGCCCGAGGCGGCCGGCAATGGCGGCGAGATGGATGACCCCATTGGTGGAGCCGCCCAGTGCCAGCAGCACGCGCGTCGCGTTCTCGATCGACTTCTGCGTGATGATCTGGTCCGGCGTGAGGTTGAGCTGAATCAGGCGGACGGCAGCGGTTCCCGATGCTTCGGCGGCACGCAGGCGGTCGGCGTGCACAGCAGGAATGGCGGCGGTGCCAGGCAGGGTCATACCAAGCGCCTCGGCGATGGCGGCCATCGTGGAGGCTGTACCCATGACGGCGCACGATCCGGCCGTGGTAACGAGCTTGCCTTCCACATCGTCGATTTGCACCTGGCTCATGCGGCCGGCGCGAAACTCGGTCCAGAACTTGCGGCAGTCGGTGCAGGCGCCAACGCGATGCTTGCGATAGCGGCCGGTCATCTGCGGACCGCCGATGAGCTGGATGGCGGGCTTGCCGGCGCTCACGGCACCCATGAGCTGGGCGGGCACAGTCTTGTCGCAAGCGCCGAGCATGACGACGGCGTCCATGGGCTGGGCGCGGATCATCTCCTCCGTATCCATGGCCATGAGGTTGCGAAACTTCATGGAGTTGGGCGCGAGCGTGGACTCGTGCACCGAGATGGTCGGGAATTCGAGCGGCAGGCCTCCGGCCGCGCTGACGCCCCGCTTCACCGCCTCGACCAGATCGGGGAAATGCCGGTGGCAGGGATTGAAGCGGCTGTAGGTGTTGGCGATGCCAACGATGGGTCGCTTCAGCTCGTTCATGGAGTAGCCCATGGAGCGGGCGAAGGCACGACGCATGTAGGTGGAGAAGTCCGGATCGCCGTAGTTTTGCAGGCCGCGCAGGAACCCACGCTCGGCCGGTGCTTTGCCCTCGCTGCGCTTGCCGCCGCCGTTCTTGTTGTTCTTCGTCGTTTTGGCCATGTGCCCCTTGGTCCTCCCTGATTGGGGCGAGAGTAGGCAAGCACAGCGAAGGGCGCAACGCCGGGGGTCAGAGAGCCATGAAACCGCCGTCCGTGCACAAGATGTGTCCGACGACGAATGAGGCGGCATCGGAAGCCAGCCAGACAACGGCCTCGGCGACCTCTTCGGGCTGCCCCATGCGGCGCAGCGGCAATCCGGCGGCAACGGTCTGCATGTCCATGATCTTGGAGCCCAGCATCATCGGGGTGACGACGCGGCCGGGCGCCACGGCGTTGATGCGGATGCAGTGCTCGGCGTACTCCATGGCCGCGGCGCGAACGAGGGCAATGGCTGCGGCCTTTGAGGCGCTGTAGAGCGCCAGGCCGGGATTGGGATTCCTGAGGCCGCTGACAGACGTATTTACGACAATGGCGCCGCCGCCCTGCTTCAGCATGATGGCGATCTGGTGCTGCAAGCCGAGATAGACGGCGCGGACGTTAGTATCGAAGACACGAGCGTAAAGGGCGGGATCTTGCTCGGCGAGCAACGCCCGAGGCTCCTGAAAGCCCGCGTTGTTAAAGGCGATGTCGAGGCGACCGCACGCGTCGAGAATTTTTTGATGAAGATCGGCGAGATCGTCAGGATCGGTGACGTCGGCGCGAATGAACGCACCCTGTCCACCAGCCTGCTCGATCAGCGCCACGGTTTCGAGGCCCTCGTCCTCGCGGCGTCCCGATACCACTACGTGCGCGGCGCGTTGTGCGAACGCCAGGGCAGCCGCGCGGCCAATGCCGGAACCACCGCCGGTGACGAGAACAGTCTTGCCCGAAAACGACGACATCGGCCCGTCCCAAGTTTCCACTTGCCCGATTCATAGAGCCGGGATTGACGCGCTATAGGAAAAAATTGTCAGCGCCACAAAAGATGAACGCCCCGCACGGACGTGCGAGGCGTTCCTCAACTCAAACGGCCTTTAAGGCCGGGAGCTACTGAAGCTCGATCTGGCCGGCCTGCTTGCCGCGACCCTTCCGGTCGTCCTCAAGCACGAAGCTAACCTTGTCGCCTTCATTGAGCGAGCGGATGCCAGCGGCTTCCAGCGCGGTCGCATGGACGAACACGTCCTTGGAGCCGTCGGCCGGAGAAATGAAGCCGTAGCCCTTCTGGCCATTGAAGAATTTCACCGTTCCGGTGACGCGCATGTGAGTAGTCCTTTCCGTATCTGCGTGGTTAGGCCGGTCAAAGTGGGCTGCACGCACAGCCCGGCAACTCAGACATCGGAAAGGCAGACCGCCGAAAGGCAGGCAAGCAAACCGTAAATCTTGAGGGCGCACTCCCGCGTGGAGTGCACCGGCTAAAACGCCATATGGATCATGGCCGGGGAGAATGCAAGGACGATATTTCAAGCGGGGGTCATACGGCGGTCATGATCGCGAATGCGGCGCATCAGCGTGAACCGCACAGCCCGCACCGGGCCCATCGGATTCCACTTCTACGGTCACGTGATCGACGCCGAAGCGCGACTTAAGCCGAGCCTTGATGGCGTGCGCAATCTCCTCGGCACGCGCGGCGTCCGACACGCATGCGTGCAGCGTGACCATGGGCCGCTCCTGGGTCAGCGACCAGGCATGGACATGATGCACCATGATGAGCCCTGGAATATGTGCGGTGAGATCCTGCTTCAGGGCGGCGATGTCGAGGCCGCGCGGCGTCGACTCCAGCAGGATGTGGCTCGACTCGCGAATGAGGAACCAGGCGCTGCGCAGAATGAGGAGCGTGACGAGAACCGACAGCAGCGGATCGATCGGCTCCCAGCCGGTCCAGAAAATGACGAGCGCCGCAACGATGGCGCCGACGGACCCGAGCAAGTCGCCGACCACGTGCAGCATGGCGCCCTTGACGTTGAGATTGTCGCGCTCGGCCCCATGCAGAACGAAAAAGGCAACGACATTCACGAGCAGGCCGATGACAGCGATGACAAGCATCGGGCCCGCGAGCACGTCCACCGGCTCGGCGAGGCGCCTGATGGCCTCCCAGGTGATGACGATGGCGATGAAGAACAGCGCCAGGCCGTTCGTGAACGCGGCGAGAACCTGCAGCCGATGAAACCCGAACGTACGCTCCAGATCCGCGGGCCGGCGCGCGAGACGAACGGCAAACCAGGCAAGCCACAAGGACGCCGTATCGGCCAGCATATGGCCGGCGTCTGCCACCAACGCGAGCGATCCCGCGACAAGACCACCGATGGCCTCGGCCACCATGAATACGGCGGTCAAAACCGCAGCCAGCCGCAGCCGAGACTCATTGCTCCCATGTGCGTGAGCGTGCGTGCGGCCGTCCGCGTGGTCGTGCGCCATCCAAATGTGCCGTCACCGCTGATGAAGCTGCGCAAGTTGTATCGAAGCCTCGTATCCCTGTCGAACACGGCTCGATGCGAGCCGAAACCTTTCGTTAAGGACTACGTGAAAGATTTGCTTAACCAGACACATGGATCAACAGCGACCCTATGCCGCTTGAATTCGATTCCGAGCTTCGCCGGCAGTCCTCGAGCCTCATTGAGGCCAACAACGACACGGGCCGTGTCGCATTTTGCGGACCGGTCGTGCTGTCGGCCATCACAGGCTACTCGATCAGCAAGGTCGAGGACGAGATCCGCGCGTTTCGCGAGCTCCCGCCGGAACGCAAACCAATCATCAAGGGAACCTATGCGGAGGAGGTTGCATCGGCGCTCGCCCACTTCGGCTACCGCATGGAACTGAAGACGAGCTTCATGCACTTGGCGCGCAAGGAACGGCCAACGGTGTGGGCCTGGATGCAGAAGCCGCGTAATGCCTGGGCGCACTACATCCTCGCCATCCATAAGGGCAAGGAGGGGCACTGGATCCTCATTAAAGGCGTGAAACTCTGCGACACGTATTCGGAAGGTAAATGGCAATTCGTCTGCGATGGCCCACACAAGGGCGCGCGCATCATGGAAATCTTCGAGGTGAAGCGGGCGCTAGAGGCGTGACGGGATCGACACCTTTCGATTATTAAGCAACCAATCGATAGCCTCCTCCGTTTGCTCCTGTAAGCCGGGTAGCAACAGGAGAGGAACTCATGAAAACATTGAGCGCACTAGCACTGGCCATGATGCTCGCCACTGGCGGCGCGATGGCACAGGGTACGGGCGGCGCAGGTTCCGGCGGCGGAACGCCCTCGGGTCCGGGCGGCACCAGCACCGGCAAGGATGCGGCGGCGAAACCGACACCGCAGGATTGTGCCCGCGGCTATCAGACCGGCGCGCGCTGGACGAAGATGGAGTTCGATGCGACTTGTAAGAAGCAGTAGTTAGGAAGCAGTAGTGAAGCGGGTTTGCGCGAGGGAGCTTCCGGGTACGGAAGCTCCCTCGTTGCTTGTGTCAGCCCTTCATCTTCGGATCGAGCCAGTCGCGCAGGCTGTCGCCGAATAGATTGAAGGCAAAGACTGCAAGCGTGATGGCGAGGCCGGGGAATAGAATCATCCAAGGTGCGGCCTTGTAAAAGTCCGCCGACGTCCCCGACAACATGAGCCCCCAAGCAGGCGTTGGCTCCGTCACACCGAGACCCAGGAACGACAGGCTGGCCTCGAGAAGAATTGCCTGCGCGATGAAAGCCGTCACCATGATCAGGTAGGGCGCAATAATGTTCGGGAGGATATGCCGGAGCACGATGCGCGAGTGTCCATAGCCTGCCGCGCGCGCGGCATCAATGAACGGCATTTGTGCGATGGAGAGCGTGGAAGAGCGGGCGATCCGAGCCATCTTCGGAATCATTGGCAAGGCAATGGCGGCGATAAGATTGACGTCGATGCCGAAGACCACGCGCTTGCCGAGCACGGCTACAACGACCATGGCCAGAACGATGATCGGGAAAGCCAGCATGATATCGACGATACGCTGGATCAGATTGTCGATGCGGCCGCCAAAATATCCGGAGGCGGCACCAATCAGAGCGCCTATAGTGCAGCCCGCGAGGGCTGAGAGAATCCCGACGCCAAGGGCCGTGCGCGCGCCATACACCAGACGCGAGAAGACGTCGCGGCCATACTGATCGGTGCCGAACAGGTGCTCGGCACCAGGTGCCGCCAGCATTGCGGTGAAGTCAACCGCCTCTGGATCGTATGGTGCAATCCAGACAGCTCCCAACGCGAAGACAAAATAAAGCACGATGACGAGGAACCCCGCGAAGCCAAGCGGCTCTTTGCGGATAAATTCCCACACAGGATTGGGCCGATGCGGGATGGCATCGGCGGGAATGCTGCGGACTATCGCGACGTCGGCCATGGGTGGGCTCCGTCTTCAGGACAGGCGAATGCGGGGGTCGAGCCAAGCGTAGAGCAGATCAACCACCGAGTTGACGAGAATGAAATTCACCGCGATCAGCAGCACGAGGCCTTGGATCAACGTGAAGTCTCCGCGCGCGGTCGCGTCGACAAACAGCTTGCCGATACCATTGAGGTTGAATACCTGCTCGGTTACGACCAGTCCACCAATCAGGAAAGCAAACTCCAGGCCAACCACCGTCACGACCGGCAGCATCGCATTGCGCAACGCGTGACGCCGCATGACGAGCTTCTGGTACACGCCTTTGGCCCGGGCGGTCCGAATGTAATCCTCGCGCATGACCTCGAGCAGCGCCGAGCGCATCATGCGAGTTGCGACGGCGGCATAGCGATAGCCGACCGACAGCGCGGGCCAGATCAAGGCGGACAGATTAGCGACCGGATCCTCGAAAATCGATACGTACCCGATCTTCGGCAGCCAGTTGAAGAAGGCGAGCAAGCCTAGAATGATGAGCATGCCTAGCCAGAACGACGGGATAGCCAGTCCCGAGACAGCGAGTACCCTCACGCTGTAGTCAATCCAGGTGTCTCGATAGACGGCCGAGAGCGTGCCCAGTGGAATGGCTATGAACACGGCGATCAGTGTCGCCATGATGGCCACCTGCAGAGACACCGGGAAACGGATCCTGATCTCCTCGAACACGGACTGGCCGGTCCACAGGGACTTGCCGAGATCGAACCTGGTCAAACCGATCATGTAGTCGGTGAACTGCACGATCAGCGGTTTGTCCAGCCCGAGCCGCTTGCGCTCCGCCTGGATCGTCTCCTCGGTAACCTGGGCGCCATCCGCGCGCAGCTTCACGACGACCACGTCGCCCGGCATGACGCGAATGAGAAAAAAGACGGCCACCGCGACGCCGACGAGCGTCGGGATAACCAGGAAGAGGCGGCGGATGATGTAACCCAGCATTGTGTTCGGCTACCTGGTTCGGAGGCCGGGACACCCTCAGTGCCCGGCCCCGCCTACGAATGCTACTCGTCCAGCCAGACGTTGACGAGATCGGATGCAGTAAAGTGATTGGCCTGGTGCTCCCAGCCCTGAACCTTCTTGTGGTTGGTGATGATGCGCTGCCACCAGAGAATTGGCACGCTATAGGCCTGGGTGAGCGCGTAACGCTCCAGCTCGTTGACGATCTTCTTGCGCTCCGCGGGATCAACGGCGCGAGCCTGCTTCTCGAACAGCTCCTCGACCTTCTGGTCCGTGTGGCCGCTGGCGGCCTGGGACGACATTTTCTTGGTCAGGATCTTGTCGAACTGGGCCGTCGGGTCGTCGGCGAAGTCAGAGATGAACTCCACGAGCACGTCGAAGTTGCCGTCTTTCATGGCATCGAAGAACAGCTTGGTCTCGATCTGGCTGTGCTCGGTCTCGACCCCGATGCGCTTCCACTGGTCCATGGCGTAGATGGCGCCCGTCGTGTAGGGCTCGCCGATGGCGCGATTCACCAGCTTGATCTTCAGATTGGAGACACCCGCTTCCTGGAGAAGCTTCTTGGCTTCCTCACGGGACTTGTTGATGTCCTTGCCGAAGCCGGGCAGCTTGACGAGCTCGGCCTCCGGCAACGCGTACTCGTAACCAGGACGCATGAGGCCGCTCACGTACTTGAGCACCGAGATCTTGGACAACGCCTGCGAACCCGCCCAACGATCGATGGCCAGGGTCAACGCCTGGCGCACGCGCACGTCGTCAAACGGCTTGCGCTGGGTATTGAACGTGAGCAACAGGTTCGTCACCCAAGGGCCTTCAATGACGTTTGCGTTGCCCTTCAAGCCCTCGACAATCTGCTCGCTCTCCTTCGGCGTGCGGCCGCGGAACTCGGCGTCGAACTGGCCGCCCACGATGCCCGTGACCACGTTGTTCGATTTCACGAAAAAGGCCTTGTAGCCGTCGAGGTACGGCCGGTCCTTGCGGAAGTATCCGTCGAACCGTTCGCCGGTCCAATGCGAGCCCTTCACGTACTCCCCGAACTTGAAGGCACCCGTGCCGAGGATGGTCTTCTCTGGAAACCTGGGATCCTCCTTCAGCTTCGCCGCCCGATAGATGCAGTTCCAGGGCGACGCGAAATGGATGAGCATCGAGGCGTTCGGCTGCTTCATCTTGAAGACGGCCGTATAGGCATCTGGCGTCTCGATGCTGCCGATGTCGGCATGGGCGGAGCGCCGCAAGGACACGACGCCCTCCGGCGGGTTGACGATGCGGTCGTAGCTGGCCTTGACGTCCTCCGACGTCATCTCGCGCCCATCGTGGAACCGGACACCCGGCGGGATCTCGGCCACGTACGTTTGCGGATCCTGCATCTCGAATCGCGTGGCGAGATCGGGGACGTTCCGGAGCGAGTCGTCGATCCGCAAGAGGGAACTGAAGATCAACTGGTGCAGGCGTTGCGACGATTCGTCGAGGCCGATGGCGGGATCGAGATTGGTGGGGGAACTCGTGAGCGCGAGAACGATCCAGTCGCTAGGTGTCGCGTCCCCGCCGCCGCACGCGGCTAACTGCACCGACAGGGCCACCGCGAGGGCGAGTCGTCGCATCACGAGTCAGCCTCGCGTTTGAGCACCGCCAGCAGATTGAGGGCATCAATCGGCGTCATCCGATCCAGGTCCATGTCGCGCAGTTTCGAGACGACCGGGTGAGTCTCCGCCGGAGTCTGGAACAGCGCGAGCTGCTGCTGCCGCGTCGAGGCCGCGCCGCTGATGCTGGGCCGCCCACCCCGCTGGAGCTCGTCCTGCTCGAGCGACTTCAGAATGTCAGCCGCGCGTCGAACCACGGCCGCCGGAAGACCTGCGAGCCGTGCGACCTGGATGCCATAGCTCCGGTCGGATCGGCCGGCGACGATCTTGTGCAGGAACACGATGTCGTCGCGGAACTCACGTGCCGCGACGTGGCAGTTGATCACCGACGGCAACGCATCGGCCAGGTCCGTGAGTTCGTGATAGTGCGTCGCGAAGATCGTCTTCGGCCGCGCGCGGTCGTTCGAGGCCAGGTGTTCTGCGACGGCCCATGCGAGGCTCAGGCCGTCGAACGTCGCGGTCCCGCGGCCGATCTCATCCAGAATCACCAGACTCCGGGACGTGGCCGTTCGCAGGATCGAGGCCGTCTCCTGCATTTCGACCATGAACGTGGACTGGCCTCGCGCGATGTTGTCCGACGCCCCCACGCGCGCGAAGATGCGATCGACCAGTGCCAGCTTCGCACTCTTGGCGGGGACGAACGATCCCGCCTGCGCGAGGAGCGCCAGCAGCGCGACCTGGCGCAGGTAGGTGGACTTGCCGCCCATGTTGGGCCCGGTGAGAATCACGAGCTGCCGGCTCGTCCCGTCGAGGTGGATATCGTTGGGCACGAACGCACCGCCGAGGTGCCGTTCGACGACGACGTGCCGTGCGTCAGTGGCCTGGAACTCGTCACCTTCGTGCAGGAACGGCTTCGTGAAGTTCGCGGCCGTTGCCGTATCGCCCAACGCCGACAACACGTCGAGTGCCGCGACGGCGCGTGCCGAATCGAGGATGCGGACGGCTTCCGCGGCGATGCGCCGGCAGAGGCCGTCGAAGATCTCCAGCTCCCGAACGTTGATGCGTTCGTCGGCGCTCAGCACCTTGTCTTCGTATTCCTTCAAGGCTGGCGTGATGAAGCGCTCGCCGCCAGCGACGGTCTGCTTCCGGATGTAGTCGGGAGGCGCGCTCGAGAGGTTTGATTTGGAGATTTCGATGTAGTACCCGAACACGCGGTTGTAGCGAATCTTCAACGA
>CADEFX010000036.1 GCA_902826715.1 uncultured Hyphomicrobiales bacterium | reverse complement strand
AACGCCCTTGGCCTCGTTGCAGGCGTGATCGCCCATGATGATCTCGAGCTTGCGGCCGTGAATGCCGCCCTGCTTGTTGATGTAGGTGTAGTAGGCCTGGATGCCGTAGGCGGCGGCGCCGAAGCTGGCGGCCGGCCCGGTCAACGGGGCCGGAATGCCGATCTTGATGGTTGTGTCCGTAACCCCCGTCCGGTCCTGGGCAGCCGCCGGAAGGGCTATCACCGTGGCCAGAGCCGCAGCCCGAATGACCCGCGAAGTGCGCATATTTTCAACTCCTGATGCGAGGTTCTGCTTGCTCTTCCCCGATCGTCGCACATCACCATCAGATGACGGAACAACCAAACGCTCCTCCAGCGTTGTATTTCGCGAGCTTACCGGGACTTACGGCGCCAGTGCAACAGTGTATGTTCATCAATGAATAGCCCGCAAAGCAGTGAACGATGGTTGACGCCACCAAACAAACCGGAGCCGGAGCATTACCCATGAGCGTGCAAGATCTCGTCATTGTCGACGGGCTGATCATCTCCAACTTCTCCCGCGCCGTCTTCGAGGACATGCGCAAAGGTGGCCTCGCTGCCGCGAACTGCACCTGTTGCGTGTGGGAGAATTTCGAAGAGACTATGCGCAACATTGCGCGGTGGAACCGGTTCTTCAAGGATAACACGGACCTGATTACGCCAGTTCGCACGACAGCGGACGTCATGGCTGCCAAAAAAGCCGGCAAAACAGGTATTATTCTGGGCTTCCAGAACATCTCGGCGTTCGAGGACCAGATCGGATACGTCAAGCTGTTCAAGGACTGCGGCGTCGGCATCGCCCAGATGGCCTACAACACGCAGAATTTTTGCGCGACGGGCTGCTACGAGAGCGTGGATCGCGGGCTATCGGACTTCGGCCACGAGATCGTGGCCGAGATGAACCGGGTCGGCATCATGTGCGATCTCTCGCACGTCGGCTCCAAGTCGTCGAACGACGTCATTCTCGCGTCCAAGAAGCCCGTTTGCTATTCGCACATCTGTCCGAGCGCGCTGAAAAAGCATCCGCGCAACAAGTCGGACGAGGAGATCAAGTTTATCGTCGACCGCGGCGGTTTCGTCGGCGTCACCATGTTTCCGCCGTTCCTGGCCAAGGGCAACAACTCCACGATCGAAGACTACGTCGCCACCATCGACCATGTCGTCAACATCGCCGGCGAGGAGGCGGTGGGCGTGGGCACGGATTTCACGCAAGACCAGGATAAAGCCTTCTTCGACTGGCTGTGTCACGACAAGGGTTACGCGCGCAAGCTCGTGGATTTCCAGGAGGTCGTGAACCCCGCGGGCATCCGTAAGATCGGCGACTTCGGCAATCTGCCGGTCGCCATGGAGAAGGCGGGATGGTCCGAGCGCAAGATCCGCCGTGTCATGGGCGAGAACTGGCTGCGCGTGTTAAAAGAGGTCTGGGGTGCCTGACGCCGCGCATGGACGCTGATGTCCATGATCCCGGAAGATCGAATCTCGATGGGTTGGCGGCAGCAAACCGACTTCCGCTGTTGCCGAACCCACCGAGAGGGGTGACAATCAGGCCGCAGGGCGTTGGCGCAGGCGCTTCAGGTAGGCGATCACTTCGGACACCGGCAGTACGTCGCCATACTTGGCGTTGATGTCGAACAGATTGGCGTCGTGCGGCGCCTGGTGACGGTCGCCGACGCACTCGGCCGGCACGGCGACCCGATAGCCGTGCTGGATGGCGTCGATCGCCGTCGCACGGACGCATCCGCTGGTCGAGCAGCCTATCAGGATTGTGGTGTCGGCCCCGAGAACTTTCAGCGTGGAGTTCAAGGAGGTGCCGAAGAAGCAGCTCGGATAGTTCTTGACGATGACGATGTCCTCGGGCTGCGGCGTGATCAGCGGATCTATTTCGGCAAGCGGCTCGCCGACGATCATCTTTCGCAGCGCCGGCACCTTCTTGATGAACATGCCGCCGTCCGCCCCCGACGGATGGAAATACACCTTGGTATAGATGATGGGAATGGAGGCCTCGCGCGCGGCCGCCAGCAGCGGGACCGACGCCTTGACCGCATCGACCACGCCCTGACCAAAGAAGGCCGCGCCCGGAGTCGTATACGCATTGATGAAATCGATCACCACGACGGCAGGGCGCTCGCCGAAGCCGAGGCGGTTATCGAAAACGCCCTTGTAGTTTGCTTCACGCGTTTCGCTCACAGGGACCTCCAGAAGTTACGGAAAATCATGCTTGTGCCGGCACTTCGTCCGGGTAATGGCAGGCGGCGGAGTGACCGCCGCCGATGGGTTTCAGTTCAGGGTTCACATGCACGCAGTTCGCAGGCAACGTCGCGTCAGAAGCCGTGACGGTCGGCACTGCGCCCTTCGCGCCCACGAGCCGTGCCCGAAAGCATCGGGGATGAAAGCGGCATCCGCTCGGCACCGCATTGCCCGAGCCGATCTCGCCATAAAGCGCGACGCGCTTGCGTGTGCGCTCACGAGCCGGATCGGGGACCGGAACGGCGGAGAGAAGAGAAACCGTATAGGGATGCCGGGGATTTCCGTAAAGCGCATCCCTGGGCCCGGTTTCGACGATGCGGCCGAGGTACATGACCGCGACGCGATTGCTGATGTGGCGGACAACAGCGAGATCATGAGCAATGAACAGATAGGCGATGTTGGTGCGCCTCTGAATATCCCGGAGCAAATTCAGGATCTGAGCCTGGATGGAGACGTCGAGCGCCGAAACCGGCTCATCGAGGACAAGAAGCTTTGGGTCAAGGACCATGGCCCGGGCGATGCCAATGCGCTGGCGCTGTCCACCTGAGAACTCGTGCGGGTAGCGATCTGCGAGCTGCGGGTCCAAGCCGACCTGCCGCATCGTCGTTTCGGCTCGGCCGTTGATCTCGCTCCTCGGGTAGCCGTGAACGATCATCGGCTCCAGGACGAGCGAGCGCACGGTCATGCGCGGATCGAGCGATCCGAACGGGTCTTGGAACACCATCTGCATGCGGCTGCGCATGCGACGGACATCGGCGAGCGATAGCTTTGTGATGTCCGTTTCATCGAAGCGGATGGTGCCGCTGGTCGGATTGATGAGTCGAAGCACCAGGCGTCCAAGCGTGCTCTTGCCGCTGCCGGTCTCCCCCACAAGTCCGAGCGTTTCACCCTGGCGCAACTCCAGGGAAACATCGTCCACCGCTCGTACGGGAGGCTGGCTGCGCGCGAGCAGCCACTGCCTGGCCGCAAACGTCTTCGTCACGTTTGAGATCAAGAGCACCGGGTTCTGCCCTGCGGGGAGCGGGAAGGGATGTGAAGCCTGTGCGGTCATGTCTGGATCGAAAGATCCCCGAGTTCCCGCCAATGATGGCAGGCGCTCAGGTGAGCGGGTTTCGTGGTCGCAAATCGCGGCGGCACAATCGTCTTGCAGTCGTTGCGTCCGCGCGCCTGGAAGCAGCGCGGCTCGAATGCGCATCCTGGCGGCAGCGCTGCCGGATTGGGTGGCTGTCCCTCGATCGGTGTCAGCTCTGCTTCGGGTGGCGTGTCCAGATGCGGGATGCTGCGGAACAACGAGATCGTATAGGGGTGGCGCGGAGCCGTGAACACATCGTCGAGCGCGCCGAGCTCTGCGATTCGTCCGCCGTACATCACGCATACGCGATGTGCATAGCGAGCGACCAACCCGAGATCGTGCGTGATGAGGACGAGAGCCATTCCGGTATCGTCGCGCAGTTCGGTGAGCAGCTCCAGGATCTGCGCCTGCACCGTGACATCGAGCGCGGTGGTCGGCTCATCGGCGATCAGCACCTTGGGGGCCAAAGCAATCGCCATGGCGATCAATGCGCGCTGGCGCATGCCGCCGGAAAATTGATGCGGATAGTCGTCGATGCGCCGCTGCGGATCGGGGATGTGTACCCGTGCCAGAAGGCGGATGGACTCTTCGCGGGCCGAACGGAAACTCATGCGCCGATGCGCGCGCAGCACCTCGACGATTTGATCGCCGATGGTGAAGACCGGGTTCAGTCCGGATAGCGGGTCCTGAAACACCATGGAAATGCGCTGTCCACGCAATCGGCGCAGCTCACCTTGGGGCAGCTTTAGGAGATCGGTGCCTTCCAGCAGCACCTGTCCGCCTGTGACGCGGCCCGGTTTGGCGACAAGACCCAGCGACGAGAGAAACGTCACTGTCTTGCCCGAGCCTGACTCGCCTACGACGGCCAGGGTCTCGCCCGCACTTACCGATATAGAGACATCGCTCACGACTGTGACGGGACCATCCTCGCCCGGAAACTGCGTGCTCAGGTTGCGAATGTCGAGAACCGGCCCGCCTGCGGGGGCGAGACCTGGCGACGGCGCTGCCTGCGTCGAGGTCGCGGTCAAATGAGCCTCCCCGTTTGGCGCCGCATCTGGGGATCGAGGGTATCGCGCAGGCCGTCACCCAGCAGATTGAGGGCGACGACCGCAACGGCAATGCATAGGCCGGCCGACAGCGAGATCAGCGGATTGGTCGTGATGAGCGAGTTGCCGTCGGAGATGACGTTGCCCCACGTCGGTGTGGGCGGCTGCACACCCAGCCCGAGGAAGCTCAAGCCCGCTTCGGCAAGGATGGCGGTTGCCGCGCTGACTGTTGCGACGACAATCACGGGCGGCAATGCATTCGGCACGACATGGCGCAGGAGAATGCGCGTCGTGCTCATGCCGATGGCATGGGACGCCTCGATAAAAAGGCGCGGCCGGATGGTCAATACGACCGACCGCATCACGGAGATCACGCGCGGCGTGAACGCGATTGCTACAGCGATGATCACCGATTCCAACGTTGATCCGCGGGCCGCGACAATCGCGAGGGCCAGGAGGAAACCCGGAAACGCCAGGAGAACGTCGTTGCACACAACGATGATGCGTTCCGTCCAGCCGCCTGCAAATCCCGCTATGGCGCCGATGAGCGTACCAAGGACGAGGGAGATCGTGACCACAGACAAAGCGACCTTGAGCGATACCTGGGTACCCCAGATGAGACGCGAGGCGATGTCGCGGCCGTATTGATCGGTGCCGAGCCAGTACGTCGTGGAGGATGGCGCCAGCGTATTGGTCAGATCCGTCTTCAGCGGATTGTGCGGCGAGATTAACGGTGCAGCCAGCGCGATCAACACGAGGAGCAGCAGAATACAACATCCGATCATCAGGCCGGGATGACGGGTGTAGCGAGCGATCGCGTTCCTCCGACGCTTGCGTTGGATGTCCGACTGAGCGGTCATGTGACCCTCAGCCGCGGATCGATGAAACCGTAGATGACGTCAAGAGAGACATTCACGACGACGACGACGGCTGCCAACACCAGAACGCCGGCCTGCACGAGTTGATAGTCACGCGCCAGAATGGCTTTCAATAATGTCGATCCAACGCCGGGGCGGCTGAATACGACCTCGATGAGGATGGCGTTGCCGAACGCCAGCGTGAAGGTCACACCGATGACCGCCAGGATCGGTATCAGGGCATTGCGCAAAGCCAAACGTCCGATGATGCGAGATTCTCGAATGCCCATGGCGCGCGCCACGCGAACATAATCCTGCCCCAACACCTCCAGCATGGCCGAGCGCGTGAGCCGCGCGATGTAAGCCGCAACCGAGAAGCCGAAGACGATGGCCGGGAGCATCAAATAGTAGAGCTGCGTCAGGAGACCTCCCGACGTGCTGGCGCCGAGCGCCGGAAAGATGCTGAGCTTGTGCGCGAAGACGAGGATCGCGACCAGGCCAAGCCAGAACACAGGAAACGATATGCCGGCGAGCGCGCCCATCATGACGGCAACATCGACCCATGTGCCTTGGCGCACCGCCGAGATGATCCCGAGAGGAACGCCGATGGCGATGGCTATCAAAAGGCCCGTAACGGCAAGCGCCGCCGACGCCGGCAAACTATCCATGATCTCCGTCATGGCCGGCTGCCCCGTTACGACAGAGCTGCCGAGATCGCCCGTCAAAGCCCTCTGCATGAACAGGAGGTATTGCTGGTAGACGGGGAGATCCAGGCCAAGCTGCTCGCGCAGCACGGCGAGCGCCTCTTTCGTCGCGTAGTCGCCCAGCATGTATTGCGCGGGGTCGCCGGGAACCGCCCTCATGAGGAAGAAGGCGACGGTGACGACTCCGAGCAACGTGACAACGAGCTGAACGAGGCAACGACCGAGATAGTCGAGCACGACGCTCCCTTCTTATGCGAGCGCAACCGCGTAGGATTGCATCGTAAACAGCGAGTTCTGCTCGAGGCCTTTCACGGCGTCCGTGTGCGCCATGAACACCTGATCCGAGTAAAGCGGAATAACGGGCATATCCGTTGCCACTTTCTGCACGATCGCCTTGTAGGCCGCGTTGCGTGCCGCGGCGTCGCCCGCCAGGCTCGCCTTGGCCAGCAGGTCTTCCACCTGATCGTAACGCGCCGTATTCAGGCCGGGCGGGAACGATGCCTTCGCGTACAGGCTGACCAGCGGAGAATCTGGATCGGGCGATCCGACGACACCGGTGATGCACGACTGCACGTTTCCGCTATTGCGAGCCTGCGTGTAGGCGCCGCGCTCCAGCACTTTAAGTGTGGTTTCAATGCCAACCTGACGCAGATCGTCCGCCATTGGCACGACGATCTTGTCGTATGGGCTGAGACCCACAGCCGTGATCTCGAACTTGAACGACGGCACCCCAGCTTCCTTCAGCAGCGCCTTGGCTTTTTCAGGATCGTAAGGGTACTTGGCAACGTCATTGGTGAACTCGGCAAATGACGACGTCAGCACGCTATTGGCTTCGCCCTTTGTGCCCTTGAAGAAGCCGTCGATCAGACCCTTGCGGTTCAGCGCATGCGCCATGGCCTGCCGCACGCGGGCATCGTTCAGCGGCTTTATGGTCGTGTTCAGCACCAGATTGATGGTGTGATTGGCTTCGCGGTTCATGACCGTGATGCCCGACACCTTTTTGAGGCGATCGATGATTTCCGGCTGCTGCAATGCATAAAAGACGTCGATCTCTCGCTTCTCAAGAGCAATGGCGGCTGCCGTCTCGTCGCGAATGACCCGGAACAGAATGCCGTCCAGCTTTGGCGCACCTTCGAAATAGTCCTTGTTGGCGGAGAGGCGCACCTCGGTGCCCGCGGTCCATTTCTCAAAAACGAAGGGCCCCGACCCGACAGGATCGAGCTTGAACTTCTCACCACGCTCTTCGACAGCCTTCTTCGGCACGATCCAGCCCTGGTTGAACGCGGTCACCTTGTGCAGGAAGCCGGAGTTGGGCTTCTCCAGCGTTATGACCACGGTCTGGGGATCGGGTGTGTCGATGCTCTTCAGACCCGCAAGCTGGCCCGTGTATTTGCTGCCGCCCTTCGGGTCGATCACGCGGTCCAGGCTGTATTTGACATCGACCGATGTCAGCGGACCGTAGTTCTTCTGGAAGTTGATGCCAGGGCGAAGCTTGAACGTGAAGACGGTGCCATCGGAGGAGACGTTCCACTCCGAGGCAGCGTCCGGAACGATCTTGTTGGTTGCCTGATCGTACTTCACCATACCATTGAAGATGTGCCCGGAGACGGTCTGGTTTTCGATCTGGAAGATGTGCGAGGGATCCAGCACCGAAATATCGGAGCCAAGGCGCACGCGTAGAATCTTGCCGGCTTGAGCCTGCGCATTGATCGAGAAGGCGCCGGGCAAGGTGGCGGCGGCCGATGCGGCGCCGGCAACTTGCATAAAGCGCCGGCGCGTTTGCGATGTACCCGCTGATGAGCGCTTCGTCATGTCTTCCTCCCTAGGACTTCCTGAGACGCATGCCGCGGGGAGTGCGCCGCCGCGACAGGCAACTTGATGTTTTCATCCGTACGACAACAAGTGTCAACTGTCGACAATATGATTGGGGCTATCGGAAGCCGGCCGGCGCATCGTTTTTGCTCGCGACGCGGGGCAGCAACCGGCCCAGATCTGAGACGTACGGCGCCAATTCGCGCATGCGTGCAAGGTGTTCGGGTTTCAGCCGCGTCAGTCCGTAGCGTTTGGCGAACGCCTCAATTTCCTCGCGTGTGTAGGCTGGCTGCTCGGTCATGTGCCATCTCCCGCTATGACTTGGACTGCTCTACATCCACCGCTGCCGCCACAGCCTCCGCAATCCGAAGCAAGCGCGCATCACCGTAGCGCGGGCCGATGATCTGGATGCCGACCGGCAAACCTTTGCTTCCCCTGGTGCAGGGGATGGCCAGGCACGGGACGTGCAAAACGGTCCAGAACGCGTTGAATACCCAATCGCCGGTGGTGTGCAGTCCCTCGGGTGCCTCGCCCGGCACAGAGGGAGTCAAGACAACGTCGAAGCTGCTGAAGTACGCGTCGAACGTTTTGCGGCAGTCCGCGACCAGATCGTGGGCGGCGGCCATGGCGCGCCCCGTCACGTTTCGTGAATTCTCCGCCAGCGCGCGAAGATCGGAATGCAGACGGTCGCCATGCGCAAGCAGCTCCGGCAGGAATGCCGCCGCCCCTTCGCCATGCATGATCGTCTCTTGCGCCTCGAACGTTGAGCCGAACTGTTGCGGAAGGGTCATGTCCTCGACCTTGGCGCCCGCTTGCTGCAGGCGCTTGGCGGCTATCGCCAGCGCTTCGCGTCCCGCTGGTTCGATCCTGTGCCAATAGGGCGTCTGAACCACTGCTACGCGCAGTTGCCGCGTCTCGACCGGCTTCTCGGCCGCTGGAGAGAAGATGCGGAACGCTTCCGCGACGAGCTGGAGATCGGCAACGGAGCGACCGTACCAGCCCACCGTGTCGCACATCGGCGACAGCATCTTTGCGCCCTCGCGCGTCACCGTCGACCATGTCGGCTTCAGGCCATATATGCCGTTGAACGACGCGGGACGGATATGCGATCCGCCAGTCTGCGTGCCGAACGCCAACGGCACCATGAAATCGCCGACCGCAGCACCCGAGCCGGAGGACGAGCCGCCGGGCGTGTGGGCGAGGT
Source organism: uncultured Hyphomicrobiales bacterium (assembly GCA_902826715.1). Taxonomy (GTDB): domain Bacteria; phylum Pseudomonadota; class Alphaproteobacteria; order Rhizobiales; family Hyphomicrobiaceae; genus CADEFX01. Next base: position 18,252 of record CADEFX010000036.1, on the reverse strand, counting down.
TGTGGGGATTGCGCGTCAATGCCTTGCGGCCGCCGGACGCAAACTCCACCGTGTCGGTCTTGCCGAGAATAAGCGCGCCGTTGTGCCGGACCACCGCCACGCAGCCGGCGTCCTTCGCCGGTTGATGCCCCTGGTACAGAGGCGAATTGTGCGTCGTGGGCATGTCGACCGTGTCGATCATGTCCTTGACCGCAAAGGGTATGCCGTGCAGCGGCCCGAGCGGTGGACGCTTGTCCAGCTCGCGCGCCTTGGCGATGGCGCGAGCAGGATCGAGATGGATGAACGCGCGAACATCGGCGTCTCGCTCTTCGATTCTTTTCAGGCAAGATCTGACCAGCTCCTCGCACGTCAGCGTCTTGGCGCGGATACGGGCGGCAGCGTCTGCGGCAGTCAGATAGCAAGGTTCCATGGAGTGGGCTCTCAAAGTTGGGGTCTACGTTGCCGCCACGGCGTTGCCGCTTCGAAAGCCGCGGCGAGGCGGAGCATCGACGCTTCATCGCCAGGATTGGTCGCGATCTGCCAGTGCAGCGGCAGTCCTTCAGCCGTGAAGCCGGTGCACTGAACCATGGCAGGCAAAGCGGCTAGGTTGAACGGCGTCAGCATTGTCTCGACGGTGAATGCGGACATTTCCGGCTCGACGCCGAGCCTCGGCGGTGTGTGCAGCGTGCCAAACGTGACCAGCGCATCGTAGTTACGCATCAAGGCCTGCATGGCGGTGGCGATCGCCTTTCGCCGCCGTTGTGCCGCGATATAGTCAACAGCACGGATCATGGAGCCGGCGAGCAGCTTATCGCGGAGCGCGTACCCCATGTCCTCCGGCCGCTCGCGCAACTCGGGCTCGTGAATTGCCGCAGATTCGGCCGGGCCGATGAGGCGCGTAACGTTGAAACACTCGGCGGCCGGCACCGGTAGCGCCACATCCTGCGGGCAGGCGCCGAGGTCGGTCAGCACGCGCAAGCCATCGTCGAATGCACGACGCAGCGGCTCGTCGGGCTCCGGAAAACCCGGTCCCGGACTGCCCACAACGGCAATGCGCATGCCGCGGATGCCCTGAGCGATAGAGCGGCTCAGCGCCTGCGGCGGCCGGTCATGGAGCAAGGTATCCAGAACGATGGCGTTGTCTTCGACAGTCCAGGTGAATGGCCCCGGGACGTCGAGCGAGTAGCAGTTGGGCAGGATGCCGGCGAGGCTGATGGAGCCTGGCGTCGGGATCGTGCCGACGACGCCGGTGGCGCCTGCGGGCAGACGGACGGAGCCGGTGGTATCGGAGCCGAGCGCGAACATGGCGGTCCCTGCCGCCACAGAGGCACCCGCACCGGTGCTCGAGCCACCGGTGAAGCGGGCCGTATCCCACGGATTGCGAGCTGGCGGAAATGGAAGATCGAAATATTCTCCCCCGTTGCCGGTGCCGTATTCCCACGTGGAAAGCTTGCCGAGCAGAATGGCGCCGGCCTCCCGCAAACGCCGCACGAGTTCGGCATCCTGCTCCGGCACATGGTTCAAGCGCAGTTTGGACCCGCCCGTCGCGGGCATTCCCGCAGCGTCGTAGTTATCCTTCACCCCAAACGGCAGACCATGCAGGGGCCCGTGCCACCGGCCTGAAGCGATCGCATCCGCGGCCTGGCGCGCCTCTGCGCGGGCACGATCGGCTGCGACATGGATGTAGGTGTGGATCTTATCGTCGACGGCGGCGATGCGGTCGAGAAAGGCGTCGACAAGATCAACAGGCGAAAGCTCTCCTCTCAGGATCCGGGCCGAAGCCTCCGCGATTGTCAACGACCAGAGAGGCTTTGCTTCAGAGGTGCTCATAGGACGATCTCAACGGTGCTGTGCAGTGCGTTCGTGATGCTGGGTGACATTCTGGAACGCATGGCCGAGCTGCAAAGCAGTGCCTTCATCGAACCATGGAGTCGCAATCTGCAAACTGAGCGGCAGCCCAGCCTTATCGAATCCGCACGGAACGGCGAGCACAGGCACTCCGGCAAAGGACCACGCGTAAGTGCACTTGGAAATGCGCCGGATGCGGTCGAACCAATCGGCGCTGTCCTTGTTGGCGACGGCAACAGGCGCGCTTTCCGGCGTGGTCGGAGTGAGAATCGCATGGACGTTGCGGAACGTGGCACGCAGCCGCTGGCAAAAGACCTCGCGCCAGCGCAGGGCCGCGGCGTATTCCGCTCCGGTGACCTCCTTGCCCAGCATGGCGCGGGCGTAGACATCGTCGCCGAAATCCTTCGGCCGCGTTTCCAGGCGCTCACGGTGAATATTGTAGGCGTCCGCAAGCAGCACCTTGAACGCCATCAACTCGTGCGACCGCTCGACATCGCCCAGATCGATATCGACGAACGTCACGCCCAGACCGCGCCAGGCTTCCATCGCGGCGTCCATGGCCGCAGCCACCTCGGGCGCCAGATCGTCGAAAAAAAAGCGTCGCGGAACGCCGACTCGCAGGCCTTTCACGGGCATGCCAATCTGTGTGAGAACGTTCGGAACGGGCCGATCTTCGGAGATCGGGTCCTCCGGATCGTGCCCTGCAACAACGGAGAAGATGCGAGCCACGTCGCTGACGCGCCGTGCCATCGGTCCAACCGTATCGAACCAGGCGCTGACGGGAACGCTGCCGCGGCAGGAGATGCGTCCGATTGTGGGCCGCAACCCCGCAACGCCACAGAATGCGGAGGGAATCCGGATCGAACCGCCCGTGTCGCTGCCGATGGATCCTACGCACATCTGCGCCGCCAGCGACGCGCCGGACCCTCCACTTGATCCGCCTGGAATGCGGGCGATGTCCCACGGATTTCGCACGGGGCCGTAGTGCGTGCTCTGGCTCGTCGGGCCGAACACCCATTCGTGCAGATTGGCTTTGCCGACAATCACGGCGCCGTGCTGCTTCAGGCGCTCGACGATGAAGGAATCGCGATTGGCGATGTTGCCGGCGAGGATTTTCGAGCCGGCCGTTGTTTCCACGCCGGCCACATCGACATTGTCTTTTATGCTGATGGTCATGCCGGCGAGAAGTCCGCACCACTCGCCGCGATTCTGGCGTTCGTCGATGTCCTTGGCGGTTCTTAGCGCATCCGTGCCGGTAACGGTGATCAGCGCCTTGGTGTCTGCGTTCCAAAGCTTGACGTTGGCCAGAGCCTGTTCGGTCGCTTCCACCGCGCCGGGGCCGCGTTCGTCAGTCATGTCCGTCCTGCACCTCGCAATGGGAGGGTCCAAATTCTCGCGCTAGCCGGGCAGCGAGGGCGTTCGGGTCGGCCAATCGGTTTCGCGCTCGTACGCGGCGGCCACACGGAACAACATCGCTTCTGCAAAAGGACGGCCGACAAGCTGGAAGCCGACTGGCAGACCGCTGCGGGAGAAGCCGGCGGGGACCGACAGGCCCGGCAACCCTAAATAGTTGATGGGCCAGGTGCAGTGATTGATGCCGCCCAGCACCTCGTTCATCGTCTCGCTGTCCTGGACGTCGGTTTCGGAGAGCTTCGGAACCGGGAAGCGCAGAACTGGCAGGAAAAGCACGTCGGCCTCGCCAAACACCTGGTCGATGAAATCACCGACGATCTTCGGGCGGACCTGCACGGCCTTGAGATAGTCGACGGCGCTGAAGGCAAATCCCTGCTTCATGCGAGCCCGCACAAGCGGCGCATACTCGTCATGCCGATTGCGCATCCAGTCATCGTGAAGTGCGCAGAACTCGCTGGAAATGATGATGTTGCCCAGGCCGCGCATCAGGTCGAGGTGCGGAGCGGTGACGCGCGTTGCTGAGGCCCCGAGCTTTCCGTAAACGCCCAACGTGTTTTCGAGAATACCGCCGATCTCGCTATCCATGCCGTCCCAGAAATGATTGGTCGCAACGGCGATGCGCAGGCCAGAAACGCCTTCATTCAAGGCCAGTTCGTAGTCGTCGACCGGCACATCGGCCGCGGTCGGGTCATTGGCGTCCGCGCCTGCAATTACCTTGAGAAGGCGCGCGCAGTCCCGCGCCGTCCGCGCGAGCGGGCCGACATTATCGAGCGAGAATGACAGTCCCATCGCACCATGGCGCGACACGCGGCCTTGAGTCGGCTTGATGCCATAGACGCCGCATACTCCTGCGGGAAGGCGGATCGATCCGCCTGTGTCCGAGCCGAGCGCGCCGTAGACCAGCCGGCCGGCAACAGCGGTGCCGGAGCCGGTAGATGAGCCGCCCGTGATGTGATCGGGATTCCATGGATTGTGAGTTGGCCCAAAGTGCACGTTGTGCCCCGTCGGACCGTTGGCAAACTCAGACATGTTGAGGGCGCCGATGGCGACTGCGCCCGCAGCATCGTAGCGCTGCAGGACCGTCGCCGTGTAGTCGGGCACAAAGTTGCGCCGGATGGCCGAGCCGCAGGTCACGGGCACGCCGGCGCGGTAGTACATATCCTTGTGCGACAAAGGCACGCCGTGCAGCGGGCCGACGGGCCGCTTTGCTGCCTGAGCCGCGTCGGCGGCCCTGGCTTCCGCAAGCGCTTGCTCAGGGTCGATGCGCACGAAGCAATTGAGGATCGGCTGGCGAGTCGCGATACGCTTCAGCGCTGCTTCGACAACCTCGACACTCGACACTTTACGCGTCGCAATGGCATCGGCCGTCGCCGTCAATGACCAATCGCAAATTTCGCTCACAACCCGCTCCTCCCTGCCTTTTCTTTCAGGAGCCGGTCAAAATGGGCGGGCTCAGTATCGAAGAGGGAGCCAGGAACGGCGAGCGCGAGTGCCTCGAGCGAGGTTTGCACGCTCGCTGCAACGCGCGCCCCGTCGGCCTCCAAGATCGGAACGCCACTGTCCCGGAGCAGCATCAGGCGAATTTTCAAGTCTGCGGTGAGCGTGCCCATCATGCTCCTCATCGGAAGAGACCAAGGAATGGGGCAGAGCTTGACGCATGAAACCAGATTGTCAACTGTCGACAAACACTGCTGACATTGCTCCCGATCCAAAAGCCTTTTGCACGGCATCCCAAGCGGGGTATTCCGTGCCTGTGAAACGGAGCCTACTTTGCTATCGCGCGGTCGGCGGCACGAACCTCGATGGTGCCGGTCGTTTTACTCTGCGCGCTCTCGCACGTTTCTTTTCGATGCAAACAGAGAGCACGCTAGATTGTTGGCGCGGATTGCACTTGCAGTTTGGGGCGCGACGGATGTACGCGACGAACCTTCAACGCGCTGCGCTGGGCGTGCTCGTGGGGACTATCACAGGAGCCATTCTGGTAGCGATTTGGTCTTTTTGGGGTAACACAGATTTTCAGTACCTTCGCGAATACTGGCACCGGGATGCGCTGATCGTTTTCACTTACGCAGCCTTCGTCTGGGCGGCCGGCCTCACTATTGTTGCACCGGGACCGTGGGTCATGCTTCACCGCAACGGCCTGCGTAGCTGGTGGGTTGCGGTCGTTCTGGGCGCCACGCTGACCTTTGTCGTCGCGTTGGGTCTACTGACGGATGGCTTTGGCTTGATCTCATTTTCAAACATCACTTCGGCCGCTGACAGCGGCGGGCCAACACGGATCGATGGTCGACTGACGCCGCACGGCTGGGCTGAGGCATCCAAATTTGCTCTCATTTGCAGCATGCTTGGAGCGTTTGTCGGGCTTGCTGTCTGGCGAACCGCTTATCGTTGGGAGCCTCCTCGGCTTAGCTAACGCTGACGCGATGCCTGCTCCGGGTCAAAACTTGCCGTTGCCGCGCTTTGGCACGTCTGCTCTGCCGCTGAAAGCCGACGGATTTGTGCAGCGCCGCGAATGTGCATCCGATGCGAGGCCCTGACTTGTGCGGTCAGTAACTTGATGGCTTGAGCGGCCCGAGTTTGCCGAGCTCCATCGCCTTGATCTGCAAGGCCAGATACTTCGAATTGATGCGGCACTGGGATAGACCGCCGGCAATGAACCACAGGCCTTGCTGCGGGGTGCGCTTGTACATGTTGCCAAGCTCGCCGTCGTCGCCAAGGCCCCATACCGGACCGATGCGCTCAACCATTTCTTCACCAAGCGCCCGGCGGACAAGCTCCATTTGCGGAAAGTAGCCCGTCGCCAGCACGAGGATGTCGGCTGGCACCGTCGACCCATCTTTCAGACGCGCGCCCTCGTCGGTGAAGCGCTCGATGCGGTCGTACTGCAGGAGACCGATCTCTCCCTTGATCATCAGGGCTGAGCTGCCGGCATCGAGATTGTAGCCGCCGCCGCGCCGGAAATATTTCAACTGGTGGCCGGCTTCGTCGTCGCCCATATCGTGCTTGAAGCCTATTTTCTGGAGGCCGTCGATCATCTCCTTGTCGAGCTCGAGCATGCGTTTTGCGACCAGCTTGTAGGTCTTGACGATCAGCGACGGCGTTGCCGACGAGACGATGAGGTCGCAGTCCTCGAGTGGCGGGCCCTCGTCCCAGACAGCCTCATTGAGCCTCGCGCTCGGGTCGATGGAAACAACCGTCGTGGAGCCGCGCTGAATGAGGGTGGTGTTCACGCCATGGCTGTGTAGGTCAAGTGCGATATCATTTGCGCTGCTGCCCGTGCCCAGAATAAGTGCGTTCTTGCCTGTCCATGCCGAGCCGCTCGCGAAGCCTTCGGAGTGAATGACTTCTCCCTTGAAGTCGTCGATCCCCGGCAGGTCCGGGATGAACGGATAGCTGCTGACGCCGTTGGCGAGCACGAGATGGCGAGGCCGCATCGTACGCTCGGTGCCGTCAGACCGCCGCAGCCGGGCCGTCCAGCATTTCGCCTCGTCGTCCCAACTCCCGCCGACGAATTCCGTGTCCGTCCAGTAGTTGATCTCCATGGCGTCGGCGTAGAACTCGAACCAGTTCCCGAGCATGTCCTTGGGAATGTATGTCGGGAAGGTCGGCGGGAAATCCATGTACGGCAGGTGATTGAGATGGACCGAGTTGTGCAGCGCCAGCGAGTGATAGCGCGTCCGCCAGCTATCGCCGATGCGAGGCCACTTTTCGACGAGGAGCGTGTCGACGCCGAGCTGATTGAGCCGCGCCGCGATCGAGAGGCCCGCCTGCGCGCCGCCGACGACAAGGACGGCGGGTTCCCGATCGTCGAAAGCGCGCGCCTTCCGGCGCACGTCATCCCAATTATCGCCGCCGAAATTCCGGGAGTAGGCAGCGCCGGATGGGCGGTTGGCGCCGATCTTTTCTTCGTGGCCTCTCAGGCTTTCCAATGTCGTCGAGATCAGCCACGCCTTCGGGTCATCGCCGCCGTCCGTTGCCGGCGACAGGCGAAAGATCCCGGCACCGCGGCCTTCCACGGTGGCAAATTCGAAAATGGCCTCGATGCATTCGACGCCGACGCGGCGGACCTTGCGGGGCGGCTTGCGGCCGGGAGGTAAATGAAAGCCGTGCGCCGCCGCATGCTCTTGTTGTGCAGCAAGCCGTGCTGCAACGTTCTCCCGGCCTTCCGCAGCCGTAAAGTGCCACGTGAAGGCGAGCACATCCCGCCAGTGGCAATCGTCATGAAACAAGGCGCCGATCTTCGCTACGTCCCGCGACGTGAGTGCGGTCTCGAAGGCGCCGAGCCAGCGCGCGGCGGAACGTCGGACTTGTTCCGCCATCTGCAACTGTTGCAGCGACCGATCGAAATCGTTCATCCCGTGTCTCCTCGCTCGGTACTGGTTTGCATTCACGCTACCAGAACAGCGCAGAGGCCAACAACAGATGTTTGTCCGGACATTGCAACGAGGGCAGATATTTGCATATTGGAGCGGGTCTGGCGGTCGTCGTCTTCATCGCGACCTGCGTTCGAGCGTGAAAGTCAGATTGAGGGTCCGTATGCGTCTGAAGGACAGAGTGGCCATCGTCACGGGTGCGGGCGGCTCCATCGGCGGTGCCGTCTGCAGGCGACTTGCGTCCGAAGGCGCCGATGTCTGTCTTGCGGCGAGGCGTGCGACGCCTGAGTTGGCGAGCGAAGTTCGGGCGCTCGGCAGGCGTGCGATCGAGGTGTGCACAGATGTGACCAGCCAGACCGCCAACCAGGAGATGGTGAGGCAGACCGTCGAGGCGTTCGGCAAAGTCGATATCCTGGTGACCGTCGCCGGGGTGGTGTCCATGGGGGCGGCCGAAACCTTGGCCGAGGAAGAATGGGACCGGGTGATGGCGATCAACCTGAAAGGCGCATTCCTGTCTTGTCAGGCCGTCATTTCGCAAATGCGGCGGCAGCGCTACGGCCGCATCATCAACATGGGCTCGCTTCTGGCAAAAAACGGCGGCAACCCGAGGCCCTGGATCGATCGAAGCGAACAGGCGCGCGCCGGCAACGTTGCCTACGGCAGTGCGAAGGCGGGGGTTCATGCCATGACGCTGTTTCTTGCCAAGGAGCTGGCCGCGGACGGCATCACCGTCAACGCGGTTGCGCCTGGTCCGATCGGCACCCGCATGACGACAAATCTGCCCGACAGCATTCGCCTTCAGATTCCCGCGGGACGGTTGGGGACGCCTGAGGAGGTGGCTGACGCCGTCGCTTATCTCGCTGGTGATCAGGCGGGGTGGGTTACGGGAGAAATCCTCGACATCAACGGTGGAGTCTGGATTGATTAATGTTGCAAAGGTCCTTCTTGCTTTGCGCCTTGACCGTCCACCGGGTGCCGCGTCATCATCGCGAACAAGAAGAACGAACCGTTATCGGAGGAAGCGTGGCCAAGACGACGGCGGCAACACCGCCGCGCCCGCGCCGGGAGATTATCGACCTGGTCGAGATCGGCTCCGGACAGCCACTTCTTGCCTTCACTCCGGCGAAGGCAAAGACCCCATCGCGCCGACCGACAGCCATCTGCGCGCCGTGTTCAAGACGCGGCGTATCATGAGGCGATGGCATGTCACTAAGCCGTCCACAAATCCGCCGGGGTATCTGTCAATGTCGGCCAAGGCGGAATTCTGATTACGAGAACATCGAGCGCATCAGCGACAAAGTTTAGTCGCGCCAAAATAGGCGACCGGAAAACAAAAAAGGCATACGGGAAGAAACGCGGGTGCTGCAGCAAGGCAGCATCCCACAACACAAGGGCAAGGCCATGCAATCCAAACTCATAACGGCATTGGATCGTCGCCGCTTTCTTCAAGCGGCTGCTGCTGCGGGACTGTCGGCACCACTCGCCGGCGGCGGAGCGTGGGCCCAGAGCAAGGATCCGCTCAAGATTGGCGTCACCATGCCACTGACCGGATCGCAAGCGGGCTATGGCAATGACTTTGTCATCGGCATGCGGCAGAGCCTGAAGGATCTCAACGATGCGGGCGGAGTCGCTGGACGGCCGCTCGAGTTGATCGTCCTGGACACACAGGCGGAACCTCCGCTCGGCATCAACGCGATGAACAAGCTTATCAACGTCGATAAGGCGCCGGTGATCCTGACTGCGTGGAGCGCTGTCGTTAAGGCGCAAGCGCCAACTGCCAACCGCGAGAAGGTGCTCCTTCTCAACACCGGTGCGAACGCGCCCGAAATCGCTCATCTCGGCGACTTCGTCTATACGCTCTTCCCGCTGGCCGATGTCGATATCACGGCGCTCGCAAAATACACCTACGAGAAGCTCGGCAAGCGCAAGGCCGCAGTGCTCTACATCAACAACGATACCGGCATCGACGCTGCCAAGATCTACAAGGACATCTTCGAGAAGGCCGGCGGCCAGGTGGTGGCCTACGAGGCTTACGATCCCAAAGCCACAGAATTCTCCGGCATGCTCCTGAAGGTGAGGGCGGCCAATCCGGACATGGTGCACGTCCACGGACTCATCACCGACGTCCCCATGGTCATCGCTCAGATGCGCCAGCTTGGACTGCAGCAGCGCATCTCGAGCTACTCCGCGGGCTACAATCAGAAGCTTATCGACCAGCTCGGCCCGGCTGCAGAAGACTTCATCGTGACGTCGCTGGCTCCCGGCGTGAACGACAATCCCAAGGTGACGGAGTTCCTCGAGCGTTGGAAGAAGGAGCAAAACAGGGCGCCGAACGGCCTGCCTTACATCCAGTATCAGTATGACTCCGTGCTCGTGGCGGCGCAGCTCTACAAGCACGTGCTCGAGAAGAAGCAGGAACCGACCGGCGAGACCATGCGCGAGGCATTGCTCGCGGTCAAAGAGTTCGACTCACCGATGACCGGCAAGACGGTCATCGACGGTCACCGCGTGAACAAGCCGGTATTCCTGCTGAATGTCGAAAAGGGACAATTCAAGCCTCTGGCCAAGCTGGACTAGACGATTCCGTATCGGGTCGAAGCTGGAGGCGAAGATGACTGATCCGCTCGTGCTGCTGCAGATCCTCTGGACCGGCGCAGCCACGTCCGCGATCTTCGTGCTGCTGACTGTCGCCTTCTCGCTGACGCAAAAAGTGACCGGCCTGTGGAACTTTGCCCAGGCCGGCTTCATGGGCATCGCCTTCTACGCGATGTTCTATGTCCTGAACGATCTGCAGATGCCGCTCATCGCGGCGCTCGCGGCAGGGGCGGTCTGCGCGGCATTGGCCGCCGTCCTGACGGAAGTCATCGGACTCGACGTGCTGCGCGCGCGCAAGTCCGGCAGCCTTATGTTCTTCATCTTCACGCTCATACTGGCGCAGTTCATCATCTATATGCTGACGCTCGTGTTCGGCACCGAGCCGCAGACGCTGTACAAGAGCATCATGTCGCCCGTCCGCATCGTCGGCGGGATCGCGGTGAGCAACTGGGACCTCACGGCGGTCGCGACGGCTGCCACGATGTTGACGCTCCTCTTTTTCTTCCTGAAGACCACCAAGGAAGGGCAGTTTCTCGTCGCCGTCTCGGACAATGCCAAGCTGGCGGAGCTCTATGGCATCAGCGCCAAGCGCGCATATCGTGTCACTGCCGTGATTGCTGCGCTTTTCATCTGCGCCGCGATGTACCTGACCGGGACGCGTGGCGGCGTTACGCCCAACTCACCTTTCGAACTCGTGCTGGCGGCGACCATCGCCACGCTGCTGGGTGGCATGGGCCGCGTTTTCATCGGCGCCATGGCGGCCGTGATCCTGGCGCTCATCCAGAGCTTCAGCGTGCTGGTGATCTCCTCGCGCTGGCAAAACCTGCTCCTGTATGGCTTCCTTTTTGTCACCATCACGCTGTTCCCGCGCGGCATCAATCTTCCCCGCCTCAAGCCAAAGGCAGCGGCTTCTCCATCCGTCACGGTGGGCAAGCCTGCCGATGTCACGCAAGGTAGCTAGGCACGGCGATCACCCATGGAATATATCCTGACGATCATGGTGCTGATCGCGATTTTCGTGATCCTCGCCTCCAGCTACAACCTCGTGATCGGCTACGGCGGGCTGGCAACCGTGGCGCATCCGATCTTCTACGCGCTCGGCGCCTACACCAGTGCCTTGCTCGGCATTCACTTCGGACTTCCGGCCGTCGTATGCGTCCTTGCAGGCGCGATCGTTGCGATCGTGGCGTCCGTCCTGTTGGCCTTGTCGGCGTTGCGGGTCGCGGGTGACTACCTGCTGATTGCGAGCCTCGGCTTCCAGCTCGGCCTGCTCCAGGTGATAAAGAATTTCGAGTTCACCGGCGGCCCGGGAGGTATTTCGGCAATCCCCAACACGATTACCGGTCCATGGCGCACGCCTGTGTACCTTCTGATTTGCGGCAGCATTGCCGCTTTGACGGTCTGGCTGATCGCACGCATCGTACATGGACCCTATGGCCGCGCGATCACGGCCATGCGCGATGAAGAGTTGGCGTTCTCCGCGCTCGGCCGCAACGCCATGACCATCAAGGTTGTCGTCTTCGCGATCGGCTGCGGTATCGCCGGCATCGCGGGCGGACTGTATGCCTTCTATTTCCAATACGTCAGCCCCGAGCAGTTCGAAGTCCTGCATTCGGCCGCCATGCTGACCATGGTGGTCCTCGGAGGGATGGGAACGACAATGGGGCCGGTCGTCGGTGCGGTGATGCTCATTGCGATCCCGCAGGCCATCACATTCCTGAACCTGCCGCCCGCCGTTATGGCGCCGATGCAGGGCATCATTTTCACCACCCTGGTGATGCTGTTCCTGTTCCTGCGGCCCGCAGGCCTTGTCGGCGGCTTGAGCAAGGATCGAATGGCAGGCCGGACGGCGACAGAGAAGTCGAGCGCGGGGGCAGCTGAATGACTGTCGTCCTTAGGGTTGAGAATCTCAACAAGGCCTTCGGCGGCATCGTCGTTGCCGACAATGTGAATATCGAAATCTCGAAGGGCGAGATTCTGGGCCTCATCGGACCCAACGGCGCCGGCAAGACATCCCTGTTCAACTTGATCTCGGGTGTCCTGAAGCCCGATTCGGGGCACATCCACTTGAACGGTCGCCGCATCGACGGCTTGCCCTTGTACCGCCGGGCGCGAATCGGCATCGCGCGAACCTGGCAGAACATGCTCCTGTTCACGACCATGACGGTGATGGAGAACCTTCTGATCGCTCCCCGGTCTTATCCGGGGGAGTCGATCTTCAAGCTGACGCTCGCCCGCGAGAGTGTGCGGCAGGCCGAAGTCGAAGCGAGGAAGCGTGCCATGCAAATCCTCGATCGCGTGGGCTTGGCGGGGACTGCCGACGCCATGGTGACCGACCTGCCTTTCGGGCATCAGAAGCTGATCGGCCTGTCGCGCGCATTGATGAACGACGGCGATCTGCTTTTGCTGGACGAGCCGATGGCCGGCGTCGAAGGCGCCGCCTACGAAACCATGCAGCGCGTGGTGCGGCAGGAAGCGGAAGCTGGGCGTGCCGTATGCGTTGTCGAGCACAACGTGTCGTTCATCAAGGATCTGTGCACGCGCGCTGTGTTCATGTCCAACGGACGCATTCTTCAAGCCGGCACCGTGGACGAGCTTCTCGCCAGCAAAGTGCTGACGGATCTGTATTTCGGGGTCTAGCTGGATGCTCACCTACAGCAACGTCAACGTGAACTACGGCGGCTTGCCGGTTCTCAGAGACATTTCCTTCAAGGTCGAGGAAGGCGAGTGCGTTGCTATTCTGGGCCACAACGGTGCCGGCAAGACGACCTTGCTGAAATGCAGCGTCGGTGACGTGGAAGGCGCGACAGGAGCCGTCAGCTATCGCGGCGAACCGGTCGTGCGCGGCGCGGTATTCATGAATTCACGACGCGGCATCGGCCTCGTGCCGCAGGGTCACAACGTCTTTCGCCAATTGACCGTGCGACAGAACCTGGGCGTTGCCGGCCTCAACTCTCCTGGCGGCGCCCTCGATGACGTCTACAGGTTGTTCCCTGTGCTGGAGCAGCGCGGCAGCCAGATCGCGGGCTCCCTCTCTGGCGGGCAGCAGCAAATCCTGGCACTGGGTATGTCGCTGATGACCAAGCCCTCGATCCTGCTCCTAGACGAACCCTCGACCGGCCTTGCGCCCGTCATCGTCAACGACGTGATGGACAGTCTGCGACAGATCAATAACAGCGGCACCACTGTTGTCATCGTCGAGCAGAACATTCCCGCGACCTTGAAACTCGCGAGTCGCGCCATTGTGCTCAAGGCCGGACGCACGGTGTTCGACGGCGCAAGTCGCGAGCTCGCGCGCAAAGAAGACCTCTGGACCTGGTTCTGACGCCAGACGTATCCGCGCGGTAGCCATGATCGAGCAGCATCACACCAATCCGATGCGCGGGGCCAACCGCTTCAAGCTCGGCGTGTTCAGCGCCAACTGCGACGGCGGCCTCACCATGAGTCTGGCGCCCGAACGCTGGCGCGCCAACTGGGACGATATCGTCGCCATGTGCCAGATGGCCGATCGCGCCGGCCTGGAATTCATTCTGCCGGTCGCCAAGTGGCGGGGCTATCAGGGCAAGGCCAACATCTACGGCAAGTCGTTCGAGACCATGACCCACAGCGCCGCCATCGGCGCCGTAACGAAGCAGATCTGCGTCTTCTCGACGATCCACGTGCCTCTGGTGACGCCCGCCTTTGCCGCCAAGGCAATCGCCACCATCGATCACATCTCGCACGGCCGTGCAGGCCTCAATATCGTGTGCGGCTGGAACCAGGAGGAATTCGATCTGCACGGGGTCACGATCGACCAGGACGTCAGATACGATCACGGCCTGGAGTGGTTTCAGATATGGGCGCGCCTGCTTGAGGGTGGGCCGGAATTCGATTGGGACGGCAGGTTCTTCAAACTGAAGCGCCTCGAGACAAACCCGGTATCTGTGCAGCGGCCCCGTCCGCTCGTGATGTCGGCCGGCTTCTCGCCGAAGGGACGGGACTTTGCGGCCCAGGCGGCCGACGCGCTGTTCACGACCATGACCGATCTGGACCAGGCGCCGGCCATGCTGGCCAACGTGGCGGAGCACGCCGGCAAGTATGGGCGCAGCCTGCCCGTCTACGCCATGGGGCACGTGGTTTGTCGCCCGACGCGCAAGGAGGCGGAGGACTTCTATTACTATTTCGCCGAGCAGCTGGCCGACGCCGACGGTCAGGCGTACTACCGTCGGCAACGCGGGACGAAGGTGGGCGCAGGAGACGCGACTCTGCCGCGGCCGCTCGAGAACAGGTTCATGCAGGCGTCAGGCAAGAAGTATGATGGCGCTTATCCGGGTACGTATCCGTTCATCGGCACGCCAGACGACGTGGCGTCCGAGATGGCCCGAATGAGTGCCGTCGGATTGGCAGGCACGTCCGTGGCGTTCCTCGACTACCTCAGGGAAATACCCTACTTCTTGGAGGAAGTGCTTCCCCGGCTCGAAAAGCTTGGGCTGAGAGATGCTTCCCCTTGCTGATGATCGGGGGCTGAACGGATGGAGTTCCCTCGGCTGACGGCTCGAATACCTACTTGTGCTTCTGGCGTGGGCAAGCTGACAGTGTGTCTAGCGCCGGATCCTTATGCTATCGCCGCGCCAGTTGCGATCACCATCGCTAACGCAATCATGGTGCTTGCCCACAAGCCCGCAAAATTGACGCACCGCTCTGATTGCACAGCAGAATCACTGCCTCAACATCGGAGAGTCAGATCCCGGGCAGCATGCAGATCGGTTACGAAATTTTTGAACGCGTGCGTTCGCTCGCTCTCGCTGGGCAGGCGCAGCAAATACGACGGATGCACTGTGATAAACCCGGGGCGACCGTTGAAGTCGGCTGGACCACGCGAACGCAAAATGGGAACCGACGCGCCCTTGAGGGCCAACACCGCCGTGGATCCAAGGGCCACAATCAGTCGCGGCCGCACCAGCGCCAATTCCCGGTCGAGCCACCAACGATAGTGCTTGACCTCTCCGGCTGTAGGCTTCTGGTGAATGCGGCGCTTGCCCCGCTGCTCAAACTTGAAATGCTTCACCGCATTGGTGAGGAAACATGATTTGCGCTCGATGCCGGCCTCGTGCATGGCGCGCTCGAGAAGCTGCCCGGCCGGCCCAACGAAGGGCCGACCCTCTTGATCCTCCACGTCGCCTGGCTGTTCACCCACAAATGCGATGGCTGCGCCCAAAGGGCCCTCGCCGAGCACGGCCCTGGTCGCGCCGGGCACCAGCGGCTCCGACTGGGCAATGATGGCATTGAGGGCAGAAAGCGTCTCAGGCTCCGCCTTCATGCCGGCCAACGCCTTAGCCGGGTTTCTCTTTCTGGGCATAGCTGCCTCTTGTTCGCACATGACGGTAACGCGCGAGGCGGCCGACTGAACGAGGGAGCTGATTGCCGACGTCTCGGGCATGTTGCGCCAGTACCTTTTAGGCATGTGCGCGCGCATCATCCCGGTGTTCAAACGCGCCGGATTGAAGGTGCTTTCGTAGTAAGCTCGCCAGCCTCCCTCGAAGGCGTCGTGACTGGGCGCGTCCTCGCGCCGGGCCGCCGGCCCCAAACTCAACCGGCTGCGATCCCAATGCAGCGATCCGATCGGCGTGAGGATCGACCAGGTCAGAGCGCGAAAACGGTCGACAAAAAAATCGGCGGCCTCCTCCAGAATGTAGTGATCGGGTTCAAACCAAGCCACAAAACGTTCAGCTCCGGTGTCAAGCTCCAGGCGCCGAAAGCGCACAAATGCATGCATCTTGTGCAGATCGCGGCGGATCCCTTTCCTCTTCATTTCGAGATTATGAACCAGGGGATCGCTGTAAACGTCCAGCAGGTGGCGCTCGCCATGCAAGAGCCGCCAAATTAAAGTGTAAAGAAGTGCATATTTTTCCGCCGCACGGTGGCACACCACGAGCTTCGTCAGTGATATCGCCCGGCGAGACAATGCAAACGGAGGCCCATCTGGCACCTCGCACCTGCCGAACAGGCTGGTCGCTTCATCGGCGTCCCACACCACCCGATCGGGGCTGATGCCCTGCGCGATTAAAGCCCGGGCCGCCTGACGGAAGCCCGCATGGTCAGCCCCGCTCTGCAGAGCAACACGCTGCATGTCATGCAAACAGGCTGAGTTGCGTCTCATGCGTCACCAACTCTTGACGCAGCTTGCTGCGATCAAGCAATCGCGTCGGCCGATGGTCTGCGGTTATCAAGAACGGCAACGCGCGTTTCAGGCCGGCACTCACGCGCGCAACATCGCTTGTACGCAGCCGCGTGTGGCGACGCGCGGCAACGATCTTGTCCACCGCGCGCTTTCCCAGTCCCGGTACGCGAAGCAGAAGCTCTCGCGCGGCCGCATTGACATCGACCGGAAAGCGGTCGCGATTTTTAAGGGCCCACGCGAGCTTGGGATCGATATCAAGGTCGAGCATGCCGCTATCGCCGCCAGCCGCAATCTCCTCGACCGTGAAGCCGTAGTAGCGCAGCAGCCAGTCGGCCTGATAAAGACGATTCTCACGTTGCAGCGGCGGGGATTTGGCGGGCAGTGCCGCACTGGCGTGCGGGATTGGGCTGAAAGCTGAGTAATAGACGCGGCGCAAGGCATAACGCTCGTAAAGCGACGCACTGGTGCGCAGCACACCCTCATCGGTCGTCGTATCAGCTCCGACGATCATCTGTGTGCTTTGGCCGGCCGGCGAAAAGCGCCGGCGCTCGGCACGCGCCTCGGCGATACGTTCCCCCATCTGGCCCATTGCCGACTTGATGGATGCTCCGTCCTTTTCCGGGGCTAGTCGTTGCAGGCTGGCTTCGTCTGGCAATTCCACATTGATGGACAGTCGATCCGCCCACAGGCCGGCGTGCTCGATCAACCAAGGCGACGCTTCTGGAATGGTTTTCAAATGGATGTAGCCGGCAAACTCGTGATCTCGCCGCAGCTTCTTTGCCACCAGTGTCAACTGCTCCATCGTGTAGTCGGGCGATCGGATGATCCCCGACGACAGGAACAGCCCCTCAATGTAATTGCGTTTGTAGAATTCAACAGTCAGCGTGACCACTTCCTCCACACTGAAGCGTGCGCGTTCGACATTTGATGATCGGCGATTGATGCAATAAGCGCAGTCGAACAGGCAGTAGTTGGTAAGCAGGATCTTCAGCAACGAGATGCAGCGCCCATCTGGAGTGTAGGCATGACAAATGCCCGCTCCTGTCGTCGAACCTAAGCCCTTTGCGCCAGCAGAGCGGCGCGGGGCGCCAGACGACGCACATGACGCATCGTACTTGGCAGCGTCAGCCAAGATCCGGAGTTTGCTCTTAAAGCGATCATCCATTTATGTTCACTATATGTTCTTTGTGCCAGTTTAGCAAGGATCAATCTCCCGCCCGCGCGATTCGGCTTGTCGTGGGCGTTTGCGAGAGCGGGCGTACCAATTGCTGCCATAGGTACCGCTTGGCGCGCGCTGACGTTTTTCAGCGATGAACCTTGCAAAGATTGGGAGCGCGCGTTTGCACCCGCTGCGAGCGCTTCAAGTACTATGATCAGCGCGACCAATCCGCTTGAAGTTTGATCCCTGCCAGTTCGGCGCTCAAAAATCCCGCTCGCCGCGTGACCGAGCCCCAAGGCCAGCCGACACGATCGCACAATTGAGCGAAGTCGATCGATCGTCTATCACCATGTTGAATCGCCCTTGGGTCGCCCGATGCACTCAAGTGAAACCACTTCCCATTATGACTTCCGTGATCTTCGGCTCGCCAGCCTGGGCGCTTCCCCAACTCCTGATCGATCGAGGTCGGAATACATATCATGGTCGAAGCGTTAAAGGTCTCGTCAGGGTAAGATTGACAGCGGCGATCTGCTTCCCGAGCCGTGTAGTGCTGCCTCGCCTTTGTCATTGAATCCTTCTGTCCCATGCCACTCTCACGTCGTCGCTTGTTTGCCGCATTGCTGGTCGTCTGTCTCGGGACCCTGACGGCGCCTCTCGATAGCGCCGTCAACATCGCTTTCCCGAGCATCACCTCCGCTTTCGGGCTCGAGCAGCCCGACATACGT
>CADEFX010000035.1 GCA_902826715.1 uncultured Hyphomicrobiales bacterium | reverse complement strand
CAGCTTGTTGACCCGCAACGGCGCCTCCGGGACGCTGCATTGCATGTCATGCAGTTGACGCAGAACGGTCAAATGAGGTCAATGCGCCCATATCGTTCGGAGGAAACCCAAAAATGAAGATTGCTATTCTCGGTGTAGGGGCCATGGGATCCGTGTATGCGGGTCTGCTCGCGGACTCAGGGCATGACGTATGGGCCGTCGACGTATGGAAGGAGCATGTCGACGCAATCCGGAAAAACGGGCTGCGCGTCGAGGGCGCTTCGGGCGATCGCACCGTCAAGATGAATGCGACGTCGGACGCGTCGGAGGTGAAGAACGCCGATCTCGTGATCATCGCCACCAAGGCCGATGGCGTGGAGGCTGCGGCCAAGTCGGCCAAGGCTATCGCCAAGCCCGACGCTCCGATCCTGACCATCCAGAACGGCCTCGGCAGCGCCGACAAGGTGGCCGAAATCGTCGGCAACGAGCGCATCATGATCGGCGTCGTGGGGGGCTTCGGCGCGTCCATGAAGGGCCCGGGCCACGCGCATCACAACGGCTGGGAGTTCCTGCGGCTCGGTGAGATGAACGGCGGGCTGACGTCGCGCCTGGAGACCGTAAAAAAGGCGTGGGAGCAGGGCGGCTTCAAGGTGCTTACGTTCGACGACATCCACAAGATGATCTGGGAAAAGCTGATCTGCAATTGCACGTATTCGGGCACGTGCGCGTTGACCAACCTGCGTGTGGGCGAAGTGCAGGCATCGCCGAGCGCGTGGAGCATCGCGGCAGCGTGTGCGGCGGAGGCCTACCATGTCGCCAACGGCAAGGGCATCAAGCTCGATTTCGATGATCCTGTGCGCTACGTGAGGGAGTTCGGCGCGAAGATCCCGAACGCTCGGCCGTCGATGCTGCTCGATCATCTCGCCGGCCGGCGTGCCGAGATCGACAACATCAACGGTGCCATCCCGCGCGAGGGGCATGTGCTCGGCATCGCGACGCCGGTCAATTCAATGGTGGTGGCGTTGCTGAGAGCCAAAGAGGCAGGCTTCAAGTAAGTCTCGGGCCGTTTCCTGACGCGAAAGCGGACCGCTGTCCGGGCGGTCCGGGCATCCTATGGACGCATTCGTTTTCTTTGCGGTGCTGACGGCGGCGCTGTTTCACGCTTTGTGGAACGCTGGGCTGAAGGTGCGCATCAGCCCGGGCATTGCCATCACTCTGATGTCGGTGGTGGCGGGGGCTGTGGCGCTGCCGCTTCCGTTCGTGTTCGGGCTGCCGGCGCCGGCGTCATGGCCGTATCTGGCGGCGTCGCTTGGTATTCATTTGTTCTACTACATCGCCTTGGCCGAGGCGTACCGAACCGGGGACCTCGGGCAGGTGTATCCGATCGCGCGCGGCTCGGCACCGCTGATGACGGCAATCGGCAGCGCGCTGCTGCTGGGCGAGAGCCTGGGAGCGCTTGGATGGGGCGGCGTGGTCGTGCTGACATCGGGCGTGGCGCTGCTGTCGATCCGCGGAGGACATGCGCTACGCGCGTTCGACGGGCGGTCGATCGGCTTCGCGTTCGCAACGGCGGCGACGATTGCGGCCTACACGCTCGTGGATGGGGTTGGTGGGAGGCTGTCGGGCAATGCACACGCTTATGCGGTGATGCTGTTCATTCTCGATGGACTGATGATGGTCGTTTATGGGCTGGTGCGGCAGCGGTCCGAGATCGTCTCGGCATTTTCCGCAGGCTGGACGCTCATCGTCGGCGGTGGCGTGCTGTCCCTCGTGTCGTACTGGATCGCCATCTGGGCCATGAGCGTCGCGCCGATCGCGCTGGTGGCGGCGGTGCGCGAAACGAGCGTGCTGTTTGCGGCACTGCTCGGCGTGTTCCTGCTCAAGGAGCCAGTGATGCCCGTCAGGATCGTGGCGGCCGGGCTGGTGCTGACCGGCCTCGTGCTGATCCGGCTGCACTGAGCACGAGATTGGCGACTATTTGCGGACGGCGCTCGGGTCGGATTCGGCCGGCATGATGGTGGCATCAGATGCGGGAATGATCCGAAGCCGGCTTTCCCTGAGCTCGCCGTGGGCCTCGAGAATGGGATAGGCCACCGAGGTTAGATGCGAGTTGATGCGCTTCAGGTCGCGGATCACATCGAGGTGGATGGAGCTCGTCTCGATGCTTTCGGCGCGCCCCTCGCGCAGGCGCGCGAAATGCCGATCGGCCGACTCGAACTCGCGGCTGCGCATGTCGGACTTCGCGAGCAGCAAGCGCCTGGCCAGCGTCACGTCGCGGCTCGCAAAGACATTGAGGGCGAGGCGCATGTTGTCCATCACCTGCCCATGGAAGCGCTTCAACTCGGCCGCGCCTTCCGCCGAGAAGGTGTAGCGCTTCTTGATCTTCTTGCCGGCGAGCTCCATCAGGTTCTTGTCGATGATGTCGCCGATATGCTCGAGGTTGGTTGTGAAGGTCAGAATTTCGACGTAGCGGCGGCTGTCGGCCTCGCTGAGATCGGCCTTCGAGGCGCGTATCATGTAAAGCTTGATGGCCTCATGGAGGGCGTCGACGTCGTCATCGCTTTTCTCGATCTCGCGCACGCGCGTCATGTCGGTGCCTTCGAGGGCGGGAAGCGATCGGCGCAGCATGTCGAGCACGATGTCGCCGACGCTGAGGGTTTCACGCATGGCACACGCGAGCGCCTCGGACGGCGAGTCGAGGGCGGTAGGATCGAGGTGCTGCGGCGCTCGGCGGTCGGCGGCGGCCGGCAACTCGGGCATCATGGACGACACGAGACGGGCAAGCGGATCGAGCAGTGGCAGGAACGTCAGCGCCACGGCGATGTTGAAGGCGCTGTGGGCCAGCAAAACGAAGCGGCCGGGATCAAGTGACGCGACCGGAATGACGCTGGCGATGTGCGGAATAAAGGGAATTGCGATCACGCCGATGGCTGTGCGCGCAATCAGGTTACCGAGCGGCACGCGGCGCGCCGGAACACTGGAGCCCGACAAGGCGACGTAGGGCGCGATCGAACTGCCGATGTTGGCGCCGACGACGAGCGCCAATGCCAGCGCCGGACTGACGGCGCCGCTGGCCGACAGCGACATGCTGAAGAGGATGATGGCGGGGCTCGAATGCGTCACCCAGGTGAGCATCGCGGCGACGACCACGGCGATCGTGGGCTCGGTGCCGAGTGCGGAGATGACCACTTTCAAGAGGTCGCTCTCGCGCATGGCGCCGGAGACGCCGCCGAGAACCGAGAGTGCCAGCAGCATCAAGCCGAGGCCGATGGAAATGCGTCCTGCGCTCTTGATGCGATCGCTCGTTGCCGTGCTGAAAAGGATCACGCCGACAAAAAGCCCGGCCGCCCATAGCCACTTAATGTCGAAGGCGAAGATCTGAGCCACCAGCGTCGTGCCGACGTCGGCGCCAAGCATGATGGCGAGCGCGACGGGCAGGGTAACGAGACCTCGGCCCGCGAAGGACGACAATAGTAACGTGGTCGCGGTCGAACTTTGCACGATCCCGGTCACGCCGATGCCGGTGAGGAAAGCCGTAATACGGCTGCGCGAGGCCCGCGCGAGCATGGATCGCAGCGTGGCGCCGAACGTTCGCGTAAGGCCCGTACGCACCATGCGCACGCCCCAGAACAACAGGGCGACAGCGCCCAGCAAGGTCAGGAGAAGATCGCTACCCGCCATGGTTCGGTCCTCGCTTATCGGGTAACGGCCCGATCACCCCTTGTGCTCCCGGGCAACTGCCGCCGTCCAGCTTGAATCAGCGAGCCATCCGCGGGTCGCCGCCAATCGCAGTGCGGTATCGAGGAAGCGTGCGACCATACCAAGGCGCCGCCGCTCAGCACGGCAGATCGCATATTCCGAGACGGAGACGTCCTGATCCGTGATCGGGATGGCCCTCAGCCGGGAATCGTTTCCGACCTCGCTGGCGAACACGACGCCAATGCCAAACTCGGCAGCAACCGCCTCGCGCACAGCCTCGCGCGTGGCCACGTCGAAGATCTGGCCGGTCTTGATGCGGGCGCTCTTGATGCGTGCTTCGGCCACCTCGCGTGTGATGGAGCCCCGCTCGCGCACGACGAGATCCCGTCCGGCAAGATCGGCGATGGCGGCGCGTGAGCGGCGCGCCCACGGGTCGCCGGTGCTCATGAGCAGGACCAATCGATCTTCGCGAATTTTGGCGGCGAACAGCCGGGCGTCGGACACCGGTCTTGCCATGACGCCCACATCGGCCTCCTCGTTCAGGACCTGGGCAATGACGTTGTGCGAGTTGTCGATTCTCAGGGAGAAGGCAAGGCCTTTGACGCGGCGCTTGAGTTCGGCAAGGACCGGGATGACGTGCACGGCGCTGTCCGCGCTGACACGCAGGCTGCCGCGCGAGGCCGAGCGGTCGCGGGCGAGATGATCGGCCACGGCGTCGATCGCGCTATTGAGGCGCGCCGTTTCCGAATACAGGGCCTCGCCTGCGGGGGTGAGGCGAATGCCGCGCCCGGCGCGCTTGAAAAGCTGGGTGCCCATGGTGCGTTCTAGTGTTCGCACCTGCGCCGACAGGGTGGGTTGGCTCAAGCCGCTGAGGCGCGCCGCGACTGTGAAGCCCCCGGCGGCGGCCACGCGGTGAAAGGCGAGGACATGATTGAGATTCATGGGGGATGCCCCACCTTCTCTAGAAAGCCCCGGTAATTTGGGCCTGATGGGCAGCGATCACAAATAGATACCATCTATATATTATATCGATAGCGCATATTTGCTCAATATTTGACGCAGGCCTATGGTGCCAAGCGCAATCGATTGAGAGGGCTTCATGAGCGTTCATCGTGCACCGCAAGGACTGTCCGAAACCGGCGACCCCTTGCTGCTGACGCCGGGACCGCTGACCACCTCCAAGGCCGTCAAAGAGAGCATGGTGCACGATTGGGGATCGCGCGACGCCGCGTTCATCGGCATCAACAAGGCGGTGCTGGAGCGCCTGCCGGAGATCGCCAACGGTAAGGGAACGCACGTCACCGTGCCGATGCAAGGTTCGGGGACGTTTGCGGTCGAGGCCATGCTGACGACGTTCGTGCCGCCGGTGGGCAAGGTGCTGCTGCTTATGAACGGTGCTTACGGACAGCGGGCGAAGAAGATCCTTGAGATTGCACGGCGCGACGTGGTGGTGCACGAGACGCCTGAGGATACGCGTCCCGATCTGGGCAAGGTGGAAGCCATGCTGAAGACGGATGCAGCGATCACCCATGTGTTCGCGGTGCACTGCGAGACGACCAGCGGCATCCTCAATCCGATCGTCGAGATCGCCAAGCTGGCGGAAAAACACGGCAAGCGCTTCCTCCTCGATTCCATGAGCGCCTTTGGGGCGCTTCCGATCGACGTCCAGGCCATGACGGTGGATGCCGTGGCGGCCTCGTCGAACAAGTGCATCGAAGGCGTGCCTGGGCTGGGCTTTGTGATTGCGCGAGAGGCCGCGCTCAAAGAGACTAAAGGCAACGCGACGACGCTGGTGCTCGACCTTCACGATCAATGGCAGAACTTCGTGAAGACGGGCCAGTATCGCTTCACGCCGCCGATCCACGTGATCGTGTCGTTCCATCAGGCGTTGGAGGAATTCCTGGCCGAAGGCGGACAGCCCGGCCGTGGCAGACGCTATGTGGAGAACGGCCGCCTTCTGGCCGAGGGCATGCAGGCCCTGGGCTTCAAGCCGTTGCTTCCGGCGGCGCAACAGGCGCCGATCATCTACACCTTCCACATGCCGAAAGATCCCAAGTTCGTCTTCCAGACGTTCTACGACAGCCTGAAAGCGCGGGGCTATGTGATCTATCCGGGCAAGCTGACGGTTGCCGACAGCTTCCGCATCGGCTGCATCGGCCGCATCAACGCCGCGCATATGCGCGCTTTTCTGGGCAACGTCACCGAAGTGCTGGCCGAGATGGGCGTCACAAATCTCAGGGCGGCGGCATAGTATCGTCGGCACATACTCATGGGCGGATGCCAGAGCGGAGACCACGCATGAATGCCGATCGCAGAACGCCGCAGGTCATCTGCAACGGCCGCACTTATGCTTCTCCAAAGAGCCCGACGGTCGTGATCTGTCTCGACGGATCTGAGCCGGGCTATATCGAGCAGACAATTGAAGCCGGTCGCGCGCCGACATTCGCACGCTTCATGCGCGACGGCGCGAACCTGCTGGCCGACAGCGTGATCCCGAGCTTCACCAATCCCAACAACCTGTCGATCATCACGGGACGGCCGCCAGCCGTCCACGGCATTGCCGGCAACTTCTTCTATGATCGCGCCACGGCGTCGGAAGTGATGATGAACGACCCGAAGTTCTTGCGTGCGCCGACGATCCTGCGCGAATTCCACGACGCGGGCGCCAAGGTTGCCATGGTGACGGCGAAGGACAAGCTACGCCTGCTGCTGTCGAACGGTCTCGACTATGCCACGGGCCGGGCCATCGCGTTTTCGTCCGAGCGGGCAGACAAGGCCACGAAGCGGGACAACGGCATCAATAACGTTGTCGAGTTCGTCGGCTTGCCGGTGCCGGATGTTTACTCGGCGGGGCTGTCGGAGTTCGTGTTCGCCGCGGGCGTGAAACTGATGGAAGCGTACCGCCCCGACCTCATGTACCTGTCGACGACCGACTACATCCAGCACAAGGTCGGACCGGGCACGACGATTGCCAACGACTTCTACGCCATGATCGACGGATATCTGGCCAAGCTGGACAGGCTCGGAGCCGTCGTAGTGGCGACGGCGGACCATGGCATGAACGACAAGCACAAGGCCGACAAGTCGCCCGATGTGATCTACCTGCAGACGCTGTGCGACGAGTGGCTCGGCAAAGGCAAGGCACGGGTCATCCTGCCGATTACGGACCCCTATATCGCCCATCACGGGGCGCTCGGCGGGTTTGCGACCGTGCATCTGCCGGAAGGCAGTGATGTCGGTGTTTTCCTGGGCAAGGTTCGGGGCGTCGAAGGAATCGAGGTGGCCGTGAGCCGGGCGGAAGCCTGCGAGAGGTTCGAACTGCCTGCCGATCGTATTGGCGACGTCGTCGTCATCTCCACGCGCCACAAGGTGCTGGGCACCGCGCCAGAGCTGCACGATCTGTCGGGCCTCGATGAGCCACTGCGGTCGCACGGTGGACTATCGGAGCAACGCGTTCCGATGATCGCCAACCGCAAGGTGCGGGTGCCGGATGGGCGCCGCCTGCGCAACTTCGACGTGTTCGACGTCGCGCTCAATTACGTTCAAAGCTAGCGGGGCGGGCATGCAGGAGCAGGTCAAGAAGGTGAAGCTGCCCACAAAGCCGCATGAGCCCATGCGCATCGGTGGCAAGCTGGTGGACGCAGACGAGCGCATCGAGGTGCGCAATCCGTATACCGGGGCGGTGGTCGGCACAGTGCCGGCGGCGGACTCGCGGCAGGTGGCGGATGCATTCGCGAAGGCGAATGCCTACAAGCCGAAGCTGTCGCGCTATGACCGGCAGAAAATCCTGATGCGGACCGCCGAGCTGCTGGCGCAACGGCGCCAGGAGATGGCGCATCTCATAACGGCGGAGAGCGGGCTGTGCCTGAAGGACAGTCTGTATGAGGTGGGCCGCGCCTACGATGTGTATTCGCTGGCGGGGCAGCTTGCGATCCGGGACGACGGCGAGATCTATTCGTGCGACGTTACCCCCCAGGGCAAACAGCGGCGCATCTACACGATGCGAACGCCGCTGCTGGGGGTGCTGTCGGCGATCACGCCTTTCAATCACCCGCTGAACATGATCAGCCACAAGATCGCGCCGGCGATCGCTACCAACAATCGTGTCGTGGCGAAGCCGACGGAACTGACGCCGCTGACCGCGCTGATGCTGTGCGACATTCTCTATGAGGCCGGGCTGCCGCCGGAGATGCTGTCGATCGTGACCGGCAATCCGCGCACGATGGGCGATGCCATGATCACCGATCCGCATGCGGACGTGGTGACGTTCACCGGCAGCGTCAGGGTCGGGAAATACATTGCGGAGAAGGCCGGCTACAAACGGATCGTGCTGGAACTGGGCGGCAACGACCCGCTGATCATCATGGAGGATGCCGATCTTGAGAAGGCGGCGGAGTTGGCGGTGCAAGGCGCGACCAAGAATTCGGGCCAGCGCTGCACGGCCGTGAAGCGCATCCTGTGCGTCCAGTCGGTTGCCGACGAATTCGTGGAGCTGGTTCTGGCCAAGGCGCGCAAGCTGAAGAGCGGCGATCCGATGGATCCAGAGACGGATGTCGGTACGGTGATCCACGAGCGCGCGGCCAAGGAGTTCGAGGCCCGCGTGAACGATGCGGTCGAGAAGGGCGCCAAGCTGTTGCTGGGCAACAATCGCAAAGGTGCGCTGTACCCGGTGACGGTCGTCGATCAGGTGCCCTACACGTGCGACCTCGTGCACGAGGAGACGTTCGGCCCGGTGGTGCCGGTCATCCGCGTACCGGACGATATCGCCGAGATCATCAAGATCTCCAACTCCACGGCCTACGGGCTGTCGTCAGGCGTATGCACCAGCCGGCTCGATCACATCACGCGGTTCGTCAACGAGCTCGAGGTCGGGACCGTGAACGTGTGGGAGGTGCCTGGCTATCGCATCGAGATGTCGCCGTTCGGCGGCATCAAGGACAGTGGGCTTGGATACAAGGAAGGCGTTTGGGAGGCCATGAAGAGCTACACCAACGTCAAAACCTACTCATTGCCGTGGCCGGGTTGATCGGATGGCTCAGGATTTGCAAGATTTCTTCGGGGGTTCTGCTGTCACGTACCTGTAACTCGCCTGGAGCATACCGAGATTCGCGCCAAGGGGGCGTCGGAGAGCATGATCTCATGATGTGGCGTCGGAATACGCGCTTGTTGTTTTTGGTGTGCCTAGCCTTCGCCACGAGTTTGCCGGCGGCCGCGCAGCGCACGAAAATTGTCGCTTATACCGCCATCGAGAATGAGCAGTTGCCGGTTTTCAAGGCGGCGATCGAGAGCGCGGTCAGCGACGTCGAGATCGAATGGGTGCGCGATTCGACCGGCGTGATCACGGCGCGGTTTCTCGCGGAAAAGGCGCAGCCCAGAGCCGACATCCTCCTGAGCCTGGCTGTTTCCAGCCTGATCCAGTTCAAGTCGGCGGGCCTTCTCGATCCTTATACGCCGAAGGGCTGGGAGACCCTGAAGCCGCAGTTCAAGGATGCGTCGCCGCCGGCGTCCTGGTTCGGCCATGATGCCTTTCTCGGCGCCATCTGCTTCAACACCGTCGAGGGCGGCAAGATCGGGGTGGCATCGCCCTCGTCATGGCGTGAACTGACGGTGTCCAAGCTTGAAGGCAAGGTGGTGATGTCGCATCCGGGTTCATCCGGCACGGGCTACCTGATGGTGGCGGGATGGCTGCAGATGATGGGCGAGGCCGAGGGCTGGGCGTTCATGGACGCCCTGCATCGCAATATCGCCGTCTACACCCATTCCGGCTCGGCGCCGTGCGTACAGGCAGCCCGCGGCGAACGAGTCGTTGGGATTTCCTTCGATATGCGCGGGGCGCGGGAAAAATCGGCAGGGGCGCCCATAGACGTCATCGTTCCGGCGGAAGGCACCGGGTGGGACATGGAAGCGACGGCGGTCGTCAAAGGCGCGAAGAATGCGGCCCTCGCACGCAAGGTGGCCGACTGGGCCGCAAGCGAGGATGCCAATCGTCTCTATGCGAAGTACTATGCCATCGTCGCCCATCAGGCCGTGACATCGCTGCCCGCCAATTATCCGCCGGACGCGGAACGGCGCATGGCGCGGATCGACTTCGAAAAGATGGCGAACGAGCGAGACCGCATCATCGCGGAATGGGTGCGCCGGTACGAGACGAAAGCGGCGGCGAAATAGTACTACCGCGCATGCGCCATCGGGGCGCATGGCGGTGTCTGAGTGGCGTAGCAAGGGGAGAAGAGCATGGTGTCCGTTACGAAGCTGGGGCTGGCCTTCGGGCTGGCGGCAGCCTTGGGCCTTGGAGTATCGCTTCCGGCTCAGGCGCAGAAGACGAAGCTGACCATCTATACGGCGCTGGAGAATGATCAGCTCGGGCCGTTCAAGGCAGCGATCGAAACGGCCGTGCCGGATGTCGAGGTCGTGTGGGTGCGCGATTCGACCGGTGTCATCACCGCACGTTTCCTCGCGGAGAAGGATAATCCGCGCGCGGACATGGTGATGGGCCAAGCGGCGACATCGCTGCTGATGTTCGAGAAGCTCGGCCTGCTCGAGACATACACGCCGAAAGGCGCGGATGCTCTGAAGTCGGTGTTCCGAGACTCGAGCGGCGACTACACCTGGACCGGCATGGACGCCTATCTTGGGGTCATCTGCTACAACCCGGTCGAGGCCGGCAAGGCTGGGACCACGCCGCCCAAGTCCTGGAAGGATCTGCTCGACGCCAAGTACAAGGGCAAGCTGGTCATGCCGCATCCCGCATCATCCGGCACGGGCTATCTCATGGTCGGCGCCTGGCTGCAGATGATGGGCGAGGCCGAAGGCTGGAAGTTCATGGACGGCCTGCACGAGAACATGGCCGTCTACACGCATTCCGGCTCGGCGCCGTGCGTGCAGGCGGCACGCGGCGAACGAGTCGCGGGCGTGGCGCTCGACATGCGCGGCGCGTCCGAGAAGACCAAGGGCGCGCCGCTCGAGGTCATCATTCCGTCGGAAGGGACCGGCTGGGAGATGGAGGCTTCGGCCATCGTCAAGGGCACGAAAAACCTCGAAGCCGCCAAGAAGGTCGCCGACTGGTCAGCGACGAAGGGCGCCAACGAACTCTACTCGAAAACGTATGCCACGGTCGCCATGCCCGATACCGGGACCGCGCCGCCGAACTATCCGGCCAACGCCGAAAAGCTGATGATCAAGAACGATCTGACGTGGATGGCCGAGAACCGGGAGCGCATTCTGGCCGAATGGTCCAAGCGCTACGAGTCGAAGGCGGCACCAAAGAACTGATGGTGCTGACGGCGCCACAATGTTCGCACCCGGATCGGTCGCCCGATCCGGGTGTTGTCATGCAAGATAGTCTGCCGCTTGTTATAGTCGGCGCGGGGCGCCATTGTCAGCGTGAGGCGGCACCAGGGCCGCGAGGGGTTGCTGAGCGTCATGCAGGATATTGCCGAGCTGCCGGTGCCGGCCAATGAACCGGTCGCCCAAAGTCCGTTCCTGGTGGTTCGCGATCTGGTAAAGCGGTTCGGAAAGTTCACCGCCCTCAAGAACGTCTCGCTCAGCGTCAACAAAGGCGAATTTGTCTGCTTCCTCGGCCCTTCCGGCTGCGGCAAGACGACCTTGTTGCGCGCCATTGCGGGCCTCGATCCGCAGGACGAGGGCACAATCTCGATCGGCGGACGCGACGTGTCTAAGCTGCCGCCGGCCGCGCGCGATTTCGGCATCGTATTCCAGTCCTACGCGCTGTTCCCGAACCTGACCGTTGCGGCCAACGTCGGTTACGGCCTCGTCAATCGCAAGCGGCCGCGGGCGGAAGTCGAAGCGCGGGCGCGGGAGCTGCTGGCGCTGGTAGGCCTGCAGGATCAAGGTGACAAGTATCCGGTGCAACTGTCGGGCGGCCAGCAGCAGCGCGTGGCGCTCGCGCGGGCGTTGGCGACATCGCCGAGCCTACTGCTGCTGGACGAGCCGCTGTCAGCGCTGGACGCGCGTGTGCGGGTACGCCTGCGCGACGAGATCACACGCCTGCAGCGGCGTCTCGGCGTGACCACGATCATGGTGACGCACGACCAGGAAGAGGCGCTGACGATGGCCGACCGGATCGTCGTCATGAACCACGGCGTCATCGAGCAGGTCGGCACGCCGGAAGATATTTATCGCAAGCCTGCGTCCGAGTTCGTGGCGGACTTCGTCGGCACCATGACGTTCATGGATGCCAAGACGCAGGGGCCCGATCGCCTCCGTCTGGGGACGGTCGATCTCATCTGTCCCTCGGCCAGCCGGTTCGGGCCTGGAGAGACAGTGCGCATCGGCATGCGTCCCGAGGAGATCCGCGTCCGCAATATCGATGCCGAGACACCCAATCGCATGATGGTGAAAGTGGCGGCGCTCGATTTTCTGGGAGCCTTCTGCCGCGCCGAGCTGGAACCGGAGGCCGCGCCGGGCGTGACCATGCTGGCGGACTTCTCGGTCAACTTGATGCGCGATCTCGCGGTTGTGGAGGGGCAGACGATTACCGTCGCCCTGCCGCCCGAGAGCTTGCGCATCTATCCGAAGACGTAAGGAGCGGAGCGCGCCGTGACCACGACAACCGTCACGGCGGCGACGCCTGCTCCAGCGCCAACGCGAAGCGCGGCGGGATGGGACGAGTGGGTGGTACGGGCTGCCATCGCGTCGCTCGTCGGGTGGCTGTTCCTCAGCATCGCCCTGCCGCTGTGGACCCTGCTGTCCAAGAGCTTTCAGAATGCTGACGGCGGTTTCATCGGTCTCGCCAACTACGTGCGCTACTTCTCGACGCCGACACTGTTCCAGTCGATCTACAACAGCCTGGGTGTCGCATTTCTCGCGACGGTCATCGTCATCCCGCTGGCCTTCATCTACGCCTATGCCCTGACGCGTACGCGCATGCGCTTCAAGGGGGTGTTTTACGCGCTGGCGATGCTGCCGCTGTTCGCCCCGTCCCTGCTGTCGGCAATCTCGCTGATCTACCTGTTCGGCAACCAGGGGCTGCTCAAAGAGGTGTTGTTCGGCCATTCCATTTACGGGCCGATCGGAATCGTCATCGCACAGGTCTTCTACTGCTTTCCGCATGCGATGATCATCATCGTCACGGCCTTGCGGCTGGCGGACGCGCGCCTTTATGAGGCGGCCAGCGCACTCGGCACCAGACCGGGCCGAATTTTTCGCACCGTAACCTTGCCCGGTGCTAAGTTCGGCCTGATCAACGCGGCGTTCGTCGTGTTCACGCTGGTGGTGACCGACTTCGGTATCGCCAAGGTCATCGGCGGCCAGTTCAACGTGTTGGCGACCGATGCCTACAAGCAAGTCGTTGGCCAGCAGAACTTCGAGATGGGGGCGGTGGTCGGCATGGTGCTGCTCGTGCCGGCGGTTCTCGCCTTCGTCATCGACAGGGTGATTCAACGGCGGCAGGTCGCCCTGCTTTCGGCGCGGGCTGTTCCGCTCGAGCCCAAGGACAATGCGCCGCGGGATGCCGCTCTGATGGTCTACTGTCTCGCGGTCGCGGGGGTTCTGGTGGTTGTGCTCGGCACCGCCGTGTGGGCATCCTTCATCACCTACTGGCCTTATAATCTGACGCCGACGCTCAACAACTACGCGTTCGCGAACTTCGAACCCACCGGCTGGTCGACGTATTTCACATCTGTCTGGATGGCGGCGCTGGCCGCGGTGATCGGAACCGCGATCATTTTCACGGGGGCCTATCTGGTCGAGAAGACCAAGGTCTCGCCAATCTTGCGCGGGCTGGCGCACTTGATGGCGATGCTGCCGATGGCCGTGCCGGGCCTGGTGTTGGGGCTCGGCTATGTTTTCTTCGTCAACGCCAAATGGAATCCACTCGGATTTCTCTACGGCACGCTGGCGGTTCTGGTGATCAACTGCATCGCGCATTTCTATACGGTGGCGCACATCACAGCGTTGACGGCGCTCAAGCAGATCGATCCGGAATTTGAGTCCGTCTCCGCGTCGCTGAAGGTGCCCGTGTGGCGGACGTTCGGACGCGTGACGGTGCCGATCTGCATGCCGGCCATTTTGGACATCGCCGTGTACATGTTCGTTAATGCGCTGACGACGGTGTCGGCGGTGATCTTCCTCTACGGCTCGTCGACCAAGCTCGCGGCCATTGCTATCGTGCATATGGACGAGGCTGGTGCGACCGCTGCAGCAGCCGGCATGGCCACCATGATCGTGATGACGGCGCTCGGAGCCAAGCTGCTGCAACTCCTGCTCGACCGGTTCGTGTTTGGCAAGCTGCAGGTGTGGCGCCGGCGGTAGCGTTTCAGAACTGATAGCGGCGCAGGCCGCCATCCACCGGGATGACGGTGCCGGTGATGTAGCTGGCGAGCGGCGAGACCAGGAAACAGACGAGATTGGCGATGTCCTCGGGCTCGCCATAGTGGCCCATCGGGATCTCGTTCTCCGACTGCCACTGCCGGTATTCGGGCGTGTAGTTGCGGCGGATCTGCTCGCTCATGATGCGGCCAGGTGGGATCGAGTTGACCGTGATGCCGTGCTTGCCGATTTCGCGGGACAGGCCTTTGGCCCAGGCGTGCATGGCGGCCTTGGCACAAAAGGCCCCATTCAGGTGCTCGGGCTCGGATTTGCCGGTGATGTTGACGATGCGTCCCCATTTGCGCGCGGCCATCTGGTCTAGGAGGCGGTGCGTGAGCTGACGCTGGCGTGTGAAGTTCAGCGTGATGGCCTCGTTCCAGAGCTGCTCAGAGGCGTCGACCTTGAAGGGGCGGCTGCCGCCGGCGTTGTTGATGATGATGTCGATGGTGCCGAGCTTGGCGATAGCTGTGTCGGCGATCTTCTGCGCGGCGTCCTCGGCCATGAAATCCTGAATGATGAGCGCCGGCTCGGGCCCGCCTTTGGCCACGATCTCGCGGGCGACTTCCTGCAAGAGGGTGTCGCGCCGCGCGACGAGGGCAAGGCGTACGCCTTCCGCGCCGAGAGCGAGTGCAATGCCGCGGCCGATGCCGATGCTGGCGCCGGTCACGAGCGCGGTCTTGTCCTTGATGCCGAGATCCATAGGTGCGTCTCCGGTAGCGGCGTTATTTCAGGACGATGAGGGCGTCGGCGGCGACCACTCCATCGGGGCCGACGAACAGCGGATTGATGTCCATTTCCTCGAGGCGCGGCGCAAGAGCCATCGCCATGCGCGACACGTCCACCAGCGTGCGGGCGAGTGCCTCCTTGTCGGCCGGCGGTGCGCCGCGATAGCCGTCGAACAGCTTGGCGCCGCGCAGCTCGCCGATCATCTCGCGTGCGGTTTCGATGCCGAAGGGGGCGATGCGGAAGGTCACGTCTTTGAGGGCTTCGCTGAAGATGCCGCCGAGCCCAAAGGTGACGGCCGGGCCGAAGCCTTCATCGTTGACGACGCCGATCAGGGCTTCGACGCCCTGGGCCATCTCGGAAACCAGGATGCCGTCGATCTTGGCGCCGGGCTTGTACGCCTTGGCGTTGGCGACGATGTCCGCAGCGGCGACTTTCAGCGTATCCGGCGTGTCGAGACCAAGACGGACGCCGCCGGCTTCCGTCTTGTGAGCAATGTCGCGCGACACGATCTTGGCGGCGCGGGGCCATTTCAGATCGGCGGTTGCGGCTACGGGATCGGAGCCGAGCGGCACGAGCACTTCGCGGGTCATGGGGATGCCGAAGGCGCCGAGGATCGCCTTGCTTTCGACCTCCGATAGTGTCGCTGGGCCGGAAGGTAGATCCAGGTCTCTCGGCTTCAGGGGCGGCGGTACTGTGCGGGGAAGCAGGCGCTGCCGGTCCGTGGCGAAGTTGGCGAGCACGGCGGCGGCGCGGGCCATGCGCACCGGCGTCGTGATGAACGGGACATTGGCCTTCTCCAGCAGCGCGCAGGCGGCTTCGGACTTACTCCTTCGGCCGGACCACACGACGTTGATGGGCTTGTCCGTCGAGCCGGCGGCGTCGGCGACGGCCTTGCAGGCCTTGGTGGCGGCGTCGCCGCTGATGGAGGCGAGCAGGATCGAGACCTGATCGATGGCGGGGTCGGCGAGGACGATCTCGAGCGTCTTGGTGAAAAGGGTTGGGTCGTTGAAGACGCTGGCCGTCGTGTCCGCGGGATTTTCCGACGAGCCGAAGGAGGGAATGATAGCCTTCAATGCGGTGACGGTCTGCGGCGAGAAGCTCGGCAGCGACAGGCCTTCCTTGACGGCGCGATCGGCATAGACGATGCCGGAGCCGCCAGAGATGGAGAGCACGCCGATGGCGCGTCCCTTCGGCAGCCGGCCCTGCGCGAACACCTTGGCGATGTCGACGATCTCCTCGACGTCGTGTACCTCGATGAGGCCCGACTGGCGGAAGGCGGCGCGATAGAGGTCGTAGTTGCCCGTGAGGTTGGCGGTGTGGGAGGCGGCGGCCTTGGTGCCGGCTTCGGTCTGGGCGCCTTTCCAGATCAGGATCGGCTTGCCGGTTTCGAGAGACTTGCGTCCGACGTCGAGCAATTGGCGCGCGTCCGGCGTTCCTTCCATGTAGGCGAACGCGAGTTTGGTGCCGGCATCGTCGAGGAAATCCGACAGCAGCTCGGGCATGGCGATGTCGGTCTCGTTGCCGGACGAGACGATGTGTCGGAAGCCGATGCCCTGGGCCTCGGCAAGATTGACCACGGCATAGCCGAAGCCGCCGGACTGGAAGGCGCAGGACACGGAGCCTTCGCGCAGCTCGGTTTCGTAGCTGACGCTGCCGAACACGCACCACATGCGCGACGGGATGCTCATGGCGCCCTGGCAGTTCGGGCCGATGAAGCGGACGCCCGAGTCTTTTCCCGCTTTCGCGATCTCGGCTTCGAGCTTGCGGCCCTCGGCGCCGGCTTCGCGGAAACCGGCGGTGAGGATGATGGCGAAGGGAATGCCGGCAGCGCCGCAATCGCGCACGGCGGCAGCGACACCGTTAGACGGCACGGCGATGAGGGCGAGGTCGCACGGCTGCTTGATGGCGGCGGCGGCGGGATAGCACTTGAGGCCGTGCAGCTCCTGGTACTTCGGATTGACGAGATAGATGCCGCCTTTGTAGCCGGCGTTCTTGAGCGCGGCGATGGGCTGACCGCTGATACGGCTCAGGTCGGCCGACGCGCCGATGACGGCAATGCCGCGCGGATTGTAGAGCCGCTCGAATGACATGACTTGAGGTCCTCGCAGGATGAGTTGCGTCGCGCAATGCGTGCGGCGCATGGGGGAGAATAGTCGTCCCCTCCCCCATCACGCCGCAGGCGTGTCTTCGACACGACGTGGGGGAGGGACAGGTTGGGGGATGGCAGGGAGGCGGAGGCGGAACTTCCTTTTGGACGCAAACCAATGGATGCAGGGATTCCCCCACCCTTAACCCCTCCCCACGAGGGGGAGGGGGATATGCCTGTGTATGCGGCTGCTCTCATCTTTGGGATCAGCCGGTGCGGCTCTCGGGTGAGGACAGCGGCAGGCCCAGCATGACACGGCGCTTGAGCCAGGGGCTCGGGCGATAGCGCGGCTCCTGATAGAACGCCTCGAGCCGCTGCAGGATGTGCAGCACGCGGCCTGGTCCGACGCGGTCGCCCCATTCGATGGGACCGAAGGGATAACCGAGGCCGAGCTTGGCGCCCTTGTCGATGTCGGCGGGAACGCCGATGCCGCGCTGGGCGACGTTGCAGCCGACGTTGATGAGCGCGGCGACGGCGCGTTGGGCCACGAAACCGGGGCTGTCGTTGATGACGATGACCGGCTGGCCGTCGGAGCCGAGCAGGCCGTGAGCTGCCTCGCGCATCTTGGGGTCGGTGGCGGGCGTCACCATCAGCGTGCGCGGGCCTTTGAGACCGAACAGAACATCGACGGCGACGCTGCGCGCGGCATCGAGCTTGAGATCAGTTATGGCGGTGGAGAGGTCGTAGCCGATCGGCGTGACGACGATGAGCGCCTTGGCGCTTGGAGCTGCGCCGCGCTCGACCTCGACGCCGGAACTCTGGAAAAGTTCGATGAGCGGGGCCTGCAGATCGGGGTGATGCTCGCTCGGGCGCACCCACACCGATGGCGGCCGCGTGGCCGGCGTTGGCGCGGCAGGCGGGTCGACTTTTTTGCCGTCCTTGTAGGCGTACCAGCCGGAGCCCGTCTTCTGGCCCAGCAGTCCGCCGGCTGCGCGCAGGGCGGTCAGCGGCGAGGGGGCGTAGGCGGGCTCCTGATAGAACTGATTGTACATCGACTCCCAGGCGGCGCTGCCGATGTCGATGCCGACGAGATCGGCCAGCGTGAACGGACCCATGCGGAAACCGGGCGCGCCGGTCATGATGCGGTCGATCTCGGCATGGGAGGCGATGTTCTCGATCAGGATGCGCTGACACTCGGGCCCCATGCCGCGGCCGATGTGATTGACGAGGAAGCCGGGGCTGTCCGTGCAGAGCACGGGCTCGCGCGTCATGCGGCGGCCGATGATCATGAGCGCATCGGTGACCCATGGTGCCGTGCGCAGGCCGGGAATGACCTCGACCAGCCGCATCAACGGCACGGGATTGAAAAAATGCATGCCGGCGACGCGCTCGGGGTGCTTCGTGGCGGCCGCGATGGTCGTGACGGGCAGCGACGACGTGTTGCTGGCGATGATGGTGCCGGGACCGGTGAGTGCGTCGAGCCTGGCGAACATCTCGTGCTTGATGTCGAGGCGCTCGAAAATGGCCTCGATGATGACATCGGCCTTGGCCACCTCTTCCAGCGTCGTGGCGACGCTGATGCGGTCCACGGCGGCTTTGGCATCAGCAGGCGAGAGCGAGCCCTTCTCGACCTGACGGTCGAGCATCTTCTGCGTGAACTCCTTGGCAGCGGCCGCACCGCCGGGCTTCTCGTCGTAGGCGATGACGTTCATGCCGCCCTGCGCGGAGACCTGCACGATGCCGCGGCCCATGGTGCCGGTGCCGACGACGGCGAGCGTCAGGTTCTTCGCACTGGGATCGATGGGCATGCGGCATTTCCCCGGTGTTTTCTAGGTGCTAACGCACGGGCCGTGTCGTTGACCGGGAGGGTACGGCGTGGCATCGTCGCGAGCAATAGCCGAACCGTCGAGGCAGTCCCGAGGCCGCCGCCATCAGGTAGGGGCCGGCAGGGATAGATGCGTGCCTGATGCCGACAAGCGAATGTGAGAGTGAGCGATGAGCCAAGCTGCCGCCAGCAAGTTCCCGGAGCGCGACATCAGCGTCGATGAGGCCATCCGCGGACGAAAGAGCACGCGTGCGTTTCTGAAGAAACCAGTGCCGCATGAGCTGATCGCCCACATCCTTGATATCGCCAACCGAGCCCCATCGGGCTCCAACACGCAGCCGTGGAAGGTCTGGGTGCTGGACGGCAAGGTCAAGGACGACCTCGTGCGCGACATCCTGCAGATCTACGACACGACCGGCGAGGGCAAGCGCGAGTACAACTACTATCCGGTCAATTGGCGCGACCCATATCAGGCACGGCGACGTGCTTGCGGCTGGGGATTGTATTCCACCATGGGCATCACGCGCGAGAACAAGAAGGGCATGCACGAGCAGCGCCGGCAAAACTACGAGTTCTTCGGTGCGCCGGTGGGCCTCATGTTCAGCATCGACCGGGACATGGAGCTGGGGTCGTGGCTGGACTGCGGCATGTTCCTGCAGTCGGTCATGGTGGCGGCGCGGCAGTTTGGCCTGGAGACCTGCCCGCAGGCCGCGTTCTGCAGCTTTTATGAGATCATCCAGAAGCGTCTCGGCATTCCGGAGAGCGAGATGCTCGTGTGCGGCATGGCCCTTGGCTATCCGGATGAGGGCGCGACGGTGAATTCGTTCACGACGGAGCGGGAGCCGCTGGACGTGTTCGTGCGGTGGGTGAAGGAGCTGAAGGTTTAGGAGCGCTCTGCTTGCGGACGGGGCAATGTGCCCCAGAGTTTGCGTCCCGGCGACGGTGCAAGCGCGGCTCTGCCGCGTCGCGCCAATCAGCCGGGCCTTTCCCGCCGGCGGGGAGAGCGCTGTGCGTTGACCGAGACGTGTAAAGATCCCGGCTCGCCGCGCAGGCTTCGCATGCGCCGCGTCCGGGAACGCAGGGGGACAGGTGGTTCGATCTAAATCGGAAGACCTAGCTGCGTGAGGACGCTGCGGTCTTGATGGCGTCGCTGAGGATAGAGAGCGCACGCTGCATCTCGTCGGGAGTGACGGTGAGCGGCGGAGTCAGCGTCAGCACGTTGCCCATCGTGGTTTTGAAGGAGAGGCCGGCATCGAGGGCCGCGTACATGGCGGCTTCGGCGAGGTCGTGATCGGGCTCACGGCTATCGCGATCCTTGACCAGCTCGACGCCGATGAGCAGTCCGCGGCCGCGCACGTCGCCGATCTGCGGGATGTCCGCCATCATGGCGTTGAGGCGCTCCAGCGCCATGCTGCCGACGCGGGCGGCGTTGGCGACCAAATCCTCGTCCTCGATGATATGGATGGTGGTGAGTGCGGCGCGCGCGGTGACGGGGTTCTTTTCGTGCGTGTAGTGGCCGAAAGCCCAGTCGCCGCCGACGTCGAGGCGGGGATGGGCGAGCACGGCGGCGATCGGCAGGATGCCGCCGCCCAGCGCCTTGCCCATGACGAGGATGTCGGGAACGGCGCCCTCATGATCGCAGGCGAACATGCGGCCGGTCTTGCCCAGCCCGGTGGGGATCTCGTCGAAGATGAGGAGCGTGCCGTGGCGGTTGCAGGCCTTGCGCACGCGCTGCCAGAAGCCGGGCGGCGGCACGTAGGGCACGGCGCGGATCGGCTCGGCCACGAGGCAGGCCACGTCGCCTTCGCGCTCGAGGACATACTCGATCATGCGCGCGCAGGCATCGCCTGACGCTTCCGCGGTCGCAGTGCCATAGGGGCAGCGATAGCTGCCGAAGGGGGCCACGTGATTGGCGCCGGGGATGAGCGGCGCGGCCGGACCAGAGCGGAACAGCGTCTCGCCGGAGAGCGCGGAAGCACCGAAGCCGGCGCCGTGGAAGGCGTCCCAGAAGGATAACGTCTTGAAGCGGCCGGTGACGGTGCGTGCGATCTTGACGGCCACCTCGATGGCGTCGGAGCCGCCAGTGGTGAACAGGACCTTGGCGCTGCCCTGCGGGGCGATGCTGCTCAGCTTCTCGGCCAGTGCGACGGCGGGCGCGCAGGCGTAGCGGCGCGGGGCGAACGGAAGCGCATCCATCTGCTCGGCAATGGCGCGCTTGAGGCGCGGATGGCCGTAGCCGATGTGATGGACGTTGTTGCCGTGGAAATCCATGTAGCGGCGGCCGGCAAGGTCTTGGATCCAGATGCCTTCGGCCTTGGCGATGGCATTGAGGCACGGCGTCGACACGGACTGGCGCAGGAAATGCTGCTCGTCGGCGGCGAGAAGCGCGCGCGTCGCCGGATCGAGCGCACGCTCCTGCCAGCGCGCGCGGCGTCCGGTGAGGTTCGTGTCGCTTTCCGATTGAGCGACTGGGCCGCGGGAGTTGCCGCCCGCGCCGTCATGACCTCGAGTCGTCACCATAGGCCTCGTATGGCAGCGGTGCGTGATCAGCTCAAGACGCGGATGTGCTTGCCGGCGAGCCAGCCTTCGATGGCGGCGATGACACCGTCGAAGAATACGCGATAGGACTCTTCGGTGACGTAGCCGATATGCGGCGTGAGCACGGCGCGGGGCTCGGAGCGCAGCGGGTGGTCGGCGGGCAGCGGCTCGGTGTCGTAGACGTCGAGGGCGGCGCTGGCGATGCGCTTTTCCTTGAGGGTGGCGGCCAGCGCACTCGCATCGATGATCGGCCCGCGCGACGTGTTGACGATGGAGGCCGTTGGTTTCATCAAGCCCAGCTCGCGGGCGCCGACGAGGCCACGGCTGCGGTCCGACAGCACCAGATGCACGGAAATGTAGTCGGCGCGGCGGAACAGCTCGTCCTTCTCGACGCGTTGCGCGCCGATCTCGGCGGCCCGTTCCGGCGTGAGGTTCTGGCTCCAGGCGATCAAGTTCATGCCAAAGGCCTTGCCGAATTTGGCGACCTCGCCGCCGAGCTTGCCGAGGCCCAGCAGGCCCAGCGTCTTGCCGCGGATGTCGTTGCCGAGGGTTGTTTGCCAACGGCCCTCGCGCATGTTGGTGAACTCGGTCGGTAAATTCCGCGCCAGCGACAGGATGAGGCCGAACGCCAGCTCGGCGGTCGCGTGGCCGCCCGCATCGGTGCCGCAGACGACGATGCCGCGCTCGTTGGCAGCCTTGACGTCGACGGAGGCGTTGCGCGGGCCGGTGGTGATGAGCAGCTTGAGGTCGGGCAGCCGTTCGAAGAGCGCGCGCGGGAACGGCGTGCGTTCGCGCATGATGTTGACGATCTCGAAGCCGGCCAGCGCCTTGGCCACCTCGTCCTGGTTCTTGAACGGCTTGTCGAACACGGTGATGCGATGGTTCGCCTGCAGCCGCGACCAGTCGGCCATCTTCAGCGCCACGTTCTGATAGTCGTCGAGAATTGCGATGGCGGCCATCGGGCGGCTCCGTGCGATTGTTGCGAGGCGTGCTGAGAGAAGAAGGTTATCGCATCATCTTCCGTGTGGGCCAATAAAAGCAATAGAGTTGGCGCAAAGGCGTGCCCTCGAAGGCATGTCCGTCATACAGGAGGAAACGCATGCCCGTGCACCTGATCGACTCGCCGCTGCTCGGCGATCGCGTTTCGACACCTGAAATGCGGGCGATTTTCGAGGCCCAGAGCCAATACCAGTCTTGGCTCGACGTGGAGGCGGCTTTGGCGGAGGCGCAAGCCGAGATCGGGATGATCCCGGCGAAGGCGGCGCGGGCCATCCGGGAGGCGGCGCGGATCGAGTTGCTGGACATGGAGGCGGTGAAGGAGCACGGACGGGTCACGGGGCACCCGTTGCTCGGGATCATCCGGGTGCTGCGCGAGAACGCAGGGGAAGCGCACGGCACGTGGGCGCACTACGGGGCGACGACGCAGGACATCATCGACAGCGGCCACATGCTGCTGGCGCAGCGCGCGCACGGGCTGATCGACGGGAAGATCGCAGCCATCCTGCAGGACGGGCTGCCGTTGCTGGAGACGCATCGCGACACGCTGGCCGTGGCGCGGACGCATGGCGTGCATGCGCTGCCCTTCACCTTTGGTTTCAAAGTGGCGAGCTGGCTCGAGGAGCTGGCGCGCAACCGCGAACGCTGGCGTGAGACTGGTGAACGTTGCCTGGTCGGATCGATATGCGGGGCTGTGGGAACATATGCGCCGTGGGGCAAGCAGGGATTCGAGGTGCAGGACAGGACGTGCGCGCGGCTCGGGCTCGGCGCTCCGCGCATGAGCTGGCAAAGCCAGCGCGACCGGGTAGCCGAATTGTCGGCGGTGATGGCGCTGATCGCGGGGACGGCGGCACGCATCGCTAACGAGATCTACCAGATGAACAAGACAGAGGTCGGCGAGCTGGCGGAGCCTTACCGCAAGGGACTTATGGGCTCCTCGACCATGCCGCATAAGGTCAACCCGGTGAAATGCGAGTGGCTGATCGCGATCGCACGCATCGTGCGGCACAACGCCGGCATCATATTTGAGTGCATGGAGGTGGAGGACGAGCGCGACACGACCATGTGGCGCACCGAGTGGGTGACGATGCCGGAGAGCTTCTGCCTGCTGTCGGGGGCGCTGGAGCATCTGCACCAGCTGATCGCAGGGCTCCAAGTGCGTCCCGAGCGCATGCGGGAGAACCTCGACATGTTGCAAGGTGTGCTGTTGTCGGAGCGGGTCATGTTCGTGCTGCAGCGCGCCATGCCGCTCGGCCATGCGCATGATGTGGTGCACGAGGCGTCGCTGACAGCGCTTGCGGGCCAGCGGCCGCTGGCGGACGTGCTGCTGGAGGACGCCAAGGTGGCGAAGCACTTCACGCGCGAGGAGCTGCAGGAGGCCCTGAGGCCAGAGGGATACATTGGCCTGTCCGGCGAGGTCGTGGACCGGATCGCGGGCGATATCCGGCGTGGGCTGGATGCGGCGACTGCAAGGCCCTTGTGAAGCCGCGGCCACGCTCTATTGTCCGGCCTTCATTCGGGTGGGAGATTAGCGTTGGCCGCGGTTGTCGTTCTGCTGATCGGTGTGTTCTGCCTAGCCTTCCTGCCCCAGATGTGGGTCAAAGGCATCCTGAAGCGGCATGGGGACGAGCGCGCAGACATCGAGGGCACGGGCGGTGAGTTCGCGCGGCACCTGCTCGACCGGATGGGCCTTGAGCACGTTGCCGTCGAGGAGACGAAGCTCGGCGATCACTACGATCCCGAGGCGAAGGTGGTGCGCTTGAGCCCGCAGCATTACGGTGCACGTTCGTTGTCGGCGCTGGTGGTGGCGGCGCACGAGGTCGGCCATGCCATGCAGGACGCGACGGGCTATCCGCCGCTGGGTGCGCGCACGCGGCTTGCCAAGCAGGCGCACAATATCGAGAAGTTCGGCGCCATCGTGATGCTTGCGGCGCCGATCGTCATGCTGCTGGCGCGGTCACCGCACGTGCTGATCCTGGAGCTGCTGGTCGGCGTCTTGATTCTGGGAACCACGGTGCTCATGCATGCGGTGACGCTACCTGTGGAGTTCGATGCAAGTTTTCGGCGGGCGCTGCCGCTGCTGAAGGCCGGCAACTACGTGCCGGAGCACGAAATGCCGGCCGCACGCCAGATCCTGCGCGCAGCGGCCTTCACCTACGTTGCGTCGGCGGCCATCAGCCTGCTCGATGTGATGCGCTGGCTGCGCGTGTTGAGAATGTGATCAGCGCCGCGAGCGAAGCTCGAGCGCAGCCACGCCGACGGCGAGGTTCAGGCCTTCCTGCGTGCTGACCGACAGGGGCTGCAGCGCGATCGACCGGTCCGACCCGCCCAGCAGGGCATTGGCGCCAGCGCCGACCCCGACCGTCGCTTCGCCCGAAACGCCGCCGTAGGTGCCTGCCAAGGCGCCAGGCCCGATGCGGTCGGTGCTAGCAAGAACGGCCCAGGAAATGACGCTGGATGTGGTAGCGCCGAGATCGACACCGAACTTGTTGATGACGCCGTAATAGCGTTCGCGCCGTCCTTCGCCTTGGAGCGTACAGTCGAGCTGCTTGCTCGAGCCGAACACGAAGCCCGTGCCACCGGCCACAGAACAACTCAATACGCCAATGCGGACTTGCGGGGCCTGCGCCGAGGCAGGAGCGGTCAACGACGTGGACAAGGCAGCCGCGGCGGCGAGGGTGGCAACGAGCGAGCGTGACATGGTGGGGTCTCCGTAAAGAAGGTATTGTGCACGCAACGAAAGACTATGCCGAATCGAATTGTGACCATAAGCGGGCGTTCGTGGCGCAGATGAGACGGGCGGCCCGATTGTCGCGCGGAATGGCCCGGCGGGTGGCAATCAGGACACGGCTGCTCGTGCGCTCCCGAGCCATGCTGCAACGGCGAACGGCAGTGACAAGGCTGGGATATTAGGCGTGCTGTTCTACTACCCCGACGTCGAGGAGATGCCTGTGCCGGACGGCCATCGTTTTCCGGCCAGAAAGTATCGGCTGCTGCGCGCGGCGATCGAGCGCGACGAGATTCTGCCGATGCAGTCGCTTGCGGCATCGCCGCCGGCAACTCCCGACGACCTGCTGCGAGCCCATGGTGCGGGATACGTCGATGCGATGCTGGATGGGACGGTAAGCAAGGACATCATCCGGCGCATCGGCCTGCCGTGGAGCGAGACTTTGGTCCGGCGGTCGCGGGCGACGGTGGGCGGCGCGATGGCGGCGGCGAGAAGTGCGCTGGAGCACGGTGTGTCGGGACAGCTCGCGGGCGGTACGCATCATGCCCACCGCGATTTCGGCTCGGGCTTTTGCGTGTTCAACGATCTCGCCGTGACAGCGCTCACGTTGCTGGAGGAGAAGATTGTCGATCGCATCGCCATTGTCGATCTCGACGTGCATCAAGGCGATGGTAACGCGGCAATTCTCAAAGGCCTACCCGGTGTTTTCATCCTGAGCGTCCATGGGGAGAAGAATTTCCCGTTCCGCAAGGTGCCGTCCGATCTCGATGTCGAGCTGCCGGACGGGACCGAAGACGGCGCCTACATCGCGGCGCTGCGCGAGGCCCTGCCGGCCGTGGCCGCCTTCAAACCTGATCTGCTGCTTTATCTTTCGGGCGCCGATCCGCTGAAGCAGGATAAGCTCGGCCGGCTGTCGCTGTCGTTCGAAGGGCTGGCGGAGCGCGACCGCATCGTCTTCGAGCTCTGCCGGACCGGGGGTATTCCGGTGTCGATCGCGATCGGCGGCGGCTACGCAGAGCCGATCGCAGACAGCGTGACGGCGTATGCCAATACCTTCCGCGAAGCGCGCGCGGTCTTTCACTTCTGACATCGGGCCTTGCGCTGGGCGTCGTGTCTGATTTTATGTCACACGAAATCCAGGGATCGGAGACAGTCATGCAGGTCAAAACGGTCGGCTTCATCGGGCTCGGCGTCATGGGCGAAGCCATGTGCCGCAACCTCGCCAAGAAGGGGACCTGGAAGGTTGTTGGCTTCGACACGCAGGCGGGGCCGCTGGACCGATTGGCGTCGGACGGCGTGGCGCGGGCGGCGTCCGTGCAGGAGCTGATGGGGCAGTGCGACGTCGTTTTGATGTGCCTGCC
This sequence comes from uncultured Hyphomicrobiales bacterium, assembly GCA_902826715.1. GTDB lineage: Bacteria > Pseudomonadota > Alphaproteobacteria > Rhizobiales > Hyphomicrobiaceae > CADEFX01. The sequence goes on along the minus strand of CADEFX010000035.1, from coordinate 1,019 downwards.
GGGCGGCAACGAGGTGCGCAGTGTTGCCATAGGGGAGAAGGGCGTCATTCATTGGGTGCGCAAGGGCCAGACGGTTGTCGACATGTCGACGGCACCGCCTAAGCTGATGCGCGAGCTGGAGCCCATGTTCCGAGCTAAGGGTGCCGATTTCGCCGATGCGCCAGTCGCGCGGACGCGGCGGGCGGCCGTCGATGGCACGCTATCGATCATGGTGGGCGGCACACCGGAGGCGTTCGAGCGCATCCGGCCGATCCTGTCGACCATGGGGACGGAGGTCACGCTGTGCGGCGGCGTCGGCGCGGGGCAGGTCGTCAAGCTGATGAACAACATGGTGGTGTTCGAGACGACCATGGCGATAGCCGAGGCGATCTCCATCGCCGAGGCGTCGGGTGTGGATGGCCAGCTGTTGTTCGACACCATGGCCAAGGGCTCGGCCGACAGCTTCGTGCTGCGCAATCACGGCATGAAGCATCTCGTACCGCAGGACTATCCCGAGCAGGCATTTTCGGTGCGATACGCGGTTAAGGACTTGTCTTACGCGCGTGAGCTGGCGCGGGAAACGGGCGTGAAGGCGCGTGCGGCCGATCTGGTGGGCGAGCTGTTCGAGGAAGCGATTGCACGTGGTGACGGCGATCGTTACACGCCGGTGATCCGCCGGGGCATGAAGGCCTAAGCCCCCGCAGGAGATTAGAGAAGGTCTAAGCCGCACGGTCGCGGGTTTCTGAGGGCAGGGACGCCGCATCGGCTCGGTTGCGCGGGTCCCCCCTGCCGAGTATGAGTACGCGCGACGGGTTTGATCATCGCTGCGAACGGCTGGTTCGCGGCGAGCAAAGTGTTATTGCGGTTCTATGGGACAGCCGGAGCGGCCGTCCCGAAAGCTACAGCGGGCACGACCATGACTGTCGTGGTTATGAAGTTTGGCGGGACCTCGGTTGCGGACGTCGAGCGCATCGGCAATGTCGCGCGCCATGTCAAACGCGAGGTGGATGCCGGAAATAAGGTGGCGGGCGTCGTCTCGG
>CADEFX010000034.1:13059-27678 GCA_902826715.1 uncultured Hyphomicrobiales bacterium | reverse complement strand
CAGCGCCATCGCGCGTATCGGCGGGGAGAAGTCGTTGCGCGGCGCCATCGATCAGATGCAGAACCGCGGCGGCCTGGTCGGCACGATGCTGGAAGCCACCGCCTCCGAACTGCGGCTGTCCAACGACGCCTTCGACGTGGCAGGCATCAAGGAGCGCGTGGCCTCCCGCATGCAGCGCCTTGAAACGGCCGCCAGCCGCTCCATCATCCGCGGCACCGGCGTGCTGGCGACCATCGGTTCCACCGCTCCCTTCGTCGGTCTGTTCGGCACCGTATGGGGCATCATGAACAGCTTCATCGGCATCTCGAAAGCGCAGACGACCAACCTCGCGGTCGTGGCCCCGGGCATTGCCGAGGCCCTGCTCGCGACTGCCATCGGCCTCGTCGCCGCCATCCCGGCGGTCATCATCTACAATCAGTTCTCGCGCTGGACGGCCGGCTATCGCGCGCTCGTCGGCGATGCGTCCGCGCACGTGCAGCGGCTGGTCTCGCGCGATCTTGATCGGGCGACGCTCACCCCGCGCGGTTTGAAGGCAGCGGAGTAGTCGGATGGCCGCACGCGTCGATGAAACAGGAGACGAGCTCGTTGAAACGCACGAGATCAACGTCACGCCGTTCATCGACGTGATGCTCGTTCTGCTGATCATCTTCATGGTGGCCGCGCCTCTGTCGACCGTCGACGTCCACGTCGACTTGCCGGTATCCACGGCCAAGCCGCAGCCCAAGCCCGACAAGCCTGTCTATCTGACGATCAAGCAGGACCGCACGCTCACCATCGGCAACGAGTCCGTGCCGCGCACACAGTTCATCGCGCGCCTGGGCGAAGCGGTGCAGTTCGACAGGAACAAACGCGTATTTCTGCGCGCCGATCAGAACGTGCCCTACGGCGAGCTGATGAACGTTCTCAACGTCATGCGCGATGCCGGCTATCTCAAGGTTGCGCTTGTCGGCCTCGAAGGCGTGCCCCAACCCGCCGCAACGCAGACCGCACCGAGCGAGACCGATGGGACAGCGTCGGGGGTCGCCCGATGACCACCGCGCCGGACAGTCTCGACCTGCGCGGCCGCAGCCTTCACCGCTGGATCGGCGCTGCGACGCTGATCACGGCCTTGCACGTGTGCGGCGGCACCTGGGCTATGCGCAACTGGCAGCCCGACGAGTCGATCGAGGAGCCCGCCGGGGCCATGGTGGTGGAAATTGCCGAGGTCCAGACGACGGCGGCGATAGCCACCGTGGAGCATGGCCAGGTGCAAAACGAAAGCAAGGTCAGACCGGCAGCCATTCAGCAGGAGCAGCAGGAGGCGGCTGGAGAAAAGCAGGAAGAGCCTCTGTCCAGAATCCCCGATCCGGAGGTCGCGATCGAGAAGAAGCCTCCGTCGGAGCGGGAGGAGGAGAAACCCACGGAGGAGGTGGCGAAGACCGACTCGCACGCCCAGGTTCCTACACCCGAATTGAAAGCCAAGGCGCCGACAGAAATCGAGGGCGCCGTGGCCGAGAAGTCCGCCGCCCCGCGGTCCGGCGCTTCGACGACGTCCAACGCTGCCGTCCGCACCTGGAAAACCGCCATGGTCGTGCACATCAACAAGCACAAGCGGTATCCTGAAGCGGCCCGCCCGCGGCACCTTGCGGGAGATGTGCAGATCGTCTTTTCCATGGACCGGAGCGGACGCGTCCTGCGATCGCGCATCCAGCACAGCTCGGGCTCCAGCCTTCTGGACGCGGAAGCAATGGACCTGTTCAAGCGCGCCTCGCCCTTGCCCCTACCGCCGCCCGCCGTCCAAGGTGAGATTTTCGAGTACTCGATGCCGATCCAGTTTCGTATGTAGGAGGCCCGGCAGGAGACCGACATGCGATTGCTGTATCTGGCGCTGTTCCTCGCACTCAGTTTGGCTGGCGGTACCCCGCCAGTCCTGGCGGCAGCACCGTCCGTTAAGACTGTCGTCGAGACCTACGCCAACATCGCGGAGGCGACGTACGCCGATACCCTGGCTGCGGCCGTGAAGCTGCGCACCTCCATTCAGGCGTTTCTGGCCAAGCCAAATGCCGAGACGCTGGATGCCGCGCGGAAAGCCTGGCGCGCTGCACGCATTCCCTACATGCAAACCGAGGCCTATCGCTTCGGCAACAAGATCGTCGACGACTGGGAAAAGCAGGTCAACGCATGGCCCCTGGACGAGGGCCTGATCGACTACGTGGCCGGTGAGTACGGCTCGGACTCACCCGAGAACGAACTCTACGCCGCCAACGTCATCGCCAACAAATCCATCAAGATCGCCGGCCGCACCGTCGACGCGTCGCGCATCACCAAGTCGCTGCTGTCAAAGACGCTGCACGAAGCCGGCGGCATCGAGGCCAACGTTGCCACCGGATATCATGCCATCGAGTTTCTGTTGTGGGGGCAGGATCTCAACGGCACAGGTCCTGGTGCCGGCAACCGCCCCGCGACTGATTACGATCTCAAGGCCTGCACCGGCGGCAACTGCGATCGCCGGGCACAATATCTCCGCGTCGTCACCGATCTCTTGATCGAGGATCTGACGTGGATGGCCAATCAGTGGAAGAAGACCGGCAGCGCCCGCGCCGCATTGGTCAAAGGCGGCAATGCTGCCGCGCTCATCGCCATCTTCACGGGACTCGGCAGCCTTTCCTACGGCGAGCTGGCCGGCGAGCGCATGAAGCTCGGCCTCATGATCCATGACCCGGAGGAGGAGCACGACTGCTTCTCCGACAACACGCACAATTCGCACTACTATGACGCCATCGGCATGCGCAATGTCTACCTCGGGCGGTATACGCGCGGGGACGGGTCAGTTGTGTCGGGCGCCAGCGTCTCGGATCTCGTCAAGGACAAGGACAATGCCGCCGATCAGCGCGTGCGCGCCGCCCTGGACCTGTCGATCGAGCGCCTCGGCGACATCGTCAAGCGCGCGGAGACGACGGAAGCCTATGATCAGATGATCGGCGAAGGCAACGCGAAAGGAAACGCGGTCGTCGAGAAAGCCATCGAGGCGCTCATCGCGCAAGCCAAGGAGCTCGAGCGTGCCATAGCGGTACTGGGCCTTCAGAATGTCGCGTTCGAGAAGTCGAACAGCCTGGACGCGCCGGAGAAGGTGGGCCGCAAGAAGTAGGCGAACCCGCGAGGCGCAACGCAGGAGCCCGGCTCGGGAACATCTATGCGGATCTCGAAAACGCCGCTTCGTTTGGCGCTGGTGTTGGGTGCCCTGCCGCTCCTCGCGGCCGGTGCCGCCGTGACGGCGCTCGGCGGCGCCAGCAACCGCCGCGAAGCAGCGGCCCACCAAACCCATACCGTTGTTGCTCATGCCGTCGCCGAACGCGACGAGCATTTGTCCGGCGGCGCGGCAACGAGCGTCAAGACGCCGAACCGAGACGCATTCAGCCACTCCTCCACCGGCATGCATCTTGCGCGTGAAGCGGATTTCAAGATCGGCAACGCCATTTTCCGCAAGCTGTGGGTCTCGGCGCCTTCCTCGACGCAGGCTTCCGATGGGCTTGGACCGCTTTACAACGCGCGTGGCTGCCAGAATTGCCACCTGATGGATGGCCGCGGACATCCGCCGCGGGCCAACTGGCCCCAGGATACCGCAACATCGATGTTCCTCCGGCTGTCGATTCCGCCACAATCCGCAGAGCAAAAGCAACTCCTCGCCGAGCGGCGCGCCAACGTCATCCCCGAGCCGATCTATGGCGCACAACTGCAAAACTATGCGATCCGCGGCCACGATGCCGAGGGCCAAATGGAGACCGCATATGCCGACCATCCGGTTCGGCTCCGCGATGGCACGATCGTCAAGCTGCGGCGTCCGGCCTATCGGGTCGTCAACCTCGGCTATGGCCCCCTGCATCCGCAGACCATGCTCTCGCCGCGCGTCGCCCCGCAGATGATCGGGCTGGGCCTGCTCGAAGCCATTCCCGAGGATCAGATTCGCGCTGCCGCCGATCCGGACGACGCAGACGGCAACGGCATTTCCGGAAGGCCCAACGAGGTGTGGTCACGCGAGCATAATCGCGTCATGCTTGGCCGCTTCGGCTGGAAGGCTGGCAACCCGACGATACGCCAGCAGTCGGCGGAAGCAGCCGCCATCGATCTCGGATTGTCGAATGCACTGTTCGCGCAGCCCTCCGGCGACTGCACCAGCGCCCAGGCGATCTGTCTCAATGCACCGAATGGCAACACGCCGCGCCACGGCAATCTCGAGATCAGCGCCGAGCTGCTCGATCTGGTGACGTTCTACACACAGAATTTGGCAGTGCCCGTACGCCGCAACCACGATGACCCAGTCGTGCTGCATGGCAAGGCCTTGTTCCAGTCTCTCAATTGCTCGGGCTGCCACCGTGGCCCTTACACGACCGGCACTGTTCCCGATCAGCCGCACCTGGGCAGGCAAAAAATCTGGCCCTACACCGACCTTCTGCTTCACGACATGGGCGAGGATCTGGCCGACCATCGGCCCGAAGGTGTCGCCGACGGGCGCGAATGGCGCACACCGCCACTCTGGGGCATCGGCCTCACCGAAGTTGTCAGCGGCCACACGCAGTTCCTGCACGACGGCCGCGCGCGCAATCTGGAGGAAGCGATCCTGTGGCACGGCGGCGAAGCCGACGCCGCGCGCAACGGCTATGCTGCGTTGACCAAGCACGAGCGGGATGCGCTTCTGGCATTCCTGAAATCGCTGTAGCGGGTAGACACTATGCCGTCCAGATCAGCTTTTGCAGTGCTTCGGCGTATCGTTCAGTCCGGCGTCATCGCGGCCGTGCTTGCCGCCGTGCTGTCGGTGCAGGCTGTTGCTTTCGACCATGAGGCCTTCGCGCGCCGCTCACTGGATCGGCACATCATTCCGGGATATCGGCAGTTTGCCGCGGCGGCCGATGCGCAGGACACTGCGATTGCTGCCTTGTGCGCAGCACCAACCGACCAGGCGCTGGAAGGCGCGCGCAACGCATTCGGCGAAGCGCTGCAAGCCTGGGGGCGCATCGAGCACATTCGCTTCGGCCCTGTCATGGAACAAAATCGCTACGCCAGCCTGCTGTTCTGGCCGGACCCGCGCGGCATCGCGCGCCGCCAGATCGAGCGAACCGTCTCGCAACAGGATAAGGAAGCACTGGCCGCCGAGACGCTGGCGGACAAGAGCGTGGCGCTGCAGGGCTTCACGGCCCTCGATATCCTGCTCTTTGCTCCGGCAAGCGAGACCCTCGCCAGATCGCAACCCGCCGCCGCATTTCGCTGCGGATACGCGAGCGCCATCGCCAGGAATGTTGCTCGTGTCGCCAAGGAAACGCTGCAGGCGTGGTCAGAGCCCGACGGTTTCGCCGCCCGCTGGCTCCATCCGGGCCCCGACAATCTCGCGTTCCTGTCCGCGAAGGAAACCACGCAGGCCATTGGCCAGTCCTATCTTAACGGCCTCAAGCAACTGCGCAACATCAGGTTGGCCGGGCCGCTCGGCTTCAAGGACCGCAAGGTCCGCCCGTTGGAGCCTCCCGTGCCGAACAGCAGTCGCGCGCTGGCGCTCGCCATTGCCGATATCGAAGGCCTACGCGCGCTGTTGCTGGATACGGGGTTGTCCGAGCCGCCAGTGGCCGGCGCGCCACCTCACACCGTCATGCAATCCACGGTGGGCGAATTCGATACGGCGATCTCCTCCATCCGCAAGGCTGCCGGCCTTTCGAAGAAGCCCTTCGAGGATGCGGCCGCGCGCACGCAACTCATTCTTGTCGGTTTTCCGCTCAAGAACGCGTTCGACACGGGCGCCGCGTATCTCAGCGAGGAAGCCGGCCTCACCATAGGATTCAATGCACTCGATGGCGATTGACCGGCGCACCTTCCTGATTGGCGGCGCGACGGCCGCGCTAGGCCCGAAGCTTGGGCTGGCACAGCCTGCCTGCGCGCGCGACCGCTACGTCGCGGCCTGCCGCGAGCCATCGGGCACATATGCGGCCGTCGCTTATAGCGAGGGCTGTGGGCTCGGGCATCGCGTAGCACTTCCCGGTCGCGGCCACGACCTCGTTCAGCGGCCGGGTACCAGCGAGTGCGTGGTGTTCGCGCGCCGTCCGGGCACGTTCGCCATCGCCTTCCACGTCGACGGGTCGGCTCCCCCCGTCGAATTCCGCACCCGCACCGACCGTCACTTCCACGGCCACGGGGCGTTCTCGCCCGACGGCCACCTGCTGTATACGTCCGAGAACGACTTCGACGCAGCGCGCGGCGTCATCGGCGTGCGCGACTCGACGGCGGATTATCGCCAAATCGGCGAGTTCGCGTCCGGCGGCCTCGAGCCGCACGACATCTGCCTGCTCAGCGACGGCCGCACGCTCGTTGTAGCCAACGGCGGGATCGAGACCCATCCCTCGAGCGATCGCGAGAACCTCAACATCGCCGACATGGATCCGTCGCTCGCCTACATCGACATCGAGACCGGGGACGTGCTCGAGGTGCACAGACTGCCGCCATCGCTGCACAAGCTGTCCATCCGGCACCTTGCCCTCACCCTCGACGACATGGCGTTCCTTGGCTGTCAATACGAAGGTCCGGCGAGCGAGCATCCTGCGCTGGTGGGTTTCCACCGTCGCGGCGAGTCGTTGCGTCTGATCGATGCCCCCGATCACGCTTATCGCGCAATGCAGAACTATGTCGGCTCGATCTCGGCCGACGCCGCGGGCGAGTTCATCGCCGCCACATCCCCGCGCGGCGGCCGCGCGCTTATTATCGATGCCACATCGCGGCGAATCGTCAGCCAGATTCCGCTGGCCGATGTTTGCGGAGTCGCGCCCCGCCATGTCGGCGCAAGCTTCCTGCTCGCATCAGGCTCCGGCGATATCGGAGGTTGGTCGCGAGCCGCATCGCCCGCACCTCTGGCCACCACCCACGAGGACGTCGCCTGGGACAATCACATGATCCGCTTGGGCTAGTGCAAAACCTTGAGTCCGACGACGCCGGCTACGATCAGCACGATGCACAAGATCCGCGCAACATCACGCGGCTCGGCGAACAGGTACATGCCGAGGATTGCCGTGCCTGCTGCCCCGATTCCGACCCACACCGCATAGGCCGTCCCGATCGGCAGCGTGCGCGCCGCCTGCGCCAGGAGATACATGCTGATGACCATGGCCGTGCCGGTCCAAACCGACGGCCAAAGCCGCGTAAAGCCTTCGGTATACTTGAGGCCGATGGCCCAGCCAATTTCCAGGATGCCGGCGATGATGAGGAGTGTCCAGGCCATGAGCCACCTCCGTAGCGCGAGGTCGTCCTCGCTCCGGGCACTCATGGAACGCGAGGTCGTCCTCGCGCGAAACGACGTAGTTGAATATGGGGAGATCGCACGCTCGGTCAATGGCTCGCTGAGTGCGCAAGGATCGGGGCCGGCGCCACGCGGCGCACGGCCCCACCCGCTGCTTACATCGAGGGCATCACCGCGATATCCATCAGCTTGCCCTTGAGGCCGGCGATCGTGCCGGCCTGCTTGGCCGTGCCCTGGGTCAGGTCGACGGAGTAAAGGCGCGAGCCCGACATCAACCAGGCCGCGTTGCCGCCCTTGCCGTCGGCCACGATGTCGAACGCCGCACCGCCGTCGAGCTTCACGCCGAGCGCGCCGACGGTGTTGAGCACGCCGTCGTTCGGCGGCGCCTGCTTCACGAGCGCGCCATTGGCCATGTCGATATCATAGAGGGCCGTTTCCTTCGTTCCTGCTACGCTGTTCGTGTAGGCGACCGCGACGGCCTTCGGCGTCTTGCCCTTGTTGGCGTCGGCGTCTGCATACTTCAGGCTGCCGTCGACGACCGCCTTGCCGTCCTCGACGTTGACGCGAAGGCTGGTGCCGTCGGCTCCGACAATGCGCAAGCGATCCGCAGCCGGATTGAAGTCGACGGAAATGGCGCCGCCCTCAGGCAACTTTTCGGAAACCTGGCTCTTTTCAGTGACCTTGCCTGTCGCTGCATCGATCGTGACGATCTTGCCCTGAGTCGTCAGACCGTAGAGCTGCTTGTCGGCCGGGCGTACGTCGATGCCGACCAGGCTCGCGCCCTGTATCTTCACGGACTTGGTGACCTTCATGCTGCCGGTGTCGATCCATACCAGCGTCGCGCCACCGTCCATCAGGCCGGCCACGGTCGCAGCCTGCGCGGCACTTGCGCTGAGACCGAAGGCGGCGGCGGCAGCCGTGGCGAGCAACATCGTGCGAAACGGCGAGATCAGGTTCATGGGGTTCTCCAGGGTTTGCGATGGCAGTCGTCGTGTGACGTGCGCCCGCTCGGGCCATGGAGATACGGAGCGGCTCCGGCCCAAGTTTCGGCAGGTCTCTCATCACGAATAATTGAGAAGCAGGTTTACCGCGGCGCGGGAATGAGCTTGGCGTGCAATGCGGGCCCCGTCGGCCGGCCGGTGGGCGAGCCGCCGACGGGCTCCAGGCTGACGCCAAACGTCGCGCGCCGCACGATCAAGGGATCATACGACGCCAGCGTGGCCCGGGTGATCTGGGTAGGATCCTCGATCAATCCTAGCGATTGCGGCACGCCGCCGGACTGCTCCGAGGCAATCCACAACTGGTATGTCTTGTCGGCTGGCCGATCCGCCGAGACAATGCGGATGGACAGCATTCTGGTCTCAAGATCGACCGTCAGAAGAAAGGCGGGCGACTGGTCGTCCTTCTGGAACACCCCGACGTAGCTCACCGGCTGTGGCGCTCGCGTGACCTCGCGCAAACCGAAGGCGACAACCAGGCATGCCGCCGCGGCTGAAGCGGCAATCGCCAGCCGGCGCCAGCGCGCGACGCGGCGCTGCAAATCAACGACCGTGCCATGGTCGGCACCACGCGCAATGCGAGCTTCGATGCCCGCCAGCACACCCGGCGAGGGCTCAACGGGTGGCGCAGTCTCCGCCAGCGGCGCAAGCCGCATTTCCCACGCTTCGATCGCCGCATCCAGGTCGCGCTCGCGCCGCCGGCGCGCGCCCACGGCCGTCCGCTCGGCCGGGCTGAGCGTGCCCAGAACGTACTCCGCCGCGAGGGCGTCGATGTCCTCCTGATCGCTCATTGGCTCAGGCACGTCCGCAATTGGGCGAGGCTACGGTGCAGCCACGTCTTGATCGTCGGCACCGGCGCCGAATAGCGCCGGCTCAGGTCCTCTCGGCTCAGTCCGTAGCAATAGGCCAGGACAACGATCTCACGGCGATTGCCTTCGAGTTTGTCGAGGCACGCCACAAGCCTGTTCAGATCCTCGCTTTGCTCCATGAGGCTCAACTGATCCAGGGTATCCGACATGACATCCAGCGCTTCCGGTGTGTCCTCAATGGATTGCGGGTTCTTACGCCGGACTTCATCAAGAGCTCTGTTACGCGCAATGGTCGCCAGCCAGCCGATCGGTGATCCCTTGGCCGGATTGTAGTCCGCAGCGCGCTCCCAGATCTTAACGTAAACCTCCTGCAGCACCTCCTCGGAAAGACTCCTCCTCTGCAGAATACGTAGGATCACGCCCAGAAGTTTCGAGGAGGTCGCCGCATACAGGTCCGCAAAGGCCGCGCGGTCCTTGGCTGCCACCCGCGCCAGCAGGTCGACCAGATCCGAACCACCCACCTTCGAGAGGACGCGCATTAAACCCCGTTAATGGCTGCGGCCGCCGCCGCACAGCGCCAGTCGCCAAGTTGTACAAGCTCGTGGCGGTTCTAGATATCCGGATTGATCAGCTTGACGATGCTGCTCGTATCGAGATCGCCGAAGCCGTTGGCCATATGCATGGCAAACGCAGCCGTTGCGACCGCGCCGAGCGGTGTCGGAGTGCCGGCCGACTGTGCCGCCGCCTGCGAGAGCCGAAGATCCTTCATCATCAGCTTGGCTGCGAACCCCGGCTTGAAGCCATTGCTCGACGGAGATGACGGAATGGGGCCCGGCATCGGGCACGACTTCGTCAGCATGACGGAGCTCGCCGTCGACGTGGACAGCACGTCGAACAGCACGTTGCGATCAACACCCAGCTTCTCGCCCATGACAAAGGCCTCGCAGATGGCGAGCGTATTGATGGCTGCCACCATGTTGTTGCAGATCTTGGTCACCTGCCCGTAGCCGGGCGCGCCGCAATGCACGATGTTCTTGCCCATGCCCTGAAGAAGCGGCTTGGCCTTCTCGAACACGGCCTTGTCGCCGCCGCACATGAAGGTGAGCGTTGCCGCGTCCGCGCCCGTCACGCCGCCGGAAACCGGGGCATCCAGCATCTCGTAGCCTGCTGCTTTGGCGGCCGCATGCACGGCACATGCTGTCTCGACATCGATCGTCGAGCTGTCGATCAGAACGGCGCCCGGCTTGGCGGCCTCCAGCACGCCGGCGTCGATGAAGACCGCCCGGACGTTGGCACCGACGGGCAGCATCGTGACGACGAAGTCGACGTCGGTCGCCGCTTCCTTCACGGACTTGACGGCTTTGGCACCGGACTGGGCCACGAAGTTCGCAGCCTCTTCGGAGAGGTCATAGATCTTCAAACTGTGGCCGGCGCGAATGAGGTTGCGCGCCATCAGGCTGCCCATGTTGCCGACGCCGATAAAGCCGACGCTTGCCATCCGTTCTCTCCCTGGAGGTGAAATCGGGGCCCCCCAACAGAAGGCCCCGGTTGATGTTACCGCCGTCAGTGTAGAGCCTGCCGCGCCCGGAGCAAGCAGCCCCGCAATCGGCTTTTCCCATCAACACGCGATGTTCACGGTCACATTTTTGCGGTGGGTGAAGCTGTCGAGCATGCCCTCCAGCGAGAACTCACGCCCAATGCCGCTCTGCTTGATGCCACCGTAGGAATGACCCGGCGTCTGGCCAAGACCCTGGTTCACCTGCACCCAACCCGCCTCGATGCTGTGGGCCGCCCGCAACGCCCGCCCGATGTCCTTCGTCCAAACGTAGGCCGCGAGACCGTAGTGCGAGTCGTTGGCCATGCGGATCGCCTCGGCCTCGTCAGTCCAGCGGATGGCAACCAGCACCGGCCCGAAGATCTCCTCGCGGGCAAGACGCCAATCGTTGGCCGCGTTGGCGAACACCGTCGGCAGAGCGAAATATCCCTTCGACAATGGGCCGGACTTCGGCGGCAGGCCGCCGAAGTGCAGCTTCGCGCCCGGTTGCTTCATGCCCTCGTCGACGTAGCGACAAACCTTGGTGAATTGCTTCTCGTTGATGATCGCGCCAACATCGTTGGCCTCATCGAGCGGATCGCCGATTTTCAGCTTCGCCGTCTTCTCCGCGAGGGCCTCGAGGAAAGAGTCGAAAATGTCGGCATGCAGGAACAGGCGCGACCCCGCCGTGCACGACTGGCTCTGACGCGTGAAGCGCATGGCCGCGATGATGCCGTCCACGACCCAATCCTCGTTCGCATCGGGATAGACGATGGACGGGCTCTTGCCGCCCAGTTCCAGCGATACCGGTACGATGCGGTCCGAGGCCGCGCGCATGATGAGCTTGCCCACCTCGGTGGAGCCTGTGAATGACAGCTTGCGTATGCCCGGATGCGCGGACAACGCAGCGCCCGCTTCCTCTCCGAGCCCGGTAATGACGTTCAGAACGCCCTTTGGCAGAAACTCGTGGCAGATCTTTGCCAGCCATAGCACGCCGAGCGGCGCATCCTCCGCGGCCTTCAGCACCAGAGTGTTGCCGGCGCAAAGTGCGGGCGCGATCTTCAGAGTCGCCAGCAGCACCGGCGCATTCCACGGGATAATGGCGCCGACAACTCCGATCGGCTCGCGCCGCGTATAGCTCAGCACGTGCTCGCCGAGCGGAATGGTCTCGCCTTTGAGCTCACTCGCAAGGCCGCCGAAGTAGCGCATGATGTCGGCCGTTGCCTTGGCCTCGGGCCGCGCCTGCGTGCGCAGTGCGTTGCCCGTTTCCTCGGCGATGATGCGCGCCAGCTCCTCGACCCGCGTTTCGATCACATCCGCGATCTTCTGCAGCATGCGCCCCCGCTCGCGCGGGATGACACGGCTCCACTCCGCGAAGGCACGCGTGGCCGCCTTCACGGCCTGATCCACATCCTCGGCACCGCCGCGCGGGATGCTGCCGATGATGCTGCGGTTTCCAGGGCTCTCGACGTTGATCTCGCCCTTGCCAGCTCCCGCCGTCCACGCACCGTCGATGAGCATCTGGCCGCGCGTGAATTCACCCGCGCGTGCCGCTTCGCTTTTGGTCACAGCCATACTGTATCCCTTTTGATTTCGCGCCATCAGGAGGCCGTGCCTCAAGCGCCATTCTCATGGCGAAGCATAACGGCGAACGGCAATCGCGTGAAGCCGAAGGCGCTTCACGCGAGCTTGTAGAACCTGCGCGCCGTCTCGCGGAACAACTTCGCCTTCTCGCCCGCGCTGGAACCTGCCGCAAGCCGCTTGAACGCGTTCCAGTAGAGGGCATAGCTGCCGGAGAACTTGTCGACCGGGAAGTTGCTCTCGAACATCGCCCGATCCGGCCCGAACGCTTCGATGCACGTCTCGATATATGGACGCCAAGCTGCCGCCAGCTCCTCCGAGGTCGGCGGCTTCGGCCGCTTGTCGAAATCGAAGCCGTTCACGCGCATGCCAAGGCCGCCCAGCTTAATCATGACATTGGGGCTCTTGGCGAGTTCGCGGATGCTTCGGCTCCAGTCGGCGAAGACTTCATCACGTTTGCCGGAATACCACCCAAGCCCCAACGGTCCCCCACAGTGATCGAGCACGATCGGCTGGCTGGGGAACTTGCGCGCCAGAGCTATCAGGTCCGGCAACTGCGGATGGTACATCCAGGCATCGAACGTCAGGCCGAGCTTGCCCAGCACGGCAAATCCCTCATGGAATTTCGCATCGTCGCGATACAGATGCTGGGTCGGGTTGGTATGGCCGTTGTGAATGGACTGCTCCTTGTCGTCCCAGCTCGCAACATAGCGGATGCCCTTGAAGCGGCCGCCGCCCACATTGATCTGCGCCTGCAGAACCTCCTCGACGCGGGCGCCGAGCCTCAGCTCCGCAAGCCCGACGATACCCGCCGCCACACGGGTCGGCCCATAGGCGCCGCTGGCGGACATGGCTGCGATGCCGTTGACGAATTCCACCTCGCCGACCGGTTTCATCTCCTCCGGACCGTCCGCGCGGAAGCACGCCGTGCACTCCAGGAAGACGGTGCTCACGATCTTGTGGCCCGAGTCGGTGTCCTGGAGGATGCCGGGAAGCAGATAGCTGTGCTCCGGAAAGTCCCACAGATGATGATGCGGATCGATAATCTCGAGATCGGGCTCGAGAATGGGCTCCTGGGTCTTGGCGAGCCATGCCGGATCGAGGCCGGCCATGCGTGAGCCGATGGTGCTGTGGGGTTTGGTCATTGGCTTCCTCTAATCCTCGTGTTTCTTGCCCGGCAGCAATGGGCCGCTCGCCATACGATAAGGCCTGGAAGTTCCAGGTCAAAGCACGCGATTTTCTGTCTTGCGTTAATGAAAGTCGCGGCTCTTGAGCAGCGGCAGATCGAGCTGGCCGGATGGCCTGGCCGCAGCGCCCGCTGCCAGAAGCTCGCCGTCGCGCAGGCGGGACAGCTCGGCACTGAGATCGATGAAACTTTCCGCAAGCACGTGCACCACCAAGCCCGCACGCTGCAGTCGTCCGCGCACGGCCAGAAAGCGCGAGGTCATTACCGTGCGGCGATTCCTGGCAAAGACTTTCGGCCAGACGATGATGTTGGCGATATCGGTCTCATCCTCGAGCGTGACGAACACGACGCCTTTCGCGCCCGGCATCTGGCGGATGAGGACGAGACCTGCGACGGTGACGCACCGGCCATCGGGCACATCCTCGCTGCGATGCTCCGCATTGCTCATGGCGCCGAGCCGCCGCAGGTCCTCGCGGAAGAAGGTGATGGGATGCTCTTTCAGCGACAGTCCCGTCGTCACATAGTCCTCCACGACATGCTCACTGAGCGGCATGGTTAGGAGCGCAATCTCCGGTTCAGGGAAAAAGTCTTCGCCCAGATGTGGCGCGAGCAACGGAAGATAGCCGGTGCCCGCCCCTGCCTTTCCTTTCGCCTTCGCGGTCTTGATGCCGATCGTATCGAGGCGTCGCGCGGCCCATAGCGCGGCGCGGCGATCGAGCCCCAGCGAGCGGAAGGCATCGGCCTCGGCAAGACGCTCGATGGTGAAGCGAGAAACGCCGGCGACGGCGGCAAGCCGATCGATGCTGGCATAGCCGTTGCTCCGCGCCGCAATCAGCTTTTCCAGCTCATCCTCATTCAATCCCTGAATCTGCCGGAAGCCGAGCCTGACGGCGTGCCTATCCTCCCCCGGCACAGGCTCCAACGTGCAATCCCATTGGCTGGAATTGACGTCTACCTCCCGTACATCGACGTCATGTTGGCATGCATCGCGCACGAGCTGAGCCGGCTGATAGAAACCCATGGGCTGGCTGTTGAGGATGGCCGCGCAGAAGACCTCCGGATAATGGCACTTCATCCAGGCCGAGGCGGATACGAGCAGCGCAAAGCTCGCGGCATGGCTCTCGGGAAAACCGTATTCGCCGAAACCCTCGATTTGCTTGAAGCAGCGCTCCGCGAAATCCAGCGCATAACCACGTCTGGTCATTCCACCGATGAACTTATCGCGATAATTGTGGACGTTGCCGTGATGCCGGACCGTC
>CADEFX010000034.1:0-13049 GCA_902826715.1 uncultured Hyphomicrobiales bacterium | reverse complement strand
ATGCCGGAACGTCGCCATGGCGCGCCGCAGGCCATCCGCCTCATCCGGCGTGAACTTAGCGGCCTCGATGGCGATTTCCATCGCCTGCTCCTGGAACAACGGCACGCCGAGCGTTCGTTTCAGGACATTCCTGAGCTCGTCCGAGTGACCGCAGCTGGAAGAGGGTGAAGGATATTCGGGCTCCTTCCCGGTCAGCTTCAACTCATCTCGACGCCGAAGATACGGATGCACCATGTCGCCCTGGATCGGACCCGGGCGCACGATCGCAACCTCGATGACGAGATCGTAGAAGCATTGAGGCTTGAGCCGGGGCAGCATCGACATCTGTGCGCGGCTCTCGACCTGGAACACGCCGACGGAATCGGCGCGCGACAGCATCTCGTAGACCGCCTCATCATCCTGCGGCACAGCCGCAAGGGTAAGCCGTTTTTCTTTGGGGTAATGCGCTTCCAACAGATCGAACCCGCGCCGCAGGCAACTCAGCATGCCGAGCGCCAGCACATCGACCTTCATCAGCTTGAGCGTGTCGATATCGTCCTTGTCCCATTCGATGAAGGTCCGTTTGTCCATGGCGGCATTGCCGATAGGCACCGTCTCGTCGAGGCGGCCGCGCGTGAGCACGAAACCGCCGACGTGCTGGGACAGATGCCGTGGAAATCCGAGCAGTTCCCGCGCCAGCATAACGGCTTGAATGATTGCCGGATTGGCCGGATCGAGGCCCGCCTGACGGACCTGCCGGTCGGGCAGCTTGTCGTCGTGGCTGCCCCAGACGGTCTTGGCGAGCGCCGCCGTGATGTCCTCCGTCAGCCCCAACGCTTTTCCGACCTCGCGGATCGCCCGGCGCGAACGATAATGGATGACGGTGGCGCAGATGGCGGCGCGGTGTCGGCCATAGCGCTCATAGATGTATTGGATCACCTCCTCGCTTCGCTCGTGCTCGAAATCGACATCGATATCGGGTGGCTCGTTGCGATTCTCGGAGATGAACCGCGCGAAAAGCAACTTGCTCTCCTTCGGATTGACCTCGGTGACACCGAGGCAGAAGCACACGGCGCTGTTGGCTGCCGAGCCGCGCCCCTGGCACAGGATCGGCTTCGGGAGATTGCGCGCGTAGCGCACGACGTCATGAACCGTCAGAAAATACCGCGCATAGGCAAGCCGTTCGATGATCGCCAGCTCGTCGCGAAGCCGAATGGCAATCTCCTCGGACACACCTTCAGGGAAACGCTTCTTTGCTCCCTTCCATGTAAGAAATTCCAGATGCTGTTGCGCCGTCTTGCCGGGCGGCACTGGCTCGTCAGGATATTCGTATTTGAGATCACCGAGAGAGAAGGAACACGCCTCCGCGATCCGCATCGTGCGTGCGATTGCCTGCGGAAAATCGGCGAACAGGCGTGCCATCTCCGCCGGCGGCTTGATGTGGCGCTCGGCATTGATTGCCAACCGGAAGCCCGCCTCCGTAATGGTGCACTTCTCACGGATGCAGGTCACGACATCGGCCAGCACGCGACGCTCCGGCACGTGATAATGCACGTCGTTGACGGCAGCGAGCGGCGTGCCGGTCCGACGACCCAGCTCATCCAGCAGGCCGAGCCGGCGCGGCTCGTCGCTGCGATAGCGATGCACACCGGCGAGGAAGCTGCGCCGCGGTGCAGCGCGGGCAAGGGTTTCCAGGCGTTCCGTGAACTCTGGCGTAAGTGTTTCAGGCGGCAGAGCGATGAGCATCTGTCCCTCGCTCACCGCAAGCACATCCTCGAAGGTCAGATGGCACTCGCCTTTGTCTGCCTTCAGCTTGCCTTGCGACAACAGGCGGCAAAGCCGGCCATAGGCATCACGATCCGCCGGATAGGCGATGACCTCGAAGCCATCGACGGTCACGAGCCGGGTTCCGACCAGCAGCTTGATGCTCTTTCGCCTCAGCGCCTCGGCATAGGCGCGCACGACGCCGGCAAAGCTGTTGCGGTCGGCGATACCGATGGCCGCCAGTCCGCACGCTTCGGCCTGGGCCACCATCTCCGCCGGATGCGAGGCACCGCGTAAAAAGGAGAAATTGGTCGTGACGGCAAGCTCGGCATAGGCGGCAGTCATGGCCCGGCTCACGCAAACAGTCCGTGCATGAACCAGCGTGGAGACTGCGTCTCGCGGCCATAGAGCCCGGCGCGGTAGATCCAGAAATGACGGTGATCAATATCCTCCACGAGGTAGTAGTCCCGCGTCATCGCTTCATGGCGCCACCACTCATCGGCAATCCGTTCCGGCCCCTGCGCCCGGGCCACACCGTGCATCACACCCCGCCAGCGGAAGCGCCGTGGCGGGCCTTCCGGCACGAGCGCCGTGACCTCGATTTCCTCAGGCCGCGGCAGGAGCAACAGGGGGCGTGGACGCGTCTCATCGGCCGCGGGCCAAGCTTCAGCCTTCTGCACGGGAATACGAGGAGCTTCGCTTCGCTCAGGCAGATGGCTCTCCACCGAGGCAAGCCGCCGCACGCTGCGGGATCCAAGCCTTTGCCTCAGACCATCGACGAGGACTGCACAACGTTCGCCACTGTTCGCATTCCGGGATGTGGCGGCAAGTTCCGCCTGCTTGGGCTCCATGCGTTCGGCAATCATGACGGCAAGGCCCAGTGCCTCGAAGCCAAAGCCGGCGTCGATGGTCTCGACGATGCGCTCGAGCTTGAGCTCGACGAGCCGCGCCACGTGTGCCGGGTCTCGCGTCGGAGCCGTCAGGCCGATGTCGATCGACGGCACCTCACCATCGACACGATACAGGGCAAGCCGCAGGCTTCGCGCTCCCACGCCATCGCGAACGAGCGCCGGAACGAGATCTTCCATAAGCTGGCGCGCCACCGCGACGATGGCCTCCTGCGTGGCGATGGGCTCGAGAAGCTGGCGCAGGCCGTGATATACAGGCGGCGGCACGATCAGCGGCAACGGCTCCGGCACCCGGCCGAGTGCCTGATCCAGGCGATGCAGAAGCTCGGCAGGGAAACGAGCCGCGAAAGGCGCTCGTTGCTTATCCAGCAGCGCCCCAACGCGTTTGAAACCAAGCCGCCGCAGCGTCGATCGCGTGTCCTGTGTAAGCCGTAATGCTGCGATGGGGAAAGCTGCAAGAGCCTCCGCCTCCCGTCCCAAAGGCAGGGAAACAGCCGCGGATCGATGGAAATGGGACAGAGCCCAGGCCATGCCAGGCGTGTCCGCAATGGCGAGACGCGCAGAAAATCCGAAACGCTTCAAGCGGCAGAACAGGTCGGCAAGCAACTCCTCCTCTCCACCGGCCAGATGTGCCGCCCCCGTGATGTCAAGAAAGAAACCGTCCGCACCATTCTCCTCTCCCCACATTGAAACTGTGGGCGTATAGCGTGTCGCCCACAGCGCCAGGCGGCGCAGCGCGGCACGGTCGGCAGACGGATCGGCAGAACTGACCTGTAAATCCTCTCCGATTTTAGCGCGTGCATCGGCCACGGGATCGCCGGCGCCCAGCGCAAATACTTTGGCCGCGGCGTTCAGGGCGGCGATGCGCGGACCGCCGGCAGCATCGATAGCCAGAACGAACGGACGCTTGGGATCAACCGACCCGCGCATTGAGGAATTGCGCGCCTGTGCCGTGAAAAACCGCAGAATTGGCCAGCACGGCAGCCAGACGGAAACGATGCGCGACATGATCCCACTCCACCACCCACTCACCCGGACGCCCGTTGCGGCAGCGCGCAAGCCGCACGCGCCAGCGCCAGCCCGTGACGAGACCGAAACGGTCGCGTGCGGCCTCAGCAGAGCTGATGCACCAGCGCGTCACGGCAGCACTCGATCCTTCAATTCCAGCCGGCCGCAGCAGCAAGAGCGGCACGCCGGGGCTTCGCGCCGCCAGTTGCAGCCTTTGGCTCGCCTTGAGATCGATGCCCCGGCCGACCGCACCAGCGACGGCCGCCGGCACGCCTGAACGCAACGCCTCCTCGACGGCCCAGAGCGCCTGCCGATCGTCGCCCGCCTCCACCAGGATCACGCGGGCAGGATTGAGCCCGAGGGCGTTAAGCCCGTGCCCATGCAAACGGCCGCAGTCGGCCAGCGCCCGGCGCGAGGCAATAAACAGGATCGGCCCGCTCTGCGGCATGCGCGCCAGCAGAGCCACGATGAAACCGAAAGCAGAGGAGGTGTCCCCCGCCGTCTCGGGCAGGATTTCATGCACCGCCTCGAGGGCCAGGCCGCCCCGTGGCAGATACCGGTCAAGCTCGGGAAGGCGGAACGGGAGAACGTGGCCATCCATCCGAGGATCTTCCATCCTCGGGATCAGAAGCCGCAGATAATCCAGGCTTTTCGGCCGATTTTTCAGTGGAAGCCGCATTGGCCGAAATTAGAACAAAAAAGGAACATTGAAAAGTGAAAAGTGCTGACAAGCTCCCGCCAATCAATTTTCTCAGATATGCAGCGCGTGTCCCAGGGCCGCCAACGCCGCCTCGCGAAACCCCTCGCTCAGCGTCGGATGGACGTGCACGGTTGCCGCCACATCCTCCAGTCGCGCGCCCATCTCCAGGGCGAGTGCGAACGCCCCCGAAAGCTCCGATACGCCCTGCCCCACGGCCTGCACGCCGAGCAGCACGTGATTGTCGGCCCGCGCCACGATGCGAACGAAGCCTTCCTCGCTCTCCAGCGTCATTGCCCGTGCATTTGCGATCAAAGGAAAGCTCCCGACCTTCACCTGCTGTCCGGTTGCACGCGCCTCGTCCGGAGACAGTCCCGCCACCACAATCTCAGGATCCGTGAAGCACACGGCAGGGATCGTGACCTTGTCGAAGGCGCGCCGCTGACCGGCGATGATCTCCGCAACCATCTCGCCTTGCGCCACCGCGCGATGCTCCAGCATCGGTTCGCCGGTCACATCGCCGATGGCCCAGACGTTACGCATGGACGTGCGGCACTGGTCGTCGATCTCGAGGGCGCGGCCGTTCATGGTCAGGTCAAGCTCTTCCAGGCCGAAGCCGTCGAGCCGCGCCCGCCGCCCCACGGTGACGAGGATCTTGTCGGCCGACAGGCGAATCTCGTTGCCATCCTCGGGCAACACTTTCAACGCGCCGGAGGAATGCAGGCCCAGTGCCGTCGCCTTGAGATGCACCTTGATGCCGAGCTTCCTGATGCGTGTCATCACCGGGCGCGTCAGCTCTGCATCATACTGCGGAAGCAAGCGATCCTGAGCCTCGATGATCGTGACCTCGGCGCCGAGCTTGCGATACGCCGTGCCGAGCTCCAGGCCAATATAGCCGCCGCCGATCACCGCCAGATGTTCCGGCACGCTCTCGAGCGCCAGCCCCTCGGTCGAGGAAATCACGGGACCTCCGAACGGCAATGATGGCAGCGGCACGGCTTCCGAGCCGGTCGCAATAACGACGTGCTCGGCCGTGATCACCTGGCGTCCGGTGTCGCTTTCCACGACGCACGTCTTGCCGTCACGCAGATGGCCGACCCCGCTCACCACCTTAACCTTGGCCCGGCGCAACAAGCCGAACACGCCGCCATTGAGGCGCGATACGATGCCGTCCTTCCAGGCCATGGTCGCGGCAAGGTCAATGCGTGGCTCGGCAGCACGCACGCCGATGGAATTGCCAGCCGCAAAGCGCTTTGCGGTCTCGAACTCGCCCGCAGCATGGATCAAAGCTTTCGAGGGCACGCACCCGACGTTGAGGCAGGTACCGCCGAGGCGACCTGACTCCACCAGCACCGTATCGAGGCCGAGCTGCCCGGCGCGGATCGCACAGACGTAACCCGCGGGACCACCGCCGAGCACCAGCACGGTGCAGGAAATCGGCTCCATTCAGGTCTCCATGAAAATCTTGGCCGGTGTTTCAAGGAGCGAGCGCAGGTGCTGGATAAACTCGGCCGCTTCCCAGCCATCGATGATGCGATGATCGAAGGACGACGACAGGTTCATGATCTTGCGCGGCTCGAACGCCGAGCCCCGCCACACGGGCCGCATCGCAATCTTGTTGACCCCGATGATGGCCACCTCGGGCGCATTGATGATCGGCGTCGAGGCGATCCCGCCCAGCGCGCCAAGGCTCGTGATGGTGATGGTGGAGCCGGTCAGCTCCTCCCGCGTCGCGCTGCCCGAGCGCGCTGCCTCGCTCAGGCGCTGCACCTCGCTGGCGCATTCCCAGATCGTGCGCGCTTCAGCATGCTTCACAACGGTGACCATCAGCCCGTTCGGCGTCTGGACGGCGACGCCGACGTGCGCGCCGCCGTGGCGATACAGCATATCGGTCTCATCGTCGTAGCGCGCATTCATCTGCGGATACTGCCGCAGCGCCATGGCCAGAGCGCGCATCAGAAAGGGCAGCACGGTGAGACGCGGCCGGCCCGGCTTTTTTGTTGCATTTACGTCCGATCGAAGGGCCTCGAGATCTGTGACGTCGACTTCCTCGATGTAAGAGAAATGCGGGATGCGCCGCTTCGTGTCCTGCATGCGCTGAGCGATTTTGCGACGCAGGCCGATGATCTTGATTTCCTCGACCGCCGTGTTCGCCACTAGTCCACTCGCCGGCGAAGCCGCTTGATCCGCCCGGGTCATGTAAGCCTCGACGTCCTCGCGCTGGATGCGGCCGGCCGGGCCGCTGCCCCTGACGAAGCGCAAGTCGACGCCGTGATCGCGCGCGAACGCCCGCACTGCCGGCGCGGCCAGCGGCCTGTCCGCCGGTTTGGCAATGGTCAGCGTTTCGAGCGCACGAACCGCTGGCCGCGCCTCGGGAGCTCTGGGAGACCCCTTGCCAACCGGCTCTTCGTGGAGTCGTTCAGCGGCTATCGCCGCAGCAGCGGCCATTTCCTCCACATCGCGAGGCTGCTGCACATGCTGGCCTTGACCACGCTGGATCGGCTTCGCCGCCGCTTCGCCAACCTCGAGCGACATCAGTTCCGCTCCGACGGCCGCCTTCTGGCCCACCTCGAAAGCGATGCGCAGAACACGGCCTTCGGCGGGAGAAGGAATTTCGACCGTGGCCTTGTCCGTCATGACGGCCGCCAGCACGTCGCCTTCGCGCACCAGATCGCCGGGCTTGACGTGCAATTCCACGATCTCCGCCTCGGCAACACCTTCGCCGACATCGGGAAGCTTGATGACGCGCTCAGCCATTCAAACCTCCATGACGCGCTTCAGCGCGCGGCCGACGCGCTCCGGCCCGGGAAAGTAATCCCACTCCTGTGCGTGGGGGTATGGCGTATCCCACCCCGTGACGCGCTCGATGGGCGCCTCCAGGTGGTAGAAGCACGCCTCCTGAACGATCGCCGACAATTCGGCGCCGAAGCCGCTGGTCCTGGTTGCCTCGTGCACGATGACACAGCGCCGCGTCTTCTTCACCGACGCGGCGATGGTGTCGGTATCGAGCGGCAGCAACGTTCTCAGATCGATGATCTCGGCATCGATGCCCTGCTCGCTGACGGCCGCTTCCGCCACATAAACCATCGTGCCATAGGCGAGCACGGTCACATCGCTTCCCGTGCGCCGCACCGATGCCGAGCCGAGCGGCACGGTGTAGTGCCCCTCCGGAACCTCGCTCAGCGGGTGGGCCGACCATGGCACGACAGGACGATCGTGATGCCCGTCGAACGGACCGTTGTAGAGCCGCTTGGGCTCAAGAAAAATCACCGGGTCGTCATCCTCGATCGCCGAGATGAGCAAACCTTTGGCGTCGTAGGGATTGGATGGAACGACAGTCTTCAGGCCGCAAACATGCGTGAACAGCGCCTCTGGACTTTGCGAATGCGTCTGCGCGCCGAAGATGCCTCCGCCCGTCGGCATGCGAATGGTGAGCGGCGCAGTGAAATCGCCAGCCGATCGATGCCTGAGTCGTGCCGCTTCCGACACCATCTGATCGTAGGCCGGATACATGTAGTCGGCGAACTGAATCTCAACGCACGGGCGCAGACCGTAGGCGGCCATGCCGATGGCCGTTCCCACGATGCCGCTCTCGTTGATCGGCGCATCGAAGCAGCGCGCCCGGCCATACTTCTGCTGCAGGCCCTTGGTGCACCGGAACACGCCGCCGAAATAGCCCACGTCCTCGCCGAACACGACGACATTGTCGTCCCGCCCCATCATCACGTCGTGGGCGTCGCGGATGGCCTCGATCATAGTCATGCGCGACATGGCTCAGAACCCCGCTTCCTGGCGTTGGCGCTTCAGATGCGGCGGCATCTCCTTGAACACGTCGACGAACATGTCGCGCGCCGAAGCCTTGGGTCCCGTGTGCAGGGTGCCGAAGCTTTCGGCCTCCTTCTGCGCTGCCATCACCTCGGCCTCGACCTCGGCCATGGCCTGCGTATGACGCTCTTCGGTCCAGAGTTTTTTTACACTAAGATGGTTCTTGAGCCGCTCGATCGGATCGCCCAGCGGCCAAGCCTCGGACTCTTCCTTGGGCCGGTAGGCCGATGGATCGTCGGACGTGGAATGCGCCGCCGCGCGATACGTCACGTACTCGATCAGCGTCGGCCCGAGATTGCGGCGGGCGCGCTCGACCGCCCATTTCGCAACGGCGTAGACCGCCGGGTAGTCGTTGCCGTCCACGCGCAGCGACGGGATGCCGAAGCCGTGGCCACGCGCCGCAAACGTGCCCGATCCGCCGCGGGCGATGCCCTGGAACGTCGAGATCGCCCACTGATTGTTGACGATATTGAGAACGACCGGTGCCTTGTAGGTCGAGGCGAAAACCAGCGCGGCATGGAAATCAGATTCAGCAGTCGAGCCGTCGCCGATCCACCCGGCAGCAACGCGCGTGTCACCCTTGATCGCCGATGCCATGGCCCAGCCGACCGCTTGCGGATATTGCGTGCCGAGGTTGCCCGAGATCGAGAAGAAACCATGCGCCTTCGAGCTGTACATCACCGGGAGCTGCCGCCCTTTCATGGGATCGCGGCTGTTGGAATAGATCTGGCACATCATGTCGACGAGCGGATAGCCCGACGCGATGAGCAGGCCCTGCTGGCGGTACGTCGGAAAATTCATGTCTCCCTTTTCGAGCGCCATCTGAAAGGCGCAGGCGATCGCCTCCTCACCGGTGCACTGCATATAGAATGACGTCTTGCCCTGCCGTTGCGCCATCTGCATACGCACGTCGTAGGCGCGGACCTTCATCATGGTCTTTAGCGCCGCCTGCAATTCTTCATCGGAGAGCTGCCCTGCCCACGGTCCTACGGCTTCGCCGACGCGGTTGAGCACGCGGATGATCGAGTAAGCAAGGTCACGAATATCCTCCGGTGCTGCATCGACCGGCGGCTTGCGAACGGTGCCCGCCTTCGGGATCGTCACGCCGCTGAAATCGGGCCGGCTCCCCGGACGGAAGGCAGGCTCGGGGACATGCAGATTAAGGGGGTCATGAGCCGGCATGGTCGTTTCTCCGGGGCTCGGGTCGGGCGAGTTGTGCACAGCTCATGTCGTGTGTCAGGTCCGAAACGCCAACGCATGACGATATGCGGTCCACGAGGGTGCCGACCCTTAACTCGCCGCAAGGCTGAAAGACGATAGATATGCGGAACGTATTCCCGGCCTTGCGGTCGACGTGCATGGCGACAAACGCAAAGCCCATTTTGCGGATGGCATCGAGTGCACGGCAGACATGGTCCAACGGGTTAGCCGACTTGAACCCGATGGTATGCACCCAATCCCTCCTGCACGGTCACCCTGCATCCTATAGGCAAGGGCGAAGAATAACCTTTCGAATATGCTTCGATTGCGGGATAGTGCGAAAGATTATGCTGTAATATCTGATCTGAGCCTTCTGATCTGCTGATTTGAGCAGGCCGGTCTCTGTGAAACATGACCATGAAATCGTTGGACGAAATCGACCGGACGATCTTGCGCGAGCTTCAGAACAATGCGCGAATTTCGAACGCCGAGCTCGCGGAGCGCGCGGGACTGTCAGCCAGTCCGTGCTGGCAGCGCGTGAAGCGGCTGGAGGACAGCGGATGTATCGAAGGTTATGTCGCCGTTCTCGATCAGAAGCGGCTCGGCATGCCGGATACGGTCATCATCGAGGTGACGCTCGAAAAACATGATGATGAGGTTCTCAGCAATTTCGGGCACGCTCTGACAGAGTTGCCGGAAGTTCTCGAAGCGTACCTGACGACCGGCGAATACGATTACTTCGTCAAAGTCGCCATCGACGGAACGGAGGGGTACGAGCGCTTCCTCCGCGAGCACCTCTACAGGATACCCGGGATTCGGCACACGCGTTCGTGCTTTGCGCTGCGATGCCTCAAGCGCAGGTTTTCGGTGACGCCGTGAGACTGCGTTAAGGCACGCATCGCCTTTCGATGCGTTGGAAGCATTGACAGCAGCCAACGAGCCGAACTCAATGCTGGAGCGGGTGGCGACCTCCAGACGTCGTTCGTCAATGCCGCCGGCGGGACGCTAGTCCGAGAGGGGAACTGCAAGAATGCGCTGGATTGCGAACCTGGCTGTGGCAGCCACTGTAATGGCTCCGGCACCTGGGCACGCCGCGTCGTCCGCAGGGTACGGGCAGGGAGGCCGGACGAAAGATTTTCTGCCCTTGGTGCAGCAATACAACCGCTCGGGCGAGCAATTCCGCATCTCTGGCCATTGCCAGTCCGCGTGCACGATGTTCCTCGCGATCCGCAGCGTCTGCATTGAGCCTAGCGCACGGCTGCTGTTTCACGCTGGCGAAAACGGCATTGCGACCAGCCGGATGTTCAACTCCTACAACGGCCGGCTGAAGGCTCACCTGACCGCAGTCAAGGCCATGGAGACGCCGGCGTTCCATGCGATCTCGGGCAGAGAAATGGTCAGGAAGTTCGGATATCGCGCCTGTCCGGGCGGGTGATGCGCCGGACCATCGTCCGCAGAGCAGTCCCAAGTCAGTTCACCGGACTATTCACGAGATGGCAGGCGACCTGCTGTCCGAGAGGACCGGGCAGCAGAAGCGGCTCGGTCCGGCGGCACAGATCGAACGCCAACGGACAGCGTGTGTGAAAGCTGCAGCCTGTCGGCGGATTGAGAGGGCTCGGGATGTCGCCCTTGATGCGCACGCCCGACGCCTTGCGGCCGGGCCGCGGCACAGGAATGGCCGACAGCAGCGCCTGCGTATAGGGGTGGGCCGGCTGCGCATACAGCGTCCGCCGGTCGCCGATCTCGACGATCTTGCCCAGATACATGACGGCGACGCGATCGCAGATGTGCTTAACGACTCCCAGATCGTGCGAGATGAAGAGATAGGTCAGATGGAAATCACGCTGTAAGTCCTGCAGCAGGTTGATGACCTGTGCGCGGATCGACACGTCGAGAGCCGACACGGGTTCGTCGCAGATGATGAGCTTGGGCCGCAGCGCCAGCGCGCGCGCGATGCCGATGCGCTGGCGCTGGCCGCCGGAGAATTCGTGCGGATAGCGGCCGGCATGGTAGGGCGCGAGGCCGACGATCCGCAGCAGCTCATCGACCCGTGCGCCGATCGCCTTGCCCTGCGCCACGTCATGAACCTTCAGCGGCTCGGCCAGGATCTCGCCGACGGTCATACGCGGATTCAGGGAGGCATAGGGATCCTGGAAGATGATCTGCATGGAGCGGCGTTTTGCCCGCAACGCCGCCCGGTCGAGGGTGAACAGGTCGACGCCGTCGATCTCGACCTTGCCCGACGTCGCCTCTAGCAGCCGCAGCACCAGGCGCCCGGTCGTCGACTTGCCGCAGCCGGATTCGCCGACCAGCGCCAGCGTCTCGCCGGGCATCAGCGAGAAGGAAATGTCGTCGACCGCCTTCACCGCGCCGACCTGCTTGGAGAGGATGATGCCGGTGGTGACCGGGAAATGCTTCACCAGCCGGTCGACCTTGAGGATCGGCGTCGTGCCCGGCACTGCGGTCATGCCGCGTCCTCCAGCGGCGCCTTCCAGCAGGCGACGAGATGGCCCTCGCGGAGTGCGCGGAGCGGCGGCTCCTCGCGCCGGCACTGGTCGTCGGCGAAGGGGCAGCGCGGATTGAAGCGACAGCCCGGCGGCAGCGCGAAGGGCGGCGGCACGGTCCCCTCGATCGAGGAGAGCCGCGTGCGCTGCTCGTCGAGCTTGGGAATCGAGCCGAGCAGGCCGATCGTGTAAGGGTGCTGCGGGTCGGCGAACAGGTCGCCGACCGGCGCGCTCTCGACGATCTTGCCGGCGTACATCACCACCACCTCGTCGGCGATCTCCGCGATCACGCCGAGATCGTGGGTGATCAGGATGATCGCGGTGCCGGTCTCGTCCCGGAGCGTGCGCATCAAGTCGAGGATCTGCGCCTGAATCGTGACGTCGAGGGCGGTCGTCGGCTCGTCGGCGATCAGCAATTTTGGACTGCAGGCCAGCGCCATCGCGATCATCACGCGCTGGCGCATGCCGCCGGACATCTGGTGCGGGTAGTCGTCGATCCGGCGCTCGGGCGAGGGGATGCGCACGCGCCTCAGCATCGCCAATGCCCGCTCGCGCGCCTCGGCAGCGGTGACGTTCAGGTGCGCGGTGATCGCCTCGATGATCTGGTCGCCGACCGTGAACACCGGGTTCAGCGAGGTCATCGGCTCCTGGAAGATCATCGAGATCGAGCCGCCCCGGATCTTGCGCAGTTCTGAGCGGGACTTCTTCAGCAGGTCTTCGCCCTCGAACAGGATCTCGCCGCCGGCGATCACGCCGGGCGGCTTCGGTACCAGCCCCATGATCGAGAGCGAGGTGACGCTCTTGCCACAGCCGCTCTCGCCGACGATGCCGAGGGTCCGGCCGCGACGCACGTCGAAGGAGACCCCGTCGACCGCGCGGAAGGTGCCGCCTTCGACCTTGAAGTAGGTGCGGAGGTCGCGAACCTCGAGCAGCGGCGCCGTGTCCGAGCCTGCTGTCCGCGCGGTGGCGAGGGCATCGGCCATGGTCATTGCATCCGCGGCAGGACGGGCGGCGACATCTGGTCGACCGTGCGCTGGGCCCAGTCGAGACCGGGCGCCCGCGCGATCGCACGCCGCTGCGCCTCCTCCAGCGCGGCGCAGGCCGCGGGATAGTCGAGGCTGACCGGCTTGCCGTCGCGGACGATCTGGCGGCCATCGCAATAGA
>CADEFX010000033.1:14546-28018 GCA_902826715.1 uncultured Hyphomicrobiales bacterium | reverse complement strand
CGAGCACTGCGCCTGCGGCGCCGAGCGGATGGCCGCGGACGACGGCACCGCCGTCCGGGTTCAACGCATCCTCCGGAATGCCGAGGGCCTGGCAGAAGGCGATGGCCTGGGCGGCAGAGGATTCGCTCATCTCCACGCGGTGAATGGCGCTGCGGTCGAAGCCGTTGAGGCGATCGTAGAGCTTCTGCATGGCGGCGATGGGGGCCTGCGCCTCCTGCTCGGGCGCGATGCCCTTGGCAGCGCTGGCAACGAGCACCAGCGCCGGCGGCTTGCCGAGTTCAGACCAGATGCTGTGCGACACCACCAGGACCATGGCGGCGCCGTCGTGCATGGCGCGCGTGTTGCCGGGTGTGAGCGTGCCATCGGGCGGCACGAACGGGGTGAGGCGTTCCAGGTCGGCCATGTCGGGCTCGACGGCACTCTGGTCACGGGCTTCCTCGCGCTCGGCACGCAGGGGTAGAATCTCGCCGACGAAACGGCGTGCCTCGCGGGCCTGACGGGCGCGCATGTGCGACTTCAGCGCAAACGCATCTTGCTGCACGCGGGAGATGCCGAGCGAGCGCACCAGATCCTCTGACGCCTCGTAGAGCCGCTGCTCGTCGATATCGCTGGCGCCGGCGGGCTCCAGGCCGATGAAGTGCGGGGTCTGGTACAGGCTCTTGGGCCTAGCGATGCGCCATGGCGCGGTGGAAAGGGATTCAGCACCGCCCGCAACGATGACGTCGGCGTCGCCGGCGGCGACCCGGCGGATGCCGGAAAGAATGGCCTCCAGTCCGGAGCCGCACTGCTGATCCAGGGTGGACGCCGGGACGGTTTCGGGCAGGCCGGCGGCGAGTGCAATCAGCCGGGCCGGGTTGCCGCCAGCAGCACAGTTGCCGACGATGACCTCATCGACCCGCTCCGCCTTGAGGCCCACGTCTCTCATCACCGCCAGCACGACAGGCGCCGCCAGTTCCTCGACGCGACGGGACTTGTGAAGCCCGCCGACGCGGCCCAGCGCCGTCCGCCGCGCGGCGACGATATACGCAGGTTGTAACTCCATCTTCCGCGCCCGCTCGAATACGTGAGAGCGCCCGACCCCGCGCCTCTGTGATCCGTGTTTGTTGCACCATGGGAAATTGTCAAAATCCGGGTGCGGGGCGAGGCAGAAGCTCGACCTCCACCCGAATTTTGCAGATTTGGTAAGCGAGGCCTTGCCGGGGCTTTCTTGGGGCCACCGGCTTCCCGGGACGACGGAAGATTCCAATCTTGCGCCAATGCCCTCGCGTAATGATATAGCTTGTCTATCACAGCGCGGCACCACCGCGCGCCCGAGGAAGGCCATGCCGCATTCGAAAAACACCGCGACCTTCCCGAGCCCGGACCATGATCATGGCCGGTGCGTCACGCATACGCTGCGGCGCGCAGAGGAAATGTTCGAGACCAAGGGTCTGCGCCTGACGCCGCTGCGCCGGCGGGTGCTCGAGGAGATCGCGGGTTCGCATCACGCGGTGGGCGCCTACGACGTGCTCGACCGTCTGGCACGGAAGGGCGGACGGCGCCTGGCGCCGATCTCGGTGTATCGGGTGATCGACGTGCTGCTGGAAGCGGGCGTCGTGCACCGGCTGGAGAGCCGCAACGCGTTCTTCGCCTGTCACACACCGCATGCCGGCGACAAGCGGCAGATCGTGCTCTCCTGCGAACAGTGCAGCCTCGTCGCCGAGGTGCCGGGCGAGCCGGTGTTCGACAGTATCGCCAAGGCGGCCAGCGCGGCGGGCTTCACGCCAACGCGCTCGATGGTCGAGATCGCAGGGACGTGCAGGAGCTGCGCCGCCGTAATGGCCGCGTGACAACGCCGCCCAACACCAAGCAAAGGCTGCACGCGATGTCCGCTGCCACTCATCAGCATGTCCACGGACACAACTGCGGGCACGACCATCATCATCACGAGCACAACGCGGGGCCCATCCGCGTAGATGCGTTGCTGTCGGGGCGTGGCGTTTCATTCGCACGAGGCGGGCGCACCATCCTGGAGCACATCGATATCGACATCGGAGCGGGCGAGATCGTCACGCTGATCGGGCCGAACGGCGCGGGCAAAACGACGCTGGTGCGCGTGCTGCTCGGGCTGGAGAAATCCGACAGCGGCACGATCGCGCGGCGCGCCGACGTCAAGATCGGCTACGTGCCGCAGCGCTTTGACCGCGATCCGGCTATTCCCGTGACGGTCGAGCGGTTTCTGGCCCTCGGACTGCCTGATGCCGGTGCCGATGTCCCGGCCGTGCTGGCGGAGGTGGGTGCATCGCGCGTGGCCGGACAGCAGCTGCATGGCCTTTCGGGCGGCGAGTTGCAGCGCGTGGTGCTGGCGCGGGCGCTGCTGCGCAACTCCAATCTGTTGGTGCTCGACGAGCCCGTGCGCGGCGTGGATTACGTCGGCGAGGCCGAGCTTTACGGGCTGATCGGGCGGCTGCGCACGACGCGCGGCCTGGGCGTGCTGCTCGTCAGCCACGACTTGCACGTGGTGATGGCGCAGAGCGACCGAGTGATCTGCCTGAACCGGCATGTGTGCTGCTCGGGCGTGCCGGAAACGGTGTCGCAGCATCCGGAATACGCGCGGCTGTTCGGCGCGCAGGCGGCGCGTGCCTTTGCCGTCTATCACCATGCGCACGACCACAGCCACGATCTGGCGGGCGAGGCACGGCCCAAGGATCCGGCACAAGGTCAGCCCAAATGATGGAGCCGTTTTTTATACGCGCCCTGCTGGCGGGGCTGGGGCTCGGCATCATTGCCGCGCCGCTCGGCTGCCTCGTCGTGTGGCGGCGCATGTCGTATTTCGGCTCGACGGTGGCGCATGCAGGTCTACTTGGCGTCGCACTCGGGCTGCTGCTCGATATGGACCTGACGCTCGGCGTTATCCTAGTGTCGCTGGCGATCGGTGGGCTGCTCGTCGTGATGCAGCGCCAGCGCATGCTGCCGGTGGACAGCCTGCTCGGCATTCTATCTCATGCGGCGTTGGCCGCGGGCCTCGTTGCGGCCGCCAAGCTGTCCGGGCAACGGCTCGACCTCATGGGCTATCTGTTCGGCGATATCTTCGCCATCACGAACACGGATCTCGTGTGGATCTTCGCTGGCGGGGCCGTGGTGCTCGCCATTGTGGGGTGGCTTTGGAACACGCTGGTGGCGGTGGCGGTGCATGAGGAGTTGGCCGCGGCGGAAGGCCTCGATACGCGGCGGGCGGAAGCGGCGCTCATTCTGATCCTGGCATTCACCATCGCCATCGCCATGAAGATTGTCGGCGTCTTGCTCATTATCGCTTTTCTGATCATGCCTGCGGCGGCAGCGCGGCCGTTCGCCACAACGCCGGAAGGGATGGTCGGGCTGGCGGCGCTGTTCGGCGTCACCGGAGCCGTCGGCGGGCTGTTCCTGTCCAACGGTTGGGACATCGCGGGGGGGCCGAGCATAGTCCTGGTGCTCTCAGCCATCGCTGGATTTTCCATGACCAGGCTGGTTTTCGCGGCCAGTCGCTGAGCTGTCATAAGGCGGGGCCACCATGGCGCCTTGACGCCGAACTGACAGACGCGGAAAAGACGCTCTGGAGAGATGAGATGATGAGCCAGACGGCAGCACGCAGGCGCTCGGTCGCAGTCGACGTGGGCGGTGTGATCGTGGGCGGGGACGCGCCGATCGTCGTGCAGTCCATGACCAACACGGATACGGCCGACATCGCCGGAACGGCGGCTCAGATCGCGGCGTTGCACCGCGCGGGATCGGAGCTGGTGCGTATTACGGTCGACCGGGACGAGGCGGCCAAGGCCGTGCCGCACATTCGCGACGCGCTGGCGCGGCGCGGCGTGAACGTGCCGATCGTCGGCGACTTCCACTACATCGGCCACAAGTTGCTGATAGAGAATCCGGCCTGCGCAAAGGCGCTCGACAAGTACCGTATCAATCCGGGCAACGTCGGCTTCAAGGACAAGAAGGACCGGCAGTTCTCATCCATCATCGAACTGGCGTTAAAGTATGAAAAGCCGGTGCGCATCGGCGTCAACTGGGGCTCGCTGGACCAAGAGCTGCTGACGCATCTCATGGATGAGAACGCGAAGTCGGCGCACCCGAAGGAGGCGCGCGCGATTATGCACGAGGCGATCGTGCAGTCGGGACTTCTGTCGGCAGAGCGCGCGGAAGAATTGGGTCTCAACGCCGACCGCATCATCATCTCGGCCAAAGTCTCAGCGGTGCAGGACCTGATCGCGGTCTACAGCCAGCTTGCCCAGCGCTGCAACTATGCGCTGCACCTCGGCCTCACCGAAGCGGGCATGGGGTCGAAAGGCATCGTTGCTTCGTCGGCGGCCATGGGCGTGCTGCTGCAGATGGGTATCGGCGATACGATCCGCTATTCGTTGACGCCCGAGCCGGGCGGCGATCGCACGCTGGAGGTGCGCGCGGCGCAGGAACTGCTGCAGACCATGGGCTTCCGGTCGTTCGTGCCCATTGTGGCCGCGTGCCCCGGCTGCGGGCGCACGACATCAACCGTGTTCCAGGAACTGGCGCGCGACGTGCAGGCGATGGTTCGCGACCGCATGCCGGAGTGGCGCACGAGGTATCCCGGTGTCGAGGCGCTGAACCTCGCCGTGATGGGCTGCATCGTCAACGGGCCGGGCGAGAGCAAGCATGCCGACATCGGCATCTCGCTGCCGGGCACGGGCGAGCAGCCGGCGGCGCCGGTGTTCATCGACGGCAAGAAGGCGATGACGCTGCGCGGCCCCAACATCGCCGCGGAATTCCAGCAGATCGTCGAGGACTACATCGACAAGCGCTACGGCGCAGCGGCACGGAAAGAGCCGGTCCCGGCTACTCCATGAGATGACCGCCGTCGTAGGCGCTGGCGATGCGGCCGAGGGCGGCGCGCACGCGATCGCTTTTCATCAAGTCGGAAATGTCCGTCTCGGTAGCTGACAAAGGTCCAGGATACTCGGCCGACCCGAGCAGCAGGCGCGGCAGCTCCGCAGGCGTGACGCCACTCGCCTCGAGGAAGGGCATGAGTTGCTGCTGATCGATTGAGGGCAGCGCCGCGAGGAAACCGCGCACCAAGGCTTGGGCGAGCGCATGGTCAGGGTGATCGGGACGCTCGGGCGCACGGCCGAAATCCCACAGATGCTGCACGCAATCCCAGGGCGCGGGTTTCGATGGGAAGCGCTTGGCCAGCTCCGCGCATTCGTCGGCGACGTAGAAGCGGTTGAGGTCGTCGAAGAAGGCGAAACTGTAGCCCTGCGCAAGAAGGAATGGCTCCCAGTCGCGCCAGGCTTCAGCCATGGTGCCGGGGGCGACGGCTTCTAGGACGACGATGCGCGGTCGGCAGGCCGTCCAGTCGGCGCCGGCCAGAACATCGGCTTCCGCGCCCTCCACATCGATCTTCAGGAAGTCCACGCGCGCGATGTCATGCTGCGTTGTCAGCGATTGCAGACGGCGCATGGGCAGACGCTCGGTCGCGTAGCCGGCGCCCATGCTTGCAGCCGTCTTGGCATTGCTCTCAACGGTCGTGGAAAAGCCATGCAGGCGGTCGACGACGTGGAATTCGACCTCGCCCTCGCGGCTGCCGACGAGGGTGCATTCGGTGATGTCGCGCGGGCGGATGTGCGCGTAGAGATCAGCGAGCTTAGCCTGCGGCTCGACGACGAGGCCGCGCCAGCCCTTGAGATAGAACCAGTAGCTGACGTTGTCGGCGATGGGGTGGCCGCCGCCGACGTCGATGTAGAAGCCGGTAGCGCAGTCGGCGAACACGAGATCGAGGTGGTAGTCCTCGAGCCGTTGCGCATAGGACAGCTTCATCGCCACTCTCCGGCCTTGGCGCGGAAAGGCCCCGCTCCGGCCGGACCTGCGCTACTTCGTCAACACGACGAAGTCCGTACCGCGTCCGGTCTCATGGTTCAATCCATGGTCGGAGACGATGAGCGAAGATCCGGCCCACAGGCGATTGGAAATCTCGGCGAGGACGGCAGGCGAAATCTCGATGCGGTCCAGCGCCTCCTGCGCCCTCTGGAGGTGGCGGTCTCGCCTGGCGTCGGTGCGGCCCTCCGAGCCGGTATCGGGAACCGTAATGGCCAGCCATTCGACGCTGGAACCGTCCTCGGACGTGGCCATGGCCTTGAAGAGATGCGTGCCGAGCCGCTGGCCTGTATCACGGATTGTGATCGGCGCATCCATCAGCGGCGTAAACCCCTGGCGCAGGTAGACACGGCCTTCCTTGCCGCTGATGAAGACCGAGATGGGATCGAGCGCGGAACCGGTCGCCTGCAACTGCGCGGCGGCGGTATTACGCTTGAGTTGTGTGTTTTTTGCAGCTTGCACCGCCGCCGTGGCGGCTGCGCTGGCGCGGGCCTCCTTTTCGGTGGCCTCAGCAAGCCGTGCCTTGGCGGCGTCGATGATCTTGCGTGCAGCTACTTCCGCTTCAGGCTTAGCGGTCTTGCGCTTGGTCAGAGTCACGAGCCGCGCTTCGGCTACATCTTGCCCTCTCTGCGCGCGCTTCAACTCCGTGCGGGCGGCAGCGGCAGCAACTGATGTTTTCTTGGCCAACGCCTGCGCCGGCTTGAGTGCAGCTTCGGCCGCGCGCGCGATGGCGACAGCGGCCGCGCGTGCGGCCCGCGCCCGGCGCTGCGGACCCTCAAGAGTGGTTGTTAGCGCCCCCGAATCGAGACGGGCGCCGGTCACGGTGGCCGATGACGTAGCCGCCACCTCAAGCGCCGGTGGCCCCATCTGTCCGCTCGCGACGACGTCGGCGGGCTTCTCCGTCATGGCTGGAACCGGCAGCACCGTGTGCGTGAAGCCGACGGCTTCCACATCATACGGAGAGACGACGACGCGCGCACCGATGCGCGTCAGATCCCACCTGCGCGCGGCGAACTCGTGCGTCATGCGAATGCAGCCGTGCGATGCGGGATAGCGAGGGACGACGCCACCGTGCAAGGCGATGCCCGACCACGTCAGGCGCTGCATCCAGGGCATGGGCGCACCGCTGTAAATGTTGGACTCGTGATGGCGGTTCTTCTGAATGACGCTGAAAATGCCCGTGGGTGTTCGATGCCCCGGCTTACCGGACGATACGGCCGACTCCGCGAGATGGCCGCGCCGGCCGTAGACATTGATGCGCTGGCTGGAAAGCGAAACGACCGCAAGAATGGGGCCTTCCGACACTTTAGGTGCGTCGCGCTCAGACTTGCCGGCCTTGGACTGCCCCTGTTGGTCCTGGCGGCGCTGTCTCTGCGAACGCTCCCATTCGCGGCGGCGCTCGCGCTCGTAGCCAGGGCGGCGCTGCTCGTATCCGTCCCAGGGCCAGAACCAGGATTGGGCCTGCGCGCCGACCGGCAATGCGGCCCACAGGCAGACCGCGGCAAGCAAAGTAGAAACGAAGCCGCGCCCGCGACGCTTCGCAATCTCACACAACTCAACGGACACGATCGGTCCCCGCATTTGGCTGGCGCCCCCCAAGGCCCCACCCACGCTTTCCAATTAACGCGACTTAGCCCCGGCGGGAAGTGATACGTGGGCAACACTCGCCGACACAACGCATTGGCGCGGCATATGTGTCCCAGAGTGAAGCTCAATCAATGCGTCATCCTCGCGCGAACGCGGAGACGCCACGTGGCGCGCCCGGAATCGAGGGCGGAGAGCTATTTCTGCCGCTGTGCGACGAAGGTTGCGGCTTGAGCGAGAACGTCGCTGCGCGCGCCGAAAACGGACACGGCGGTTGCAGCGTCGCGCTCGAGTTGCGCAAGGCGCGCGCGTGCGCCATCGATACCGAGAATGGAAATCCACGTGGCCTTGCCGGCTTGCGCATCCTTACCGGCTCGCTTGCCGATCTGAGTTGCGTCGCCGCCGGCATCGAGGAGATCGTCGGCGATCTGGAAGGCGGCGCCGATGGCACTGCCGTAGGTTGCGAGCGCCTGGACCTCTGCAGCGGTTGCCGATGCTAGAATCGCACCGGCGCAGGCGGAAAAACGGATCAGCGCCCCCGTTTTCATGTCCTGGATCGCCTGCACGCCGGCCGCCGTGTGCAGGTCCGCGCGGGCCGCAGTCTCGGCTTCGAGGTCGAGTTGCTGGCCGCCAACCATCCCGGACGCGCCGGAAACACGCGCGAGGCCGAGCACGAACTGCGCCCTCACTTCCGGATTGGGATGGGTGGCAGGATCGGCCAGGGTCTCGAACGCGAGTGTCAACAGGGCATCGCCCGCCAAGATTGCGGTGGCCTCGTCGAATGCCTTCCAGACCGACGGGCGGCCGCGGCGGAGCGCATCGTTGTCCATGGCGGGAAGATCGTCATGGACGAGCGAGTAGCAATGCAGAAGCTCGACCGCCGCGGCGGCGCTGACGGAATTCGCCGGATCTATGCCGAAGATGTGAGCTCCCTCGATCACCAGAAAGGGCCGGAACCGCTTGCCGCCCCCCAGCACGGCGTGGGCCATCGCCTCCTTCAAGCGCCGCGGCGTGTCGTCGAGGCTCGGACCCGCCAGCAGCGCCGACAACCGCACCTCGACCAGTTCAGCGGCCTGGGCCAGCCTTTCAGCAAACAGGGTCTTGTTCGATGCCATGGCCATGATTTACCGGCTCGGAACGTTCAGAGATAGTCTCTGGTCACACCTGGAAAATGCCGGTATAAGGCGCCCCGAACCGGCTCGCAGCCCATTTTGATATGGG
Organism: uncultured Hyphomicrobiales bacterium; assembly: GCA_902826715.1. Taxonomy (GTDB): domain Bacteria; phylum Pseudomonadota; class Alphaproteobacteria; order Rhizobiales; family Hyphomicrobiaceae; genus CADEFX01. Next base: position 19,348 of record CADEFX010000033.1, on the reverse strand, counting down.
GTGGCCGCCGTATGTCGCCTCTCCACACCGCATGCGGCGCCTGGTCGAGGGTTTAGTGAACTTATCTGCGCCCCGGCAGCGCGCACTTAGTCAGGAGAGCACCCTATGGCCGTTCCGAGGAAGAAAGTTTCGCGCATGAAGCGCGGCACCCGGCGTTCCGCCGACGCGTTGACCGCCGAAGCCTACGTCGAGGACAAGGACAGCGGCAACCTGCGCCGGCCACATCACATCGATCTCAAATCGGGCAAGTACCGCGGTCGCCAGATCCTGGACGTCGAGAACGAGGCGTAGCCCGGGATACCCAGCGCCGGCAGCGTGCAGCGTAGACAGAATGCCACAATGCCTGCGTAATGAAGGTTGCTTCGACCTCGCTTGCTACCCGTCGTTCTGGCTTGCTCTTATCGGACAATTGGCTCACCACAGCTCCGGAAGGATGCCGACGCCGGTCTTCCCACCAGTGCGCCAACCCGCCGACTGAGGAATTCCAAGATGTCGCTCAGGGCTATCCCGCTTATCATCATCCCGTTCATCATCTACAACGTCATTGCCTTGCTGGGCGGCGATGTGCCGGCCGACGACATCTTCCGCAAGCCGCTATTCAACCTGCCGATGCTGAGTGGGGCGAGGTGGACGTTCTCATGGAGCGATCTGCTGGTCTTGTTAACGATGCTGATGCTGTTCGCCGAGCTGATCAAATCGACCTACACAGCCTCGTCGTCACTGATCGACCACGGCCTGTCGATGCTGGTGTTCATCGCCTGCATCGTCGAATTCCTGGTGGTACCGCAGGCGGCGACCTCGGTGTTCTTCTTCATCATGACGGCGACGCTGGTCGACGTGGTGGCCGGCTTCATGATTGGCATCAGAACGGCGCGCCGCGACCTCAATATCGGGTCGGAGCACTAGCGCGCGACCTCATAAACCAGCCTGCAGGCTGGTTGCGGGATCCTCAGCCGGGGCACGTTCGGGTCCGAGGCGGCTTGGGCATTCGAGCGGTTCATGTGGATAACCAGCGGCCCAGAACGTGCGAAGTGTTCACGCGCGTGGCCACCGCATTGCCGAGCGTCATAGTGAAACGCCCGCTCGAGGCAGGCGTGACGCTCAACCTGTGACCGGCTCAGCCCCCAAGCGTCAGGTTACGCCACAAGCGGCTGGCGGGCTGTTGCCGGGAGCGGGACACGTCGTCGTACGCGGCGGTGATCAGCCGCGGTCGCGGGAGAGCTTCTCGATCCTGGCCTGCATGGCGGCGAGCTGGGACTTCATGTCTTCCAAGTCGCTGCCGGCGGCGGGCTCGTCCTTGGGCGCCGGCTCCTTGGCGGGAGCCGCGTCGTCCTTTTTCGCCGCGCCGGGCTTACCGGGGGCGAAGGGCGTGAACATGGTCATCGCCTGCTCGAAAATGGCGAGGTTCTTACGGGCCTGCTCCTGATAGGCCTCGAAGGCGCCCTGCGGCGTGAAGGCGTTGGCGAACTGCTTGCGGAAGCGATCCTGCTCCTTTGTCAGTGTCTCCATGCTGATCTGCAGGTAGCTCGGCACCATGCGCTCCATGGCGTCGCCGTAGAACCGGATGAGCTGGCGCAGGAACGGAATAGGCAGCAGCGTCTGTCCGCCGGAGCGGCTTTCCTGCTCGACGATGATCTGTGTGAGGACGGCATGCGTAAGATCATCGCCTGTCTTGGCATCGAACACGACGAAGTCGCGCTCCGATCGCACCATCTGCGCCAGATCCTCGAGCGTGACGTAGGTGCTGGTCTCCGTATTATAGAGCCGGCGATTGGCGTACTTCTTGACGACCACCGGATCTTTTTTGGTTGTCGGGGCGTCCGCCTTATTGAGCATGACCGGGCCATTTCCCTTGGCTGCAGTAGGAAATCCTACCATGACCCCGCCCAAGGGGAAATACGGAACGCCTCAAAACATGGTTGTTGAGACACCATATTTGGTAGACGTATCGATTGCCCAACGAATTATTAGGCTGATAACGTTGTAGCAACGCAGCCGGACACCGCTTCACTCGGACCGAGGAGAGACCTCATGAGCGCTAACGACGCCGCCATCGTCATCGCCAGTGCCGCACGGACAGCGGTCGGATCGTTCAACGGAGCTCTGGCGAGCCTACCCGCCCACGAGCTGGGCAAGGTCGCCATCCAGGCGGCGCTCGACCGCGCCGGGTTGGAGCCGGGAGACGTGTCGGAGGTGATCCTCGGGCAGATTCTGGCCGCCGGCGCGGGGCAGAACCCGGCCCGTCAGGCGTCAATCGCGGCCGGCATTCCGGTGGATGCGCCGGCCTGGGGCATGAATCAGCTTTGCGGCTCGGGGCTCAGGGCTGTCGCGCTTGGAGCGCAGCAGATCCAGTCCGGCTCCTCGCGCATCGTCATCGCCGGCGGCCAGGAGAGCATGAGCCAGGCGCCGCACTGCGCTCACCTGCGCGACGGCACCAAAATGGGCGACATGAAGTTCATCGACACCATGATCAAGGACGGCTTGTGGGACGCGTTCAACGGCTATCACATGGGCACCACGGCCGAGAACGTCGCGCGGCAATGGCAGATCACGCGCGAGGAGCAGGATCGCTTTGCGGTTGCCTCGCAGAACAAGGCCGAGGCCGCCAAGAAGGCGGGCAAGTTCAGGGATGAGATCGCCCCGGTCACGATCAAGACCCGCAAGGGCGACATTGTCGTGAGCGATGACGAGTACATCAAGGACGGCGTGACGCTGGATTCGGTCACGAAGCTGCGTCCGGCGTTCGAGAAGGACGGCACGGTGACGGCCGGCAACGCCAGCGGCATCAATGACGGCGCTGCCGCCGTCGTGCTGATGACTCAGGCCGAGGCCAACAAGCGGGGCATCACGCCGCTGGCGCGGATCGTTTCGTGGGCGCATGCGGGCGTCGATCCCTCGATCATGGGAACGGGGCCGATCCCGGCTTCCAAGAAAGCACTTGAGAACGCGGGCTGGACCGTGCAGGACCTCGATCTGATCGAGGCCAACGAGGCGTTTGCCGCGCAGGCCTGCGCAGTCAACAAGGGCCTCGGCTGGGACACCGACAAGGTCAACGTCAACGGCGGCGCGATTGCCATCGGCCATCCGATCGGCGCCTCGGGCGCGCGCGTGCTCAACACGCTGCTGTTCGAGATGAAGCGGCGCAATGCCAAGAAGGGACTGGCCACGTTGTGCATCGGCGGCGGCATGGGCGTCGCCATGTGCGTGCAGCGCGATTAACGCTGTCGCAACGCGCAGTGTTCGGCACCGGGCAATCACACTTGCCCGGTGCTTCTTTTGTCACCAAACTCAGATGCTCTTGACCAACAAGAGATACCGTAGGGAGTAACGCGCATGTCTCGGGTTGCGATTGTCACGGGAGGCACCCGGGGCATCGGCGAAGGCATCTCGATGGCCCTGAAGGCCAAGGGGTATCGGGTCGCAGCAACGTACGCCGGCAACGACACGGCCGCGCAGCAATTCCAGATCAAGACCGGCATTCCCATCTTCAAATTCGACGTCGGCGACTATGCCGGCTGCGAGAAAGGCGTGGCCCAGATCACGCGCAACCTCGGACCCGTGGACGTGCTGGTGAACAATGCCGGCATCACGCGGGACGTAGCGCTGCACCGCATGACGCCGGCGCAATGGAGCGAGGTGATCCGCACCAACCTCGATTCGGCCTTCAACATGAGCCGGCTGGTGATTGAGGGCATGCGCGCGCGCAATTTCGGGCGCATCATCTCGATCTCTTCGATCAACGGCCGCAAGGGCCAGTTCGGGCAGGCCAACTACTCGGCGGCCAAGGCGGGGCTGGTGGGGTTCTCCAAGGCCATCGCACTCGAAGGTGCTGCGAAGGGCGTGACGTGCAACGTCATCGCGCCAGGCTACATCAACACCGAGATGGTGGCGGCGGTGCCGAAGGACGTTCTCGAAGGGAAAATATTGCCCATGATTCCGGTGGGACGGTTGGGCACCGCCGCCGAGATAGCCCGCTGTGTCGTCTTCCTCGCGGCCGAGGATGCCGGCTTTATCACGGGCGCCTGCTTCGATGCCAACGGCGGCCAGTACATGGCAACCTGAACATGGCAACCTGACCGGCGCATGCAAATCGCGAACAGGCGCAGAGCGACCGGGCTGGGTCTGGTCGCCGTGCTGCTGTGGGCAGCGCTTGCCGCCCTGACGGCGCTCGCCGGACCCATTCCGCCGTTCCAGCTCGCGGCCATGACTTTTGCGACCGGCACGCTGGTGGGCGTCGTGTGGGCGCGACTGAAAGGACAGTCGCTGGCTCTGCTCGCCGAAGTGCCATTCGCGTCATGGTGTCTGGGCGCCTACGGTCTGCTCGGGTTTCACGCGTGTTATTTTTTTGCACTTCAAGCGGCACCACCGCTAGAGGCGAGCCTCATCGTCTTCCTGTGGCCGCTCCTGCTCGTGCTGATGTCGGGGATGTTGCCGATGGCGCTTGGCGGTGCCGGCCTGCGATGGTGGCATGTCGCCGGCGCACTTCTGGGGTTGGCGGGCACGGTGCTCATGCTGATGGGCAAGGGCGGGAACATCGAGCTCAGCGGCTCGGCCTTGGGTTACGTCGCGGCCGCAGCAGCGGCGCTAATCTGGTCCAGCTATTCGGTGGCGTCACGATTTTTTGCGGGCGTCCCGAGCACTGCCGTGATGGGGAGCTGCGCCCTCACCATGCTTGTGGCTCTCGTATTCCACTTGTCGCTGGAGACGACGGTCTGGCCCTCCACGCTCTCATCCTGGCTTGCGATTCTTGCCCTCTGGCTGCACCGGGCCGTGCTGGCCTTTTCACGATGGGCATGAGGTCT
>CADEFX010000033.1:0-14536 GCA_902826715.1 uncultured Hyphomicrobiales bacterium | reverse complement strand
CCTTTTACCTAGGGGATGAGGGTATGAACCATGGCGACTTCCGGCTTCTCGGCGTGGCAGCGTACGCGACGCCGCTTCTCTCGACGGTCATACTGACAATGGCGGGTCTCGGCACAGCGACGCCTGCCGTCTGGATGGCGGCCATTCTGATCATGGCCGGGGCCTTGCTGGCAAGCCGCAGCCACGCGGTAGCCTAACGTCCGCAGGCGGTTCGGCACTAACCCATCCCCGCCGCCACCCTTTGATGCCCGCGGCTAACCCCTTACGCGCGTACGCACCTACCCCCTCACGCGCGTACGCACGATGCGCGGAAATTCGTCGCCGGCAAAATCCGAGTGCGTCGATTGACCGGGCTCTCCCGCGCCCAACTGCTGAGGCGCCGGCGCGCGTGCGATCGAGCGCTGCTCGGGAGCATACTGCTGCGAAGCATCGTCGAACGAGCGATAGCGTTCGCCGCGGATATCCTGGCCGATCTGCTGCATGGTGGCGCGTGCCGACGCCATCTGCGTGTCATGGCCCTGCGGCGGATCGTTCTGCTGTATCGCACGCTGCGGCGCCTGGATCGTCGTGGAGGGTAGCGGGGCATTGCCCGCGAACCACGCATCGATAAGATCGAGCTCATCGGCGGAGAGGTTGAGGCCCTGGCTGCGGCACCGGGCGACCACGAAGTTGCGGAAGCTGCCGGCAAACAGATTGGCCGATGCACCCTGCTCAAACCACGGGTCGGTCTCGCTCACCACCTCAAGCACGAAACGGACGTCGTCCTTGCGCAGTTCGAGACCGCGGTCGCGGGCGCGCTGTACGATGTTCACGATCGTTTGCACGCCGCTGAGATTGTTCTCCGTGATCTCCTGCGCCATGACGTCGAACAGAAGCCGGTACTCGGGCGGCGACAGCGGCGGCGCCTGGCAAGCCTCGTGGATGCGCTGGATGGCCTGCTGCACGGAGGCCGACACGGCAGTCCGCGGCGGCTCGGCCGTGCGAACCGACGCCCGGACAGGCGCCTGGAAGTCCGCAGGCGCACCGCGCGCCGCATAGGTCTGCGGGCTTTCGAGGGTTTGGCTCGTCAGGAACGGGGCGTTCGTCTCCTGGGTTGGCGCAGTCCCGCGGGCCGGCGGCGTGTATTGCGCCTGCGGCCGGCTTACGTCATGCGTAAATGCGGCGTCGTTGGCGGCAGGCGAAGCGATCGTGCGATCGGACCGGATCTCACGCGGCGCGACCGGCGCCTGTGCGATGTGGCGGCGCGTGTCGAGAACCAGATACGGCGGGTTGTCGGTGAGCTTGAGACCGTCCGGCAGAGCCTGCAGGAGCAATTCGCGGAAGCCGCCAGCGCCGGCCCAGCCGGTACCGATAGTGCGCTCGTGGCCTACCGCGCGCACGGCGCGATCGGCGAGAACCTCAAGCGGAACGGGCTGCGGCGAAGCCTGAACGGTGGAGACGACCTCGGCAATGATGCTGCGGCGCGCCGTGTCATCGCCTTCGGCAGCGATGCCCGGGATCGCCTGGTCACCAATGCGGCCTTCCAGAAGGAGGCTGATCAGGTTCGACTCGCGCACCTCGCTGTCGCTTATGGCCGTGTAGGGCGCGGCCGTGTAGTCGTTGGCAAAGATGACTGTGCGGCGGGCGTGCGCGCGCAAGCGGTGCAGAACTGGCGTAAAGTCGGCATCGCCGGACAGGATGACGAATTCGTCGAAATAGGTGTCGTGGGTCAGATAGTCCCGCACATCCATGACCATGCGAATGTCGGAAGAATTCTTCAGCTGCTGCGTCAGCGGCGGGCAGTCGACGATCTCGAAGCCGGCGCGCAGGAAATGGTGCCGCACAAACGGAAACGAGTTCATGTCCGTGGAATTGTCGGTCGCATTGCGGCGCGGCACGGGGTTGCCGTAACACCGGTTCATGACGATGCGGCGCGGACCGCCCTTGGCAGGAGTGTTGGTAGGCGACATTAGGGCGCCGTTCTCGATGGCCTTGAGCCAAAGAGCAGCGTCCTTGGCGAAGCGCTTGGCGGCTTCCTCGCTCTTTCTTTTGAGCGAAAGATAGATGTTGTCGTAGTCGACGAACACCGCGCTGAGTAATACCCCGGATGACTCCTGTCGCATCTTCAACTGCCCCGCTCGCCCCATGCGTCCCTACTCGAATCGACACTCTTTATGAGTCGTGAGTCGGGAGCAAGGACTGCCGGGGCACTGGCAGGCTCAGAAGTTTGTAACTTCTTATATTTCAAATATTTAGGTCGCGCCCGACTGTTCAATTGGCGGTGGAAAACTCACCGCTGGCAGCCGTAGCGCAAAAGACTCGTGTCAATCAGGTTGTGGGCCGAAACGTGGCACCGGCCAGCTCGAATCGGGAAAACTCAAACCCTGGCGCCACGGTGCAACCCAAGAGGGTCCACGCGCCGAGACTGCGCGCGCTTTGCCAGTGATGTGCCGGGACCACGGCTTGGGGACGGTGCCCTTCCTCAAGGTTGGAGCCGAGGATCAATGTGCCTGTGATGCGCTCTCCCTCGGCGAGCGACAGCTCCAGCGGGGCACCGGCGTACCAGTGCCAGACCTCTGCCGCATCGACGCGGTGCCAGCGCGAGACCTCGTTCGCCTTCAGCAGGAAATAGATGGCCGTCGAGGCGGCCCGGCCTTCGGCATCAACACAGCGATCGCGGAAGGTCTCGCGAAAGTATCCGCCTTCCGGATGCGGCTGCAGGTCGAGCGCACGAATGACGTCGTCGGCGCTTTGGTCCGGCATTGGCGAACGCTCAGCTGCGGTTCTTGCGCTCGCGGATCTCGGCGAAGACCTTCCAGTCCGGCGCTTTCTCCAGGCCGAGGCGCGTGCGGATGGCTGGCACCTGCGGGCGGAGGAACGGGTTGGTTTCCAGCTCAACATCCAAGCGCGTGGGCAGCGTGGCCTTGTTGGCCGCGCGCAGCTTCTCGACTTCGGCGGCGCGCGCCTGCAGTGCGTTGTTCTCGGGCTCGATGGTCAATGCGAATTTGGCGTTGGCGACAGTGTACTCGTGTCCACAATACAGCTCGGTCGCCGGCGGCAGCTTGGCGATCTTCTGCAGCGAGTTCCACATCATCTCGGGTGTGCCTTCGATGATGCGGCCGCATCCCATGGCAAAGACCGTGTCGCCGACAAAGGCGACGTCTTGAGACGGAATCCAGTACGAGATGTGGCCGGAGGTGTGACCAGGCGTTTCCAGCACCTTCACCTCGGAGCCGCCGAAGGCGAATGTGTCACCCTCGCCAACGAGCTTGTCGAGGCCCTTGATCTTGCTGGCCTCGCCTTTCGGGCCGAGCACAGCGCACCCGGTCTCGGCCTTGAGCGGCAGAACGCCATCGGTATGATCGGCGTGATGATGGGTGACGAAGATGTGCGTGAGCTTCCAGCCTTTGTTGGCGAGGGCGCGGCGCACGGCGTCGGTCTCCGGCGCGTCGATGGCCGCCGTCAGGTTAGCCGCCGCATCGTGGACGAGGACGCCGTAGTTGTCGCTGCGGCACGCGAATTGATGGATGGTTAGGGTCGACATGGCGGGCCTCCTGACACACAGATGATGTTTGAGCGAACCTAACAGCCAAGGGCCGTATTTCAAACGCCTGCCGCCGAATTGAAACTTCGTGCACTATGGCAGCAGCCGTTGTAGCGCCTGATCCAGGCAGGAGCAGATGCATCCGGACGTGGTCGAACTGCGCGACTTTTACGGCCGGCCCCTCGGGGGCATGGTGCGGCGCCTGCTCGTGCATCGCATCCGGGCACGCTGGCGGCGCACCAGCGGTGCGACGATGATGGGGCTCGGGTTCGCGACGCCGTTTCTGAGCGCCTTTCGCGGTGACGTGACGCGGCTCGGCGCCTTGATGCCCGCCGAGCAGGGCGCGCTAATGTGGCCCGCCACCGGGCCGGTGCACTCCGTGCTGGTCGAGGAAGAAACACTACCGCTGCCGGACGCGTGCGTGGACTACCTGCTCGCCGTGCATTGCCTGGAAGCGAGCGAGCGCGTGCGTCCGCTGCTCCGGGAAATGTGGCGCGTGCTGAAGCCGGAGGGCCGACTGTTGATCGTCGTTCCAAATCGGCGCGGCGTGTGGGCGCGCATGGACACGACGCCGTTCGGCCATGGCAGACCCTATAGTCCAGGACAGCTCGAACGCCTTCTCTCAGACGCGCTCTTCACGCCAGTTGAGTGGGGAGCCGCCTTGTATTTGCCGCCGATCGATCGGCCTCTGGTCCTGCGCTCCGCAATGGCGATCGAGCGGATGGGTGCGCGCCTATGGCCTGCGTTCGCCGGCGTCATCATCGTCGAGGCCAAGAAGGAGTTGGTGGCACCGATCGGCAAGGGCGCGCGGTCGCGCGTGCTCCAGGATCTCGTGCCGGCGTCAGGCGCGTCGGCACATTTCTCGGCGGGCCAAAAGCCAAGGCAGACGGCGGAAAAATTCCGCCGCCGCCACGCGTCGGCTACTGAAGCATCTGTTTGGCTTCGGCCGCCGTCTTGGACAGGCAGACCTCATCGTCCTTAACTTCGTCGACCATGCCGAGGTCGAGGTAGTGATGCTGGCCGCCGGCGGCGGAATCGGACTTCGTCAGCTTGATGCGGTTGCCTTCGACGCGATCCACCGTGCCGACGTGGCTGCCGTCGGAACCCTTGATTTCCATATGCTCTTTGATCTGCGACGCATTGATCATTGGGCTGATCCTTTCAGCGTGGGGGAACGGCGCAGCGTGCGCCTATGCCAAAGTAACGGCAGGCGCGGGAGTTTGTTCCTGCGTCGACCTTGCGAACACGCAAGTCGGCCATCATCCTTCGGCTTTCCCGCTAGCAAATGCGCGCTGTCGCGCTACCAGCGTCGGAGGGATCGATGTCGGTCGCATTCGAGATCAACGACCTTCACCACGAACATTCGACGCGCCTGACTTTGCTGCACGTCAACAACGCAAGCGCAACGGAGACCTCGCCTCTCTCACGAGAGCGGTTCGATCAATTGATCGCCGCAGCACGGATCGCGCTATCGGTTACGCCGGCAGCCGCATTCCTGTTAGCATTTGAGCAGTCCGATAACTACGACGGCGGCCACTTTCTCTGGTTCCGGCGCCGGTTCGACAAGTTCCTGTATATCGATCGCGTGGTCGTCTCTGAAACATATAGGCGGCATGGACTTGGCCGCATGCTTTATGCCGACGTATTCAAGCGAGCGATCGAGTTGGGGCACACCCGCGTCGTCTGTGAGGTAAACCATCGACCCCCCAATCCCGTGTCGGACAAATTCCACGCTGCCCAGGGCTTCGAGGAAGTTGGAAGAGCGACAATCGACGACGGTGCCAAGACCGTCCGTTACCTCGCTGCCGACTTGTGAATAGGGTTACGAACGGGTGAGCTGGAAGACGGCCTTCTCGCCGAGCAGATTGTGCACCGTCAGCGGATTCCACGTGCTGCTAACCCCAGCTGTTGAAGCCAGCCATGGCCTCACCGGTTTCCGATCCTCGATACGTCAAAAGGCGTCGTCTGGTAGAGTTGGTTGATCCAGTTGCCGAACAGCAGGTGGGCGTGGCTGCGCCAGCGGTTCTCAGGCTGACTACCCGGGTCGTCCTTCGGGAAGTAGTTGTGCGGAGTGGCTATGGACTTCTTGGCGGCGAGGTCTCGGAAATACTCGTCGCTGAGCGAATGAGAGTCATACTCGATATGGTTGAACATATGCAGCGACCTGTGGGCCGGATCGTCCAACAGGCACAGGCCCGCCTCGTCTGACTCCATCAGTACGCTCATCCCGCTATCCGCCGGAATGTCCTCACGCCGCATCTCGGTCCAGCGCGAGACCGGGATCGAGAAATCGTCTGAAAAACCCCGCAGATAAGGCGAGGTAGGTGCTAGATTGCGGTGGCGGTAGACACCGAACGCCTTCTCGGACAGAGGGTACTTGGGTATGCCGTAAAAGTGATGGACCGCCGCTTGCGCGCCCCAGCAGATATTGAAGCAGCTGTGGACATGGGTCTGCGTCCAGTCGAAGATACGGCGCAGCTCCTCCCAATAGGTCACCCGTTCGAATGGCATCGTCTCCACCGGGGCACCGGTAACGATAAAGCCGTCAAACCTCTCGGAGCGGATGTCCTCCCAATCGCGGTAGAACGATATGATGTGCTCGCTGGGTGTATTGCGCGCGACGTGGTTGGTGATCTTCACCAGCGTCAACTCCACTTGAAGCGGCGTCGAGCCGAGCAGCCGCGCGATCTGTGTTTCAGTCTTGATCTTGTTGGGCATCAGATTGAGCAGACCGATGCGCATAGGCCTGATGTCCTGGCGCACAGCGTCTGCCTCGCGCAGCACCATTACGCCTTCTGCATCGAGCGTGGCGCGGGCGGGTAGGTCATCGGGTATCTTTATAGGCATCGACTGGTCTCGCTCTGCCGGGTGCCGGTCATACTGCCCGACCGGTCGCTCCGTGGCCGACGCGAGCGGCTGGTATGGCGGGCCGGCGCATCAAGGGGTCATGGCAGAAATTACACCAAGACGTACGTCAACGGTGGCATAGCCCATCAGCCCAACGGTTTGCTCGATGAGGGGCATGTCCGTCGGCCGCAAATACCGGCATGCTTGCCAAACATGTTGGTTCGCGATCTCAAAAACGACCCCTCCATGCCCCGAAGTACCTGGATTGCGTGTCAAACGCCGGCCCACATGATCTGGGACGGTTAGCTAGGCCGGCCTGCGCGAAAGTCAATCTTTTCTTTGATTTCGGACGGGGACATGCCTATCACTCTTTCCTCCCGAGCACCCCGTTTCTGAACAGAGAGACGCCATGTCGACGAGCGCCCCCGTGCCCAAGCCGGGGATAATGGATATCAACGCCTACGTGCCGGGCGAAAGCGTGGTGCCGGGCGGCCTGAAGCCGATCAAGCTGTCGTCGAACGAGACGCCGCTGGGCCCGAGCCCGAAGGCCATCGAGGCTTACGGCGCGGTGGGTGCGAGCCTGGAGCGCTATCCGGACGGCGCGGCGACGGAGCTGCGTAAGGCGATCGGACGAACCTATGGCCTCAACCCGGATCGCATCATATGCGGGTGCGGCTCAGATGAGCTGCTGAACCTGCTAGCGCACGCCTATGTCGGCGCGGGCGACGAAGCGATCTTCACGGAGCACGGCTTTCTCGTGTACCGCATCGTCACTCTGGGCAACGGGGCGATGCCCGTCGTGGTGCCAGAGAAAAATCACACGGCCGATGTTGATGCCATCCTGGCGCGCGTGACGTCGCGCACGAAAATTGTGTTCCTGGCCAATCCGAACAATCCGACGGGCACGTACATTCCGTTCGACGAGGTGCGGCGGCTGCGTCAAGGCCTGCCGGGCAACGTGCTGCTGGTGATCGACGCGGCCTATTGCGAGTACGTGCGCCGCAACGACTACGAGGCCGGTATAGAGCTGGTCGCGACCACCGAGAATACGGTGATGACGCGCACGTTTTCGAAGATCCATGGGTTGGCCGCGCTGCGCCTCGGGTGGGCCTACTGCCCGCAGGCCGTCGCCGACGTGTTGAACCGCATCCGCGGGCCGTTCAACGTGACAGCGCCGGCGATTGCGGCCGGTATTGCGGCCATCGAGGACAAGGGTCACGTCGAGCGCTCGATCTCGCACAACGACGAGTGGCTGCCATGGATGACGACCGCGGCGGAGAAGCTCGGCCTCAAGGTGACGCCGAGCGTCGGCAACTTCATTTTGATCCATTTTGCGGAAGGGCGTGAGGGCGGTGCCGTCGCAGCAGACGAGTTCCTGAAGTCGAAGGGCATCATTATGCGGCGAGTGGCGGGCTACGGCTTGCCGAATGCGCTGCGCATGACGATTGGCACGGCGGAGGAGAACCGGGCCACGGCCGCGGCGCTCGCGGAGTTCACGCGGAAGGCAAGGGCATGAGCAAGCCACAATTCGACACGGTGGCGCTGATCGGCATCGGACTGATCGGCTCATCCATCAGCCATGGCATCCGGCGCAGCGGGCTGGCGCGGCGTATCACCGGCTATGCCAAGACGGAGGCAACGCGCAACACGGCAAGACGGCTGGGTCTCGTCGACGAGGCGTTCAATTCGGCCGCGGATGCGGCCGAAGGCGCGGACCTGGTGATCCTGTGCGTGCCAGTGGGCGCGTGCGGCGCGGTTGCGGCGGAGATGGCAGGCAAGCTGAAACAGGGCGCGATCCTCACGGACGTGGGCTCGGTCAAGGGCGCGGTGGTGCGCGACGTGGGCCCGAATGTGCCCGAGGGCGTGCATTTCGTGCCGGGTCATCCGATTGCGGGCACGGAGCATTCGGGGCCCGAGTCGGGCTTTGCCGAGCTGTTCGACGGGCGCTGGTGCATCCTGACGCCACCATCAGGTGCAGATGATGGCGCAGTGGAGCGGCTGAAGGCGTTCTGGGAGGCGCTTGGCTCGCACGTCGAGATCATGGCGCCCGACCATCACGACATGGTGCTGGCGATTACCAGTCACGTGCCGCATCTGATCGCCTTCAACATCGTCAATACGGCCGCGCACCTGGAGCGCGTGACGGCATCCGAGGTGATCAAGTTCTCGGCCGGCGGCTTTCGCGACTTCACGCGCATCGCCGCGTCGGATCCAACCATGTGGCGCGACGTGTTCCTCAACAACAAGTCGGCCGTGATCGAGATGCTCGGGCGCTTTACCGAGGACCTGACGGCGCTGCAGCGGGCCATCCGCTTCGACGACGGCGACATGCTCTTCCGCCTGTTCGGCGAGGCGCGCGAACTGCGGCGCGGCATCATTCAGGCAGGCCAGGATACGGCGGCGGCGGATTTCGGCAGGCCGCATGGACCGGCGCAGGCGGCGGCATCCGTTCCATCCAAAAAGGCAGGCGGAGGCTGAGATCACGCCGCCTGGTCACGACGTCTGGTTCTTCGGCTACGGGTCGCTGATGTGGCGGCCGGGTTTCGCCTTCGAGGAAGCGCGGCACGCCCGGCTCGTCGGCTACCGGCGCTCTTTCTGCATCTACTCGACGCATCATCGCGGCGCGGAGGCTCGGCCGGGGCTGGTGCTCGGGCTCGACCGCGGCGGCGTATGCGAGGGCATAGTGTTCCGGGTGGCCGCCAAGAACACCCATAGGGTGCTGCATTATCTGCGCGAGCGCGAACTGGTGAGCGGCGTGTATCGCGAGGTCAACGTGCCGATCGACATTGAGGGTCCGGGCGGACATGTGCGCGCGACAGCGTTCGTGGCCGAGCGGGCGCACCCGAGCTATGCGGCGGGGCTGCCGCTCTCCGTGCAGGCACGGCTGATCCGGGGCGCGCGCGGCCTGTCGGGCCTCAACCTCGATTACTTCATCAACACCATGCGGCATCTGAGCGAACTCGGCATCCGCGAGCGGGAGTTGGAGCGGCTACTGGCTCTGACCGGGCCACATTTCGGCCGCGAAGCCGGCGCCCCCCAGGAGAGCCCGCGGGTGGCGGCTTTGCAGCGGGCCACGAGGGACAAGGTCGGCGGGCGTTTTCGCAGGCTGCGGCCGGGGGATAGGAATAGGTTTCCCTATCGGCGGCATATGAATGACTGAGGCCCGGCTTGGGGCCGGGCCTCAAGAGCGAGCGGAAGAGAAAACCAAAACTAGTGGCACACCACGCGGCCACGGTGGCCGTCAAGGCCGGCAGCCAAATCGAATTCGATCTGCGCGCGCTCCGTGTCGCTGCGCGCAATCACGTAAAGGTGAACCTCGTTGGCGCCGAGCAGGGCCCCTTCGTGGCGGATACGGGCGAGATTGAGCGTCTGCGCATCGTGCTCGGTGCGGCCGATCCTGAGGACACGGCACTCGCCGTTAGCATCGCGATGGGCCAGAACATAGTTGACCTCGGGGATGCGTGGGCAATCGAGCAGGCTGTAGACGATATGCTGGTAAACGCGACCGGAGGCGCCTTGCCATTCAACCAATTGCGCCGCCGGGCGGGTCAGCGCCTGACGCCAGCCGAGCTGGTTGCCGGTTTCGTGGATCTGGGTGGACAGGGTAGGAGACAACCGCATTTTCAAGTCCCCGCGAAAGAGTGCCAGCGCCGAACTGACTTCGTATTGTTACAGACTGTTTCAAGCAGAAATATGGCCCGCTCGCACAGATTTGAAGGCAAACGCTCACACGTTCGCGACGGTTCCGTGATCAGCCCGCGCCGCTGTGGAAGGTCTCGTCAGCCGCATTTCGAATACCCGCAATCGCGGCAGGTCCAGCACCCGGAATGAAATAGAAAAGACGCCTGCTGGCAGCGCGGACAGCGCCGCGGCACCGGCTTGCGCACCTCCGGAAGGTCGATACCTGCGCTAAGGCCGGTTCCGGCGGCGTCGGACGCATCGCAATGGGCGACAGCAGGGATCCTCAGCTCGTCCTCACGCGGCTGCTGCAGGAAGCCGATGCGCAGCATGTGGGTCTCGATGACGCCACCGATGGCGGCAAGCAGACTAGGGACGTAGCGGCCGTTCATCCAGTGACCGCCCTGGGGATCGAAGATCGCCTTCAATTCGTCGACAACGAAGGTGACGTCGCCGCCGCGACGGAACACGGCGCTGATCATGCGCGTCAGCGCCACGGTCCAGGCGTAATGCTCAAGGTTCTTGGTGTTGATGAAGACCTCGAACGGACGGCGGCGCCCGTCGCGTTCGATATCGTTGATGGTGACATAGATGGCGTGGTCGCTGGCGCCCCAGCGCAGCTTGTAGGTAAAGCCTTCGAGCACGGCATCGCGCTCAAGGGGCTTCGACATATAAACGACGTCAGCGTCGCGGGCGGGGGCGGAGACTGCCGATAGCGATGGGCGGACCTTCTCCGCCTCCGATGCGGTCGCCTGGGTTGCTGGATCGGCGCTCGTCAGGACCGAGCCGGTCACGGCATTCGGGCGGAATGTGGTGCAGCCTTTGAGACCTAGCGCGTAGGCTTCCAGATACACGTCCTTGAAGGCCTCGAAGGGCAGATCCTCCGGGCAGTTGATGGTTTTGGAGATGGAGCTGTCGACGTGCCGCTGCAGGGCAGCCTGCATCTCCAGATGTGCGCGCGGGGACAAATCGGCGGTGGTGGTGAAGGCCGGCGGAAGCGGTCGCTCCGGTCCGAACATGCGCCGGAACAGGGCATGGGCGTAGTCCTCCACCTGCTCCTCGCGCACAAAGTCACCGTCGCCGCGCACGCGGCGCGTGTAGCGGAAATCGAAGACGGGCTCGACGCCGCTCGACACGTTGGCGGCAAGCAGCGAGATGGTGCCGGTGGGGGCGATGGAGATCAGGCAGCCGTTGCGAATGCCGTGGCGGGCAATGGCCTCGCGCACGTCGGCAGGCAGGCGCGTGACGTTGGGCGAGCCGAGGAACGCGCGCGCCTCGAACAGCGGGAAAGCGCCCTTTTCGCCCGCAAGATCCGCGCTGGCGCGATAGGCCTCGTGCTCAATGGCGGCCATCCAATGCTCGGCGCGACGCGCCGCCTCGGGCGAGCCGTAGGCAATGCCGCACATGATGATCGCATCGGCGAGCCCGGTGACCCCGAGACCGATGCGGCGCTTGGCCTTCGCCTCCTGCCGCTGGGCCTCCAGCGGATAGGCCGAAACATCGATAGCGTTGTCGAGAAAGCGTATGGCGATGGGCACGAGTTCGTTCAGTCGCGCCTCGTTCAGCGTTGCCTCGGGCGTGAACGGCTTCTCGACCAGCCGCGCGAGGTTGATGGAGCCGAGCAGGCAGGCGCCGTGTGGCGGCAACGGCTGCTCGCCGCAAGGATTGGTCGCCCTGATCTCCTCGCAGTACGCGAGGTTGTTGTTGGCGTTGATGCGGTCGATGAAGATGACGCCGGGCTCGGCATAAGCGTAGGTCGCCTGCATGATGCGACCCCACAATGCGCGGGCGGAGACCGTACGATAGACGGTGCCGTCGAAGACGAGGTTCCAGGGCGCATCGGCACGCACGGCGTCGAGGAACGCATCCGTGACGAGCACAGAGAGATTGAAGTTGCGCAGACGCCGGGCGTCGGCCTTGGCATCGATGAAAATCTCGATGTCGGGATGATCACAGCGCAGCGTCGCCATCATGGCGCCGCGCCGCTGGCCGGCCGACATGATGGTACGGCACATCGAATCCCATACGTCCATGAAGCTCACGGGCCCGGACGCGCCCGCACCGACGCTGCGCACCAGCGCGCCGGACGGCCGCAGCGTCGAGAAGTCGTGGCCGATGCCGCCGCCGCGCTGCATCGTCAGCGCGGCTTCCTTGACGTTGTCGAAGATGGACGTGAGATCGTCCTCGATGCGGCCCATGACGAAGCAGTTGAACAGCGTCACGTCGCGGCCGCTGCCGGCGCCGGCGATGATGCGGCCCGCGGGCAGGAAGGCGAAGTCGCTGAGCACGCCGTAGAAGCGCTCGGCCCACATGGCGCGCTCAGCGTTAGCCTCGGGCGCGGCGATTGCGTGCGCCACGCGCCGCCACGTGTCGTCGATCGTTTGATCGACGGGTGTGCCGTCTGCTCGCTTGAGACGGTACTTCGTGTCCCAGATCTGCTCTGAGATGGGCGGAAGGCTCAATGGCATCATGGAGTTCGCGGCTGCCTGTGTACCTAGAAACATAGGCTTCGGGCAGCCCGGAGTCAATGAATGTTCTTTTTATGTTCTCTTTTTGGCCTGCACGCTCCTGACATAGTCCAGTGCGTCGGGCGGGGGCAAGGGCGAGGCGGCGGCTTCGCGGATCAGGCGGTCCGAGGCCGCCTCGATAGCCGTCTCGATCCGGCGGCGGAATTCGGCCCGCGGCAGGCCGGGGGGAATGGGGTCCAGGATCTCGACAACGATGGTGCCGGGGTAGCGCAGGACGCTGCGGCGCGGCCAGTAGAGGCCGGAGTTGAGGGCCACGGGATAGCAGGTGAGGCCCAGCCCTTCGTACAGCGCGATATAGCCCGGCTTGTAGTCGGGCTCAGCACCCGGCGGGCGGCGCGTGCCTTCGGGGAAGATGAACACTTCGCGGCCCTGCGACGCACGGTGCCTGGCATCCGCCACGAGTTGCTTCAATGCGGCGGCGGCGCGGTCGCGGCGGATGAGGATGTGCTCGAACTTGATGCAGAACCAGCCGTAGAACGGGATCCACTTCAGCTCCTCCTTGAGCACGATGGCCGGATCGCGGAAGACGGGCACGAGCGCGAAGGTGTCCCAGGCGGACTGATGCTTGGAGACGACGAGGCAGGGGCGGGTGTCGAGCTTCTCGGCCCCGCGCACCTGCATGCGGGTGCCGCAGAAGACCTTCAGAAGCCACGTGCAGAACAGGCCGTGCAGGCGCAAGCCTTCCATGGCCCAGGAACGCGGGCCGAAGAACAGCCAGCTGCCGCCGACGAGAAAGATGGCGGTGCTGACGTAAAACGCCGCGAAATACAACAGTGAGCGCAGCAGGATCATGCGAATAGATCTCAGCCCTGTGCCGGGCGAGGAGCATCACCACCCCCGGCCGAGTGGCGCTGTCCCATACCAAGCAGCCGTGCTGTAGCCAATCTGACCGCAGAGGCGAGAAACTTGAGATATTCAACACCCATGACGCGGGCCGTGTGCCGGTGCTGCCACCAGGCATCGAGATGCAGGCTGCGCGTGACCACGGGATAGGGCAGCAACTCGACATCGGGCAGCACGCGCGCAAATTCAACGAGGCTGCGCGGCATGTGGTAGCCCGACGTGACGAGGATGAGCCTCGAGAAGCGCCAGTTCGCGGCCCAGGCGCGCGTCTCCTCGGCATTGGTGATGGTGTCGACAGCGCGATAGCCGAAGTCGATGCAGCAATCAAATAGCCGGCGATCATAGCCTGTAAGGCGTTCGATTTCGGCAGCGCGCGTCGCAGGGTTGACGCCCGAGATCAGCAGGCGCTTGCCCTTGCGCCTGGCAAGAAGCTTGATGCCCTCCTCGATGCGGTCCTCGCCGCCGGTCAGCACGACGATGGCGTCAGCGACCGGCGGATCGGAGGGCGCAGCCTGCTTGACGGCGTGCGCGAAAGCGAGGAAACCCACGCCCGCAGCGGCGGCGCAGGCCAGGACGAACGCGATCAGGAGTTTAGCCGCCTTCGGCATGGTCGCGCGTTCCGAGAGCAAGATCGTTTCGGCCCCCGGACTGACGGAGCCACGACCAAATTTCCCACCGCCCCGGTCCCCCGAAGCACTTGAGCTTAGCGCACCTTGCCATACATGGGACACAGCGCACAGCGGCTGTAGAAAACCGACTTATCCCCGAGCTTTAGTTCTGACTGTGAAGAATGCGGTACACGCCGAAGCGCGACGTCAACATGCACAGCGCCGCAATGACCACGACGACCATGGCCATGAGAACATAACCGGCCGCGTCGAGTGCGCCCACGCCGATCAGGCGGCGGATCTCGGCAATCGTAATCGTCCCGCCGCCAAGCAACTCCATAACGCTCGGCATGACGAGAAAGATGACCATGGCGCAGAGCGCGCCGACGAGGCCGGCGCGAATGCCCAAATTGAGGAAATGCTTCTCGAACTCGCGGGCGATGAAGCGATCGGTGGCGCCCACGAAGTGCAGCACCTCCACGATCTCGCGGTTGGATGCCATGGCGCTG
>CADEFX010000032.1:7685-28633 GCA_902826715.1 uncultured Hyphomicrobiales bacterium | reverse complement strand
ACGAACGTGGCGCAAGTCCTTACTCTCGCCTTTGCCGACGTCGAACGGCTCATCGATCCTGTAGCGACCATCGATGCACTGGCGGACGGCTTCAAAGAGCTGAGCGCCGGCCAGGTGCAAGCGCCGCCGCGCCCGCTGGTCAGCGTCCCGGGCAAAGGGGTGTCGCTTGCCATGATGGCCTGGATGCCGGGCCAGCTCATGTCGCTGAAAACGGTCAACGTTTTTCATCACAATCCCGAGCACGGTTTGCCGAGTCACGTGGCGGTCATCCAGCTCTTCGATCCGGAGAACGGTGTGCCGGTGGCCATCATGGATGGCGCCGTCATCACCGGCGTTCGCACGGCCGCCGCGGCCATGCTCACTGTCCGCGAGCTGGCGCGCAAAGACGCGAAGATCGCCACCGTGATCGGTGGCGGCGTCCAGGCGCGCGATCACATCCGGCTTCTCGGAGCCGTGCGCTCGCTCGACGAAATCCGCGTCGTCTCACGCACTCGCGAAGGGGCTGAGCGTGCCGCCAAGGGCATTGCCCGCACGCGTGTCGTCACCGATGTCGCCGAGGCCGTCAGGTCGTCAGACATCGTATGCCTCACCACCAGTTCGGACACGCCCGTCATCGAAAGCGGCTGGATCAAGCCCGGCACGCACGTCACCTCGGTCGGTTTTGCGCCGCCGGGCGGAGAATTGCCGCGCGATCTCCTGCCGCGCGCAACCGTCTACGTCGAGGCACGCACCGCCTTCAGTCCCGCGCCCGTCGGCTGTGCCGAGTTGCAGGGCCTCGATCCGTCAAGCGGCATCGAGATTGGCGAGCTCATGAGCGGTGCGCGCCCCGGCCGCACGTCCGCCGATCAGATCACGATCTACAAGTCGATGGGCAACGCCATGGAGGACATGGTCGCGGCCAACATGGTCTATCGCCGGGCGAAGGAACAAGGTGCGGGCAAGCTCATCGAATTGTAGGCGGGGCGAGGGAGACACAGCCGATGTCGGAAGCACCTGTCATCGTCACAATGGAAGGCGCGGTCGCCATCGTCCGCCTCAACGAGCCCAAGTCGATGAATGCGCTGTCCGCGGGCATTCGTGAAATTCTGACGCCTGAGATCCCGCGCCTGCTCGACGATCCCGCCGTGCGTTGCCTCCTTATCACCGGCACCGGCGCCGCCTTCTGCGCCGGTGGCGATATCCGCAACATGGACGACCGGCGCCCCATCGACACGCGCTCCCGCATGCATCGCCACTACAGGGGCTGGGTCGGCCGCCTGCTCAAGGCCGAGAAGCCCGTGGTCATGGCGGCGAACGGTGCGGCGGCCGGCGCCGGCGTATCGCTGGCCCTGATGGGAGACATCGTCATCGCCTCGCGCGAGGCCTACTTCACCACTGCGTTCGTGCGGCTCGGCGCCATGCCAGACCTCGGCCTCGTTGCCACACTTCCGCGTGCTATCGGCATGGCGCGTGCGCGCGACATGCTGCTCACCGGACGCAAGGTCCAGGCTGAGGAAGCCCTGCAGATGGGCCTCGTCGCCCGCGTGGTCGCGCCGGATCAACTCATGCCATCCGCGCTTGAGGCGGCCCATGCGCTCGCCGCCGGTGCCACCATGACGCTCGGCCTCATCAAGCGTCTCCTGCAGCGCGCCTATGATCCTTCATTCGACGAATTCCTCGAAGCCGAAGGCTTCGCGCAGGCCATGGCCATGTCCACAGAGGACTTCCGCGAAGGCGTCACTGCCTTCCGCGAAAAGCGTCGGCCCAAGTTCCAGGGCCGCTAGGCTTTCCAGCCGTACACCCAGTCATACGAGGCCATGATGCGCTCGGGCGGCAAAGCGCGTAGCACGGCATTGCGTGCCAGCGCCGCGACACCGGACAGGTGATAGACCCGGCCATTGCGACGCGCCGTTGCCATCACGCGCACGGTGCGCGCGCGGCGTGCCTGCTCGTAGGCGGCGAGCGCGCGCTCGATGTCCTCCCCCGCTCCCGCAAGGGCATCGGCCAGCGTCACCGCATCTTCCAGGGCTAGGCTTCCACCCTGCGCCAGAAATGGCAGCAGCGGATGTGCGGCATCTCCCAGTAGAGCCACACGGCCACGCTTCCAGGTGGCGAACGGATCGCAATCGAAGAGTGCCCATCGCCGCCAGTCGGTCGCCGGAGCCAGGGCGGTCTGCAACGCCGGTGCAAACGGCGCCAGTGCGGCCCGCAGCTTCGCCGGATCGGCTGGCGCTGACCAGTCCTCCTCCTGCCAAGTTTCTTTGATGATGACGATGACGGCGATCTCCCGCCCCGCCCGGACCGGGTAGTGCACCACATGAGCGCTGGGCGCCATCCACACGCCGATCGCTCCTGCATCAAGGACGGCGTGCGCCCCCGCCGCATCGAGCACCGCTCGCGCCGCCGTCTTGCCGGCAAACCGCAGCCGCGCGTCAGGCGCGATCTGCGCCCGCAGCTGAGAGAACACACCATCCGCGCACACCAGCGCACGACCGTCCGCTCTCGCGCCGTGACGAGCCTCGGCGAGAACCGCTCCTCCCTCGTCCGAGAAACCAACCACGTCGAACCTAGGCACCAGTTGGATGAGATCGCTGCGCTGCGCACCCGCGAGAAGAGCCGCTTGCAAATCCTGGCGATGCGCCACCCAGTAAGGTGCGCCGTGCCGGGCCTCGATCCAGTCGCCCAGCGGCAGGCGAGTGAGCACTGCACCGCTGCCACCTGAGTAAACCTTGATCTCCCTTGGCCGCCCCACGCTCGGCGCCAGATCCGCTTCGATGCCAAGCCGGCGCAACACCCTCACCCCGTTGGGCCCGAGTTGAATACCGGCTCCCGCCTCGGAGAATTCCGAGCGCTTTTCGAGCACCCGCGACGGGATGCCATGGCCGGCGAGCGCAATCGCAGTGGCGAGACCGCCGATGCCGCCGCCTCCGATCAGGACGGGCGCCGAGGCGGTCATCGCCGGGTCATGCCGCCGCGCTCAGGCCGTCTCGGGCAACGGCGTGGCAAGGCAGTCTGGGGGTTCCGTCTGGTCTGCGGCCAGGCGCGGGTCATGGATGTAGAGCGTCGAGCAGTAGGGGCACAGGATCTGGCTGTCGGCGCCCATGTCCAGATAGATGTGGGGATGATCCTGAGGCGCGCGTGCTCCCATGCATTGGAATTCCTTGACGCCTACGAAGATCTTTTCGACGCCCAGATCGTTGGCGAAATGCGGAACGGCGGAGCCAGCCATGCGTGTTATCCGAGGTTTGCCCCGTAGGGCGCAAAGTAGCGGCGGCACCATAGCGGTCCGCGGCTGCCAATGGTAGGGGAAGGCACGTCGCACTGGCGGCCGACCTATGCGCGAAGGAGTTTACCAGTGCCGATGTTCAGTTCGGATGGCGTCGATATCCACTTCATCGACGAAGGCGAGGGGCAGCCGGTTCTGCTGATCCACGGCTTTGCGTCAAACGCCGTCGTCAATTGGGTTGATACGGGCTGGGTACGGCATCTGAACCGGTCCGGCTTCCGCGCCATCGCCATGGACAACCGCGGCCATGGACTTAGCGGCAAGCTCTATACCCCGCAAGAGTACGGCACGCCGCGCATGGCCGAGGACGCTAGGCGGGTGCTCGACCATCTGGGTATCGGCCGGGCCGACGTCATGGGTTATTCCATGGGTGCGCGCATAACCGCATTTCTGGCCATCCAGCATCCGCAGTATGTGCGCAGCTCGGTTTTCGGGGGACTTGGCGTCAACATGGTCCGCCCCATGGCCGGAACTGGCCCCATAGCTACCGCGCTGGAAGCCCCCACCATCGATGACGTCACCAATCCCACGGCCCGAACTTTCCGCGCCTTCGCCGATTCGACCAAGAGCGATCTGAAAGCGCTCGCAGCGTGCATCCGCGGTGCGCGTGATCCCATTTCAGCCGACGACCTAAAGCGTTTGCAATGCCCGGTTCTCGTGGCCGTCGGCAGCACGGATGTTATTGCCGGATCGGCGACGGACCTGGCTGCCCTTATCCCTGGTGCTCAGGCCGTCGTCATGGAGGGTCGAGATCACATGAAGGCTGTGGGAGACCGGGCCTACAAGGATGCCGTGACGGAATTTCTCAACATGCGGTCCTGATCGGCGCCGCGCAAAAATAAAAAGGCCCCCACAAGGCGGGCGTCGAACTGCGAAAGATCAAGCTCGAGGGCTTGTCGCCAGTTCAACCCCCGTAAAATGTGGGAGCCATTACGCATTACTACAAACGCACTTCCGGGCGCCTGTACTGTAGCAGTCCCTTGCGGACCCGCCAGGGCAGACGGAACACCTTACTTCGGCCTGTGGATATTCCTTATGGCTGAGCGAGTTGCGGCGGCGCGGAATACAGAAACCCTTCTTTAACACCGACGCACTTATCCACAACCTTTGGTTGTGGTGTTCGAAGGTTTGTCAATCCGCGAAACTCCCCGGATAGAGGGCGCGCCTGTGACCTGTTGGCGGCTACAGCTTTGCCTCGTCTTGGCCGTGCCGTGGCTCGTGGCGGGCGCCGGCGCGCACGCGCAGCAAACCGCGGATGGCATCGGCGGCCGTGCTTGGACCCAGCCGGTCCAGCCGCGCCCGGCCACGCGTCCGGGCCGTGTGGGGGCATCCGAACTGTCTGACGATGGTCTAGCCGAGGACGAGGATCGGTCCGGTCCGACCCTCAGGCGCAGCCTGATCGACGGCGATCGCACCATGCCAGCCGAGCCGGCCCACCCTGTCGACGGCATTGAGACCCAGCACGACGCGGATCGCGGCGAAACCACCGCTGCGATCCGGCGCGACCACCGTCCGAGTGCCGACACCGATGCCTTTGAGCGCCCACGGGCAGGCTTTGATCCCGATGCCTTTTCCATCGAGCCGGAGCCCGCTCAGGATCGTCGTCCTGAACGCCAATTCCGCCGTGATCCGTTCGATCCCATCGGCATCAGAATGGGCAGTTTCATCATCTTTCCGGAAGCCGAGTTGGCGGCTGCGGCCTACAGCAACGTCTTCCGCAGTGGCACCGACCCGCTCAGAGACGCCGCCCTCGAAATCCGTCCCAGTGTCCGTGCCGTATCAATGTGGAGCAGACACGCGGTCGAACTGCGCGCGGAGGGCAATACGTCTTTTCACGGGGGCTATATCACCGAGGATGATCGTGGCGCGTTGCTCGAAGCCCGCGCGCGTCTAGACTTGACGCGCCGCACCAGCATCGAGGCCCTGGTGGCGTGGGAACTGGCGCAGGAGTTGCGCGGCTCCATCGATGTGCCGCTCTCCGCCAGCGAGCGCGGCGACGTGGAAACGCGCCGTGCCGCCGCGAGCCTCAACCACCGCTTTAATCGGCTGGCTCTGCAGTTGCGGGGCAGCCTGGCCGAGTTCGATTATGCGCCCGTCGCTACGCTGGGCAGCGGCGAAATCTCCAACGCAGGTCGGGACTACACCCAGCAGGAGGTAACCGTGCGCGCGTCCTGGGTGCTGAAGCCGACCTTGTCGGCCTTTGCCGAAACGTCCGTTAATGTGCGCGATCACACGGCGGCTGGCACGGATGGCATCAATCACGATTCCCGTGGCACGCGGCATCGGGTCGGCCTGTCGTTCGGCGATGCGGACGCTCCTCTGCACGGCCAGGTCTCGATCGGCTATGGGCAACAGATCTACCACGATCCGCTGTTGCCGTCCGTCGAGGGGATCCTAATCGACGCCAACCTGGTTTGGCGCATCTCGGGGCTCACCTCTGTGTTGCTCACGGCCCGGACAGACGTGGACGAGACCAATCTCGCGGGCGCCGGCGGTGGCCTGACAAACAGCCTCGGTGCCGAGTTCCGCCACGCATTTCGGCGCGACATCATTGCTACGGCTGGAATGCGCTTCGCTAGAGCGGATTACCAGGGCATCGATTTCACCGAGCGTGAGCTGGTCACCATGCTCGGCCTCGAGTACGTCCTGAGCCGTGAAGTGACGCTGTTCGGCCGCTACGGGCACATCGCGTTCGACGCGACCGACGAGGCGCGCAACTACAACGCCGACGAGCTTCGCGTCGGCGTTCGCCTGCGCCGTTGACGCGATGTTAGATCAGCCCCTTCAGCCCTGCCCTCAGCTCAGGTCCGATGTCGTCGCGCGCCAGCGCATAGGCGACGTTGGCCATAAGGAAGCCGATCTTGGAGCCACAATCGTAGATCGTGCCGTCGAAGCGCACGGCATGGAACGGCTGCGTCTTCTGCAGCTCGATCATCGAGTCTGTGATCTGGATTTCCCCGCCGGCACCGCGCTGCCCGCGTGCCAGCAATTCAAATATCTCCGGCTGCAGGATATAGCGGCCGGTGATGTGCAGGTTGGATGGCGCGGTCCCGGGCTTGGGCTTTTCCACCATACCGGTCACGCGCGAGATCTTTGCCTGCGCGTCCGTCACGCCGACGATGCCGTACTGGTGCGCCTGATCGTCCGGCACCGGCGCGACGGCGATATGGTTGCCGCCATGCTCGGCATACGCCTCGATCATCTCTGTCATGCAGGGCTTGGGCGCATGGTGCAGCATGTCCGGCAGGAGCAGCGCAAAGGGCTCGTTGCCGACGATGTCGCGGGCGCACCAAACGGCGTGCCCGAGCCCAAGGGGGGCCTGCTGGCGCGTGAAGCTTGTCTGCCCCGCAGCCGGCAGCTCGCTCATCAAATGGGCCAGCTCCTTCTGCTTGCCGCGTTCGGCAAGCGTTCGCTCAAGCTCGAACTGACTGTCGAAATGGTCTTCGATGACGGCCTTGTTGCGGCCTGTCACAAAGATGAAATGCTCGATGCCGGCCGCGCGGGCTTCGTCGACAACGTGTTGAATCACTGGCCTGTCCACGACCGTCAGCATTTCTTTGGGTACGGCCTTGGTGGCAGGCAGGAATCGTGTGCCCAGGCCGGCAACAGGAAACACGGCCTTACGGATGGGTCTGGCTATCGTCAAGGGGGCGCTCCACGCGGTTTCGGCATCGGCGGTCACGTGCGGTTTGGGTTGGCTGACCCGAAGTCAGGCTGGCTGAAAACGATCTAACAAGTTAAAAGTCGAAGGGAAACTCTTGGAACCCATTATCGCTGCAATAAATCCTCACGAGATATCGACAAGGCGCATATGACCACACTTGTCACCGGCGGTGCCGGATATATCGGCAGCCACATGGTGCTCGAACTGCTCGATGCCGGCCAACAGGTCATCGTCCTCGACAATCTGTCGACCGGGTTCGATTGGGCTGTTGCCAAGCCGGCCCATCTCATTGTTGGCGATGTGGGCGACGAGCATCTGGTGCGGCTCATTCTGAAGCGGCACGCCATCGACGCCATCGTCCACTTCGCCGGCTCCATCGTGGTTCCGGAGTCGGTGGCGGATCCCCTCGGATATTACCTCAACAACACGGTCAAGTCGCGCACGCTGATGGCCGCGGCGGTGGCGCAAGGCGTGAAGCACTTTATCTTTTCCTCAACCGCGGCGGTGTACGGAAATCCGGAGCAGACACCGGTGTCGGAAGACGCGCGACTCATGCCCATGTCGCCGTATGGCACCTCGAAATTGATGACGGAGCTAATGCTCGCTGACGCTGCCCGTGCGCACGACTTTCGCTATGTGGCTCTGCGCTACTTCAATGTGGCAGGCGCCGATCCTGCGGGCCGGTCCGGCCAGTCGACACCGAGGGCGACACATCTCATCAAAGTCGCGGCGGAGACGGCCTTGGGTAAACGCGCGCACATGCAGGTATTCGGCACCGACTATCCGACGCCCGACGGCACTTGCGTGCGAGACTACATTCACGTCACCGATCTGGCGCGCGCCCATATTGCGGCGTTGGCGCATCTGCGTGCCGGCGGCCGATCCGAGGTCTTCAACTGTGGCTATTCCACGGGCTATTCCGTGCTCCAAGTCGTTGATGCCGTCAGGCGTGCGTCCGGGAAAAATATCGAGGCCCGCACGTCGCCCCGTCGGCCTGGTGATCCCGCTTCGATTGTGGCCGACTCCAGTAAAATTCGCGAGCAGCTCGGATGGCGGCCGCAGCACGCCGACCTTGAAGGGATCGTGCGGCAGGCACTTGCATGGGAGGAGCAACTTCCCCGGCGACTCGCCACCGCGCAAATGGCGGTTTCTGCGTCCTAAAATTGCCCGGAACAACGGCGACTAATACGCCGGACGAGGGAGATCTGCCAATTCGCGGAAGTTTGGCGCATTTTGAATCGAGTTCCGGCGTTTCTTCGCAGGCCATCGCGACGAGATGGGCGAGCGGTATCGCTCGGTCTTTTGCATCCGTTGCATGCGCTGCGGTTTGCTTTGTGCTTATGTGCGGCAGCGCACAGGCAAACCCCGCCTTCAAACGCTGGCTGGAGGAACTGTGGCCCGAGGCGCGCGCCCACGGCGTCTCGCGCTCCATGTTCGACACCGCGTTCCGCGATGTCACGCCGGACTTGTCCCTGCCCGATCTGATCCTGCCGGGTCAGACGCGGCCCGCCGGACGCGACCAGCCGGAATTCTCCAAGACGCCCGTACAATACCTCGACCCCGCGCAACTGGCGCGGCTTGCGGCCCAGGGCGGGCAGATGCTCGCTCAGAACGCGCAAACGCTCGCGCGCATCGAGCGCGAGATCGGCGTGTCGCGTCATATCGTTCTCGCCATCTGGGGCCGGGAGACGGCATTCGGCAGCCACAAGTCGCCGCACTACGCCATACGGGCGCTGGCAACCGAGGCCTATCTCGGGCGCCGCAAGGAAATGTTTCGCGTTGAGCTCCTGCACGCCTTGAAGATGCTGGAGGATCGCGTCATCACGCCCGCGGCGATGAAGTCGTCCTGGGCCGGCGCCATGGGTCTCACGCAGTTCATGCCCAGCGAGTTCTACAGCACGGCCGTCGATATGGATGGCGACGGCCGCAAGGACATCTGGCAGTCGCTGCCGGACGCGCTTGGGTCGGCTGCAATGCAGCTCAAGCAGAAGGGCTGGGTCCCCGGCCAACCCTGGGCCTACGAGGTGAAGCTGCCCCAAGGCGCCAATTGCCTGCTGGAGGGAATTCCGCAGGGCCGTCCCGTCAGCGATTGGGTGAAGATGGGCGTGGCGCGCATGGACGGCAAACCGATTGACGCCGGCCGGATGCAGGATCAGGCCTTTCTCATTATGCCGGCTGGCTTGCGCGGGCCCGTGTTTCTCGCCTTCGAGAACTACCTCGTCATCAAGCGCTACAACATGTCCGATCTGTACGTCCTGTTCGTTGGGCACCTTGCTGATCGCATTGCCGGCGGCGGCGATTTCCGCACCCCCTGGGCCAGTATCAAGCAACTCTCGAATCGCGATATCGAGGAAATTCAGGAGCGTCTAAAGAAGCTCGGTCATGACGTCGAGAAGGTGGACGGGCGTGCGGGTATGAACACGCGCAACCAGATCGGCGCCTATCAGAGGGCGAGCCGCATGCCTATGGACTGCTGGCCTTCCGAGACGGTGCTTAACGCCTTGCGCAAGGTGGCAGCCCCATGAGCATGCCGGCCCTTCCACTCCCCAAGGGTGTTCGCACCGCAACGGCTGCATGCGCACTATTCGTCGCCGGACATGGCACGCCGTTGCTTGCGCAGGGTCTGGCCAACGTCTCGGCTCACGAGCCAATTGTCGCATCGGCGCCCGTATCAAGCCCGTTTGCCGACGCCCTTGGCGCGTTCATGCTGCGCCTGTGGCCGGATGCACGTGCGCACGGCGTGTCACGGTCCATCTTCGATCGCGCCATGCGCGGCTTGGCGCCCGACACGGATATCATCGCGCTCCTCGACAATCAGCCCGAGCACAGCAAGACAGCGGCGGAGTATCTGGCGCAGGTCGTTTCGCAGGCGCGCGTGGAGACGGGCCAGCGCAAGGCCGCCGAACTCGCCTCCTCTCTCGAGCACATTGAGCGCGCTTATGGCGTTGATCGCTACATCGTGCTTGCCGTCTGGGGCATCGAGACGAGTTTCGGCGCTTCGACAGGCTCGCGATCGGTCATACGGTCGCTCGCAACGCTGGCCGTTGCCGATCGACGCCGGCCGCAATACTGGCGCAAGGAGCTTTTGACTGCGCTCGTCATCCTGCAGCGCGGAGATATCACCCCCGACCGCATGACCGGCTCCTGGGCCGGCGCGATGGGGCACACGCAGTTCATGCCGTCCTCGTTCATGGCGCACGCCGTGGATTTCGACGGGGACGGCCGGCGCAATATCTGGACGTCCATTCCGGACGCGCTCGCCTCCACGGCCAACTATTTGAAGCATGCCGGCTGGGTCGCCGGTGAGGCGTGGGGTTATGAGGCGGTGCCACCCGATGACTTCGATTTCGCCCACGCGACCCCTGGCGGAGCGCGGACGCTGTTCGACTGGCTGGGGCTCGGCATGTCGCCACCGCCTGGGCGGAAGTTCCTGCCTTCTCGCGGACGCCTGCAGGTGATGTTGCCCGCCGGCGCGCGCGGCCCGGCATTTCTTGTGACACGCAATTTCCGCGCGCTGATGCGATACAATAATTCGGTGTCCTACGCTTTGGCTGTGGGGCACCTCGCGGACCGCATT
Organism: uncultured Hyphomicrobiales bacterium; assembly: GCA_902826715.1. Classification (GTDB taxonomy): domain Bacteria; phylum Pseudomonadota; class Alphaproteobacteria; order Rhizobiales; family Hyphomicrobiaceae; genus CADEFX01. The sequence goes on along the minus strand of CADEFX010000032.1, from coordinate 18,127 downwards.
GCCGGAGACGCGCCCCTGGCAGCGCAGTGGCCTTCGGATCGTGCTCTGACCTTTGCCGAGAAGGAGGAACTGCAACACCTGCTGCAGTCCAAGGGGCACGATATCGGCACGATCGATGGGCGAATCGGCACCCAGACACGGGATGCCATCCGGGCGTTCCAGCGCTCGCGCGGATTGCCCGAGGACGGTCATCCGGGTCCCTCGCTCCTTGAAAACTTGCGACAGGCGAGCCGATCCTAGGGACGCAGCGAATTGTGCAAGGTGCGTTGTGTGCGCCTTGCAGCTTGTGTCGGTCGGGAGTACCACAGGCACAATGACGGTAGATCGGCACGGCATCGATCGGATGGGTTGGTTCCCGCTTCGACCTTCCGGTCAGCGGCTGCTGGCGATTTTGGCTGTCGTGGTGTGCGCCATGTTCATGCCGATACCGGCTTCGGCTCAGGATTCCGGCTCGGGCGCCAGCTACATTACGCCATTCCCCGATAATGACGTTTATCGCCTGCAGGTCTATGGCGACAGCATTGCCGAAGGACTGCTGGCCGGCCTCGTCGAGACGTTCTCCGGCGACACGCGCCTTCAAGTCCAGCGTACCCGTCACGCGCTGGGCGGCGTGTTGCGCAATGAGTTCCCGGACGAAGTTCAGGCGATCGACACGAATTTGTCCCGCACTCCGATGCACATAGTGCTTGTCATGGTTGGCCTCTACGACCGCTATCCCTGGCGGCCTCAAGGCGGCAACCGCCGCGTCCCTGTAGGCTCGGATGAATGGAAGGCGGAATATGGGCGCCGCGTAGATCGCCTGATGAAAGTATTCAAAGCCCGCAACTCGGCCCTGTACTGGGTCGGCTTGCCCATCATGCGCCGGTCCGAATTCAGCGACGATGTCCAAATGATCAATGAGATCGTGCGCGAGCGCGCCTACGTCAACGGCCAGAAGTTCATCGACGTCTTCCCCCAGTTCGCCGACGAGAATGGCGCCTTCAACGCTTACGGCCCCGAGGTCGACGGCAAGATCCGCCTGTTGCGTGAGGCCGACGGCATACATTTCACCCAGGTCGGCAACCGGAAGCTCGCACACTTCGTGGAGCGCGATCTCAGGCGCGACATCACGCAAGCACGATCGGATCGCGCCGTGCCTCTTGCGGGTACTGAATTGGAGCAGAAGCGCGTTCGGCAGATGCGGATGCAAGCCGAGGCGAGCGCCGCGCCCAAGGGCGGTGGTCCGCAAGTCAAAGACTCCAAGGGGCCGATCACTGCAGATACTGCCGCCGCAACAGCAACCAAGGGCACAACATCCCGCATCACGTCGGCGGATGCTGCCTCAGGCGAAGTTCGGGCCGACAATAGCCGTATCACGGTCAAAGTTGCCAACGCCGGCGGAAAGGAGGAGGCGATCGCTATCGATATTCTGCGGCCTGCGCTTCCAGCCTCGGTCGTGGCCGCCGTCACGCGTCGGGAGTCCTCAGACAAGGCAAGCCAGGTCGGCGATTCCATCACCTCTGAGATTTCCGGCGGCCAGACAATTGTCAGCTCGGTGAGCACGTCGGCAGAGGGAGCGACAATCGACCGTCGGCGGCTGTCTCCGACGCAGACGCCCTATTATCGCGTCCTGGTCAAGGGCGAGCAGCTTCAGCCCAAGCCTGGCCGCGCCGACGACTTTTCGTGGCCGAGACCGGAAGCGCCGGCCGTCGATCCCGCCATGCTCGAGCAGTTGACCAATCCCTCCAGCAGCGTCCGGCTGGCACCTGCAAAATCCCGCCGGTCTACATCGCCCAACGGCTGAGCGTATTCATTTCGCCGGCGCTCCAGTACTATTCCTGCGCGGACTCCACGCGGGCGGGCCGCCGCCGCGCCCGTTCCCGTTTGGCTGGATGCTTAATCCTGGCCGCAACGTCGTCCAGTCGACGCTGCGCTGCAGCGAACGCATCGCGAATGGCGATTGCGATATCGGTACGTGTCTGATCCGCAGGCGGATCATGTCGCACAACGAGCGCCTTCTGTCCCGGCAAGCCGATCTCGATCTTAACCTGGAACACCTTGGCCGCCGCTGTGTGACGCCGCGGCGTCTCGACCACGACGCGGGCGTGCGTGATGCGGTCGAAATGCTGATGCAAGCGGTCGAACTTGTCGCGAATCCGAGCTTCGGCAGCCTCGCTCCTCTCTAGGCCGTGGAACGAGATCTCGAGCGGAATGCTCATAGGTGACATCCTTTCCCTTGCTTGCACTTGGACGGACCGTCGCGCTCTTAAGGCACGTGGGGTCAACTGCGGCGAGGATCAAGACACCCGACTATCCTGCCGCTGTGCGCAGGGCATCGACAAGTCCTATCTTCCAAAGCGACAATGCTTTCCTGGGCAGCTTCCCGTGCTCGCGGAGGGACGACGTCACATGGCCGGAAACCTTGCATTCGACGCGTTGAAAAGCGCCGTCAAGGCTGGGACGGTTGATACCGTTTTGGCGTGTTTCGTCGATATGCAGGGGCGTCTCATTGGCAAACGGTTCCAGGCCCAGTTCTTCGTCGACGGCGCCTACGAGGAAACGCACGGCTGCGACTATCTGCTCGCCAACGATATCGACATGGAGCCAGTCCCCGGATATGCGGCCGCGAGCTGGACCAAGGGTTACGGCGATTTCATCATGAAGCCGGACTTGTCGACGCTACGGCACGTTCCGTGGCTCGAAGGTACGGCTCTCGTGTTGTGCGATGTCCTCGACCATCACCACCACGACGTGCCACACAGCCCGCGCGCCATCCTCAAGGCCCAGGTCGCGCGCCTGACCGAGCGCAAGATGCGCGCGTACCTCGCCTCCGAGCTCGAGTTCTATTTGTTCGATGAAAGCTTCGAGGCCGCGCATCACAAGCGCTATCACGACCTGAAAACGGCCGGTTATTACATCGAGGATTACCACATCTTCCAGACCACCAAGGAAGAGGGCTTCATGCGCGCGGTGCGCCGCGGGCTCGAAGATGCAGGGATCCCGGTCGAGAACTCGAAGGGCGAATGGGGTCCCGGTCAGGAAGAGATCAACGTGCGCTACGCCGATGCGCTCGACATGGCCGACCGCCATGTCATCTTGAAGAACGGCATCAAGGAGATTGCTCACGCGCAGGGCAAGGCCGTGACGTTCATGTCCAAGTGGCGCTACGATCTCGCGGGATCGAGCGCGCACATCCACGCCTCGCTATGGGATCTCGATGGCAAGACGCCGCTGTTCCGCGATCCCAAGGCCGAGCACTCGATGTCGCCGCTGATGCGCTCGTTCGTTGCCGGCCAGCTCAAATACGCCGGCGAGATCACGTATTTCCTCGCGCCCTACATCAATTCCTACAAGCGTTTCCAGGTCGGCACCTTTGCGCCCACCAAGGCCGTCTGGAGCCGCGACAATCGCACTGCCGGCTTCCGCCTGTGCGGCGAAGGCAGCAAGTCGATCCGTATCGAGTGCCGCATCGGCGGCGCCGATCTCAATCCTTATCTGGCCTTCGCCGCTCTGCTGGCGGCGGGTCTTGCGGGCATCGATGAGAATCTGCAACTCGATGCGCCCTTCTCAGGCGACGCCTACTTCGGCAAGGCCCTGCCCGAAGTGCCCAAGACGTTGCGCGAAGCCGCCGAGCTGCTGCAGGGATCTGAGATGCTGCGCAAGGCGCTGGGCTCGGAGGTCGTCGATCACTACGTGCATACGGCGAAGTGGGAGCAGTTCGAGTACGACCGCCGCATCACCGACTGGGAATTGATGCGCGGCTTCGAGCGGTATTGAGATAGCGCATGAGTAAAATCGTTTGCACTTCGCCGATAGGCGGCTACGAGATGCTGACGCAGCCCAAAATCTCCACCGCGAGGTCAAATGCAACTCACCGCTAACTGGAGCTACCCGACCTCGGTGCGTTTCGGAGCCGGGCGCATCGCGGAACTGGCCGAGGCCGCGAAGACGGCAGGCATGACGCGGCCCTTGCTCGTCACCGACCCGCGCCTCGCCGTCATGCCCATGATGCAGCAGGCCGACGATCTGCTGGCCGCCGCAAAGATCCCCGCGCGGGTGTTCTTCGATATCAAGCCCAACCCCATCGCCTCCAACGTCGAAGCCGGCATCAAGGTGCTGCGCGAAGGCAAGCATGATGGTGTCATCGCCTTCGGCGGCGGCTCGGCGCTCGATTGCGGCAAGGTCATCGCCTTCATGGCAGGCCAGACACGGCCCATGTGGGATTTCGAGGACGTCGGCGACTGGTGGACCCGCGCCGACCCGAAAGGCATCGCGCCCATCGTTGCCGTACCGACCACCGCCGGCACCGGCTCGGAGGTCGGCCGCGCCGGCGTCATCACCGATGAGACGACGCACACCAAGAAGGTCATATTCCACCCGCTGATGATGCCCAAGGTGACGATCTGCGATCCCGCGCTCACCGTGGGCATGCCGCCGATCATCACGGCCGGCACCGGCATGGATGCGCTGGCGCATTGTCTGGAAGCGTACTGCGGCCCCTTCTACCATCCGCTCGCCGACGGCATCGCCGTCGAGGGCATGCGGCTCGTCAAGGAGAACCTCGGCTTTGCCTACACCGATGGGAACAACTTGACGGCGCGCGCACATATGATGTCGGCCGCTGCCATGGGCGCCACCGCATTCCAGAAAGCGCTCGGCGCCATCCATGCGCTGTCGCATCCCGTCGGAGCGCTGTACGACACGCACCACGGCCTCACCAACGCGGTATTCATGCCCTACGTGCTGATGTTCAACCGTCCGGCCATCGAGCCCAGGATCGAACGCCTCGCCGCCTATCTCGGCCTGCAGCCGAGATTCGATACGTTCCTCGACTGGATATTGAAGCTGCGCGGCGACATCGGCGTGCCGCATACGCTCAAGGCTTTCGGCGTCGACGACACCAAGTTCGACATCATGAGCGAGATGGCCCCCAAGGATCCCACCGCCGGCGGCAACCCCATACCCATCGATGCTGCCGCCTGCCGCGAGCTGTACGAGAAGGCCTACGCCGGGCAGTTGTGAGTTGGCGCGCGACAAATGGGGATGTCATCCTCGCGCTCGTCGCACGGCTGTCCGGTTCAGGCATACTCGCGTCGACGTCGAACCCACCCACCCACAATTTTGCGTCCCCGGATCCCGCGCGGCCGCGCGGGATCCGGGGTCTTCACACATCGAGATGGCGCGCATGATCGGCCACTCGTCGCATGCCAGCGTGCATTGCACCGCGGAAGATCCCGGATGACGGCGCCGATGGCGCCGTCTCCGGGAACGCAGAAGGGAGGGGTTGTCGTTTTATGTCCGAACCTGCGGCCAGGCCCGTTCGGATAATTACCGCGGTAGGTCGCTGCGCCCCATCAGAAACCTGTCGATCGCATGTGCGGCCTGCCGACCCTCGCGGATGGCCCACACGACGAGGCTCTGCCCGCGCCGGATGTCGCCGGCCGCAAACAGCCGCTTGCGGCCCGCCACCTTATAGTCGCGTTCGGTGGCGGTGAGGCCCTTGAAGCGCCCGCGCGCGGTCACCTCGAGGCCCAGCTCCTGCACCACATCGCTTTCGACAGGGCCGGCAAAGCCCATAGCGAACAGCACGAGGTCCGCCGGCAGTTCGCCTTCCGACCCGGGAACGGGCTTCAACTTGCCGTCGACGCGCGTGTACTTGAGCCCCGTCACCTTGCCGTTCTTGCCGGCAAAACCCGTGGTCGATATCGAATATTCGACCTTGGCGCCTTCCGCCTGGCTCGACGATACGCGCAGCTTCAGCGGCCAGTGGGGCCACGACAGCGCCTTCATCTCCTTCTCGGGCGGCATCGGCATGATCTCGAGCTGTGTCACCGACTTCGCGCCCTGCCGGAACGACGTGCCGATGCAGTCGGATCCCGTATCGCCGCCGCCGATGACGATGACATGCTTGTCTTTGGCCGAAATCTCCTTGCCCAAAAGCGCACTTTCTCCCGAAACGCGCCGGTTCTGCTGCGGTAGGAATTCCATGGCGAAATGCAGGCCGTCGAGATCGCGCCCCGGCGCCCGCTCGAAGAAGTCGAACGGCTGCTCCGAGCCGCCGGCCAGAAGCGTTGCATCGGACATGAACTCGATTTCCTTCGCCGTCATGTCCTTGCCGATGTGCGTGTTGCAGTGGAAGACCACGCCTTCCGCCTCCATCTGCTTCACGCGACGCTCGATCAGGTGTTTCTCCATCTTGAAGTCGGGAATGCCGTAGCGCAGCAGCCCGCCCGCACGAGCGTTCTTTTCGTAGACATGCACCTCGTGCCCGGCACGCGCCAGTTGCTGCGCCGCCGCCAACCCCGCAGGGCCCGATCCCACGATCGACACCCTCTTGCCGGTCCGCACCTCGGCCGGTTGCGGCACGACCCAGCCCTCCTCGAACGCACGGTCCACGATCGCACACTCGATCGTCTTGATGGTCACCGGCACGTCGGTGATGTTGAGCGTGCACGACGCTTCGCAGGGGGCCGGACACACGCGCCCCGTGACCTCCGGGAAATTGTTGGTCGAGTGCAGGTTCTCGGATGCGGCTTTCCACTGCGCGCGATAGACCAGATCGTTCCAGTCCGGGATCTGATTATTCACGGGACAGCCGTTGTGGCAGTACGGGATGCCGCAATCCATGCAGCGCGCGGCCTGCGTTTTGACCTCAGGCTCCGGCAGCGGGACAACGAACTCGTTCCAATGCTGCACGCGCTCCTCGACCGGGCGGTAGGTTCGGTCCTTGCGCTCGAATTCCATGAAGCCGGTGGTCTTGCCCATCGTTGTCTCGTGTCGATCTCGAAATTGCGGTTAGTGCACCGCGCCCAAACGCAGCACCGTTTCGCCGCGCCTATTCCGCCGCCGGCTTTTGCCGTGAGCCTGCCCGTGGCACCCCGATCTCTAACACTTCGAGGCCACTCGCATCCGCATCCTGGTGCTTTGCCATCTCCGCCAGCGCTCGGCGGTAGTCCACCGGCATCACCTTCTTGAATTTTGGCTGGCACTCTTTCCAGTTATCGATGATGTGCTGCGCACGCGCCGAGTTGGTGTAGTGCGCATGGCGCGCGATGAGGCTGTGCAGCCGCTCGGCGTCACGGCTGCTCATGTCTCGCATGACATCGACCAATCCATGGCTTTCCAGATCGCCGCCGCGATTGGTCAGGCGCTGCAAGACCTCTTCCTCCGCCGTGACCGGCTCCAGATCGATCATCGACAGGTTGCACTTCTGCTCGAAGCTGCCGTCTTCGTCGAACACGTAGGCGATGCCGCCGGACATGCCGGCTGCGAAGTTGCGCCCGGTCGGTCCGAGCACAACAACCACGCCGCCCGTCATGTACTCGCAGCCATGATCCCCCGTGCCTTCGACCACCGCGATCGCGCCGGAATTGCGCACCGCGAAGCGCTCGCCTGCGATGCCGCGGAAATAGCACTCGCCCGTGATCGCACCATACAGCACGGTGTTGCCGACGATCATGCTCTCCTCGGGCACGATCCCTGACGACGGATCGGGCCGCACGATCAATTTGCCGCCCGACAGGCCCTTGCCGACGTAATCGTTGGCCTCGCCGATCAGCTCGAGCGTCACGCCCTGCGCGACCCAGGCGCCGAAGCTTTGCCCGGCGATGCCTTTGAACGTCAGCCAGATCATATCTTCCGGCAGGCCGATGTGTCCGTAGCGCGTGGCCACTTCGCCCGACAGCATGGCGCCGGTCGCGCGGTCACGATTGGAGATTTCGAGATCGTACTTGATTGGTTTCTTCGCTTCGAGCGCGGGCTTCGCCAGCTCGATCAGCTTGTTGTCGATGACCTTGGCAAGCCCATGGTCCTGGCGTTCGCAGTGATGGATCGCAACGCCTTCGGGCGTCTCGACCTTGTGGAACAGATTGCCGAAGTCGAGCCCGCGCGCCTTCCAGTGGCCGATTGCCTGCTCCTTGTCGAGCCAGTCGGATTGCCCGATCAGCTCGTTGAACGTGCGAATACCCATCTCGGCCATGATCTCGCGGACTTCTTCCGCGATGAAGAAGAAGAAGTTGATGACGTGCTCGGGCATTCCCGTGAACCGCTTGCGCAGTTCAGGGTCCTGGGTCGCCACGCCCACAGGACAGGTGTTGAGGTGGCACTTGCGCATCATGATACAGCCCGCTGCGATCAGCGGTGCCGTCGCGAAGCCGAACTCATCGGCACCCAGCAGCGCGCCGATCACGACGTCGCGGCCCGTCCGTATGCCGCCGTCCACCTGCACGGCGATGCGGCCGCGTAGCCGGTTGGCGACAAGCGTCTGGTGCGTCTCCGCCAAGCCGATCTCCCACGGCGAGCCCGCGTGCTTGATGGACGTCAGCGGTGATGCGCCTGTGCCGCCCTCGAAGCCGGCAATCGTGACATGGTCCGCGCGCGCTTTGGCGACGCCCGCCGCCACGGTTCCGACGCCGACCTCCGACACTAGCTTCACCGACACGTCGCCGCGCGGGTTGACGTTCTTCAGGTCGAAAATGAGCTGCGCCAGATCCTCGATCGAGTAGATGTCGTGGTGCGGCGGCGGCGAGATGAGGCCGACGCCGGGTGTCGAGTGACGCACCTTGGCGATAGTCTGGTCCACCTTATGCCCGGGCAATTGTCCGCCCTCACCGGGCTTTGCGCCCTGGGCCATTTTGATCTGCATCATGTCGGAGTTGACGAGGTACTCGGTCGTGACGCCAAACCGTCCCGATGCCACCTGCTTGATGGCCGAGCGCATGGAATCGCCATTGGGCAGCGGCTTGAAGCGATCCGCCTCTTCGCCGCCCTCGCCGGTGTTGGACTTTCCGCCGATGCGGTTCATGGCGATGGCCAGCGTCGTGTGCGCCTCGCGCGAGATCGAGCCAAAGCTCATGGCGCCGGTGGCGAAGCGCTTGACGATCTGTGCCGCCGGCTCGACCTCTAGCAGCAGCACCGGCTCGCGACCCATGTCCTCGGCCTTGCGAACGCGGAACAGGCCGCGCAGCGTCATCAGCTGCTCGGATTGATCGTCGATTTGCTTGGAGTAATCCCGGAATTTTTGCGGGACGTTGCCCTTCATGGCTTCAGTTGTGTCAGTGCTGCGTACCGCATGCTGCAGATCAGCAACCACGTTCGGGCGCCACATGTGCGCCTCGCCACGGATGCGGAATGCATATTCTCCTCCCACCTCAAGCGCACCATCGAGATAAGAAACGTTGGAGAACGCCAACCGGTGGCGTTCGGCCGTCTCTCTCGCGATCTGGCGCAGGCCGATACCTTCCACCAGCGTGTGCGTGCCCGTGAAGAACTTGCGCACGAACGACGACTTGAGGCCTACCGCATCGAAGATTTGCGCGCCGCAATAGGACTGATAGGTGGAGATGCCCATTTTGGACATAACCTTCAGCAGTCCCTTGTCGATCGCCTTGATGTAGCGCTTCTGCGCTTCCTTGATGTCGAGCTTCTCCCCGCTCTCGGGCAGCACCTGCTCGATCGTCTCGAACGCCAGATAGGGATTGATCGCCTCCGCGCCGTAGCCCGCCAGCGTCGCGAACTGGTGCACCTCGTGTGCTTCGCCCGTCTCGATCACCAGCCCGACTGACGTCCTCAATCCTTGCCGGATCAAATGATGATGCACGGCGCTGATGGCGAGGAGAGAAGGAATCGGAATGCGGTCGGGCCCCGTGCCGCGATCCGACAGGATGATGATGTTGTAGTCCTTGGACAGGACCGCCTCCTCGGCCTCCGCGCAAATCACGTCGACGGCCGCACCCATGCCTGCCGCACCGCGCTCAGACGGATAGGTGATATCGATCGTCACCGATGAGAAATGGTTGTCCTTCACGAGTCCGATCTGCCGGATGCGCTCCAAGTCCTCATTGGTGAGAATTGGCTGGTAGACCTCGAGGCGCTTCTGCTTCGATGTCCCTTCCAGATCGAGAATATTGGGCCGCGGACCGATGAACGACACGAGGCTCATGACGAGTTCCTCGCGTGTCGAGTCGATCGGCGGGTTCGTCACTTGCGCGAAGTTCTGCTTGAAGTAGGTGTGCAGCAGCTTGGGCCTGTTGGACAGCGCCGACAGCGGCGTGTCGGTGCCCATGGAGCCGACCGCCTCCTGGCCCGTGTGCGCCATCGGCGCCATCAGAAACTTCAGGCTCTCCTGCGTGTAGCCGAACGCCTGCTGCAGATCGAGCAGGTTCACGTTTGACCGCTTCTTGCCCACTTTCTTCGACAGCGGAAGATCCGACACTTGAATTTGCGTGCGCTTGAGCCACTGCGCATAGGGGTGCTTGCCCGAAAGATCGCGCTTTAGCTCGTCGTCGGAAATGATGCGGCCTTCGGCCAGATCGATCAGCAGCATCTTACCCGGCTGCAGCCGCCACTTCTTCGCGATCTGCGCCTCGGGGACCGGCAGCACGCCCGACTCCGACGACATGATGACCATGCCGTCCTTGGTCACGAGATAGCGCGCCGGGCGCAGGCCGTTGCGATCGAGCGTG
>CADEFX010000032.1:0-7675 GCA_902826715.1 uncultured Hyphomicrobiales bacterium | reverse complement strand
CACATGAGGCAGGCGTGATACTCGTAGAACGCCTTGCGCTCGCCATCCATGCTCTCGTGGCCGGCCCAGGCTTCGGGGATCAGCATCATGGCGGCATGTGCAAGGCTGTAGCCGCCCATCACCAGGAATTCGAGCGCGTTGTCGAAACATGCCGTATCCGATTGCCCCTCGTAGGAGATCGGCCACAGTTTGGAGATGCTGTTGCCATAGAGCGGCGACGCAACCGACGCTTGCCGCGCGGCCATCCAGTTGTTGTTGCCGCGTAGCGTGTTGATCTCGCCGTTGTGCGCGACCATGCGGTAGGGATGCGCCAGCTTCCAGGACGGAAACGTGTTGGTCGAGAAGCGCTGATGCACCAGCGCCATGGACGAGGCGAGGCGCTTGTCCGATAGGTCGTTGTAGTACGCCTTCACCTGGTAGGAGAGAAACATCCCCTTGTAGACCAGCGTGCGGCTCGATAGGCACACGGTGTAGTGCCCGATATCCTTGCCCTTGTAGGCATCGTAAATGACGTTCGAGACGACCTTGCGGATGAGGTAGAGTTTGCGCTCGAACTCGTCCTGATCCTTCATCGTCTTGGGCCGCCCGATGAAGAGTTGGCGATGCGCCGGCTCTGTTGCCTTCACCATCGGCGACAGCGACGTATTGTCGACCGGTACCGTGCGCCAGCCAATAAATTCCAGGCCTTCCTCGCGGATGACGCGGGCCCAGACGCGCTCGCAATGCGCGCGCAGGCGCTCGTCCTGCGGCATGAAAATATGGCCGCACGCATAATGTCCGGGCTTCGGCAGCTTGATCTTCAGCGCCGCGCACTCATCCTTCAGAAACTCGTGCGGGATCTGAATGAGGATACCGGCGCCGTCGCCCGAGGTCGGGTCCGCGCCTACGGCACCGCGATGCTCGAGGTTTTCGAGAATGTAAAGCGCATCCTCGATCAGCTTGTGCGTGCCCTCACCCTTGAGGCTGGCGATGAAGCCGACGCCGCACGCATCGAACTCGCGTAACGGATCGAACAGTCCCTGTCGTTTGGGAAATACGATATCTTGGCTGTGGTCCGGCCGATGGGTGCTCAGGGGCATGTTGATCTCAGACATGATCGCCGTCCTCGGGCTCCACGCGTTTTTGCCAGACGCCCCGCTTTGGCTCAGCCTGCTTCACACGGCGCACCCGGGCCACCCTGTAGCGGTCCATCGAAGGGACAGCCAGGCGGCCTGTCGAACGTCGTGTGGAGCACTGAGCCACCGGCTCCGGCGCTGGCTACTTCTTCTTGCAACGGCGTGTCTTCCGGTTCGGACACGGCATTCGTTGCAAGCGCGCAGCGCGTCTTCCAGGCGGTGCTCGTCTACCCTCGTCCGCGAACCCCGTCCGGCGCCTCTGCAAAGCCCTCGAAGGGGCAGGAGTGGCCGATGACGGCAGCCTGTCCGCGTAAAGGACAGGATAGCTGACCTATGCGGCGTTGCAACGAAAAATTCGGGCGTGCAGGCTAGAAAAACCCGTTTCAGGCCGAATGTCATGGGGAGGGGTCGATAAGCCTTCTCGCACCGTAGGATGGCCGTTGTCGCCGCGTCGGGTATCATCGAGTAGTAACGCGTAACGCATGTCGAACATTTATATGCAACTAAGCCCGGGGGCCGCTCGGTCAATCGCTCCGACACTCTCGCAACGCCTCCTCCAGGCGGCGCGGTTTGTCGTCGTCAGCCTGTCCGGCTTCTTCGTATTTCTTTTGTTTCTCTACAAGTTTGCCAATCCTCCTGGCTCCATGCTGATGGCATCCGATGCCCTATGGGGTAACGAGGTCGAGCATGTCTGGGTGCCCCTGCAGGCGATTTCGCCCAACCTGATCAGAGCTGTCATCGTTTCGGAAGACGGCAAGTTCTGCCGCCATTGGGGAGTCGATTGGGAGGCCATCGGCTACGCCATCGATCAAGCCGGCCTTGATGGCCCGCGCGGGGCCAGCACCATCTCCATGCAGACGGTGAAGAACATGTTCCTGTGGAATTCCCGCAGCTATGTCCGCAAGGCGCTGGAAATTCCGATGACCTACGCCGCGGAGTTAGTCTGGTCCAAGCCGCGCATCCTCGAGATCTACCTCAACATCGCTGAATGGGGGCCGGGGGTGTATGGTGCCGAGGCTGCCGCACGCTATCACTTCAGCAAGAGCGCGGCCCGTCTCACGGCCGACGAGGCGGCGCGGCTCGCGGCGGCATTGCCCGATCCGCTTAGTCGTGACGCCGGCAATCCCAGTCACGTGGCGGCGCGCGCCGCTTCGCGCGTGCGCCGCTGGATGGATGGCAATCCAGCCGTTAGGTGCGTACTGCCGGTGTCCCGAGACGTCAGAAAGCCAAATGTTGGCAGGGCGCCCGCGCGGCCCTAACATCCCGCGCGAATGTCAGGAATTACCATACGGCGGCGCCAGGCGCTGCCAGGGGAGTGAAATGGTCACGACCGCGTCCGAGGAGAGATACGATTACGTCATTATCGGTGCGGGGTCGGCAGGCTGCGTGCTCGCTAACCGGCTGAGCGAGGACCGTCGCAACAAGGTGGCCTTGCTGGAAGCGGGCGGCCGCGATACCAACCCGTGGCTTCACATCCCGGCCGGCTACTTCCGCACCATGTTCAACCCGGACGTGACGTGGCAGTACGGTGCGGGCCCGGAGCCGCATCTGGGTGGGCGCGTTGTGCCGTGGCCGCGCGGACGCGTGCTCGGCGGCTCGAGCTCCATCAACGGCCTGCTGTATGTGCGCGGTCAGGCCCGCGACTACGACGTGTGGCGCCAGCTCGGCAACGAGGGCTGGGCCTACGAGGATGTGCTGCCCTATTTCCGGCGCTCGGAGGACCAGGAGCGCGGCAGCGACGAACTGCATGGCAGCGGCGGACCGCTCGCCGTTACCGATGTGCGCATGCAGAACCCGCTGTGCGAGGCCTACATCGCCGCCTCGGCCGAGGCCGGCATCCCCAAGACGCAAGACTTCAATGGCAAATCGCAGGAAGGCGTCGGCTACTACCAGTTGACCACGCGCGACGGCCGCCGCGCCTCTACGGCCATGGCCTATCTGAAGCCGGCGTCGCACCGGCCCAACCTGCGCGTCATCACGCACGCGCATGTCGAAGGCATCGCGCTGGACGGCAAGCGCGCCACCGCCGTTCGCTGCCGCGTCAATGGTGAGCCGCGCACGATCAAGGCCGGGCGCGAGGTGTTGCTGGCCGCCGGTGCCATCGGCTCTCCGCAGATTCTCGAATTGTCAGGCATCGGTCAGCCTAGCGTGCTCAACGCAGCCGGCGTCACGGTGCGTCACGAACTCCCCGGCGTAGGCGAGAATCTCCAGGACCATTATCAGGTCCGCTTCATCTACGAGATGACGCTCAAGAATAGCCTCAACGACGTGTGGAACAGCCCGTGGCTGAAGCTGATGACCGGGCTTGAATACGCTGCACGCCGCCGCGGTATCCTGACCATCGGCGCCGGCGTGGTCGGCATCTTTGCCAAGACGCGCACCCAGCTCGAAGAGCCCGATATCCAATTCCACTTCATGCCGCTCTCGGCCGAGCGGCCAGGGCAAGGCATGCACACATTCTCCGGCATCACACAGTCGATCTGCGTGCTACGCCCAGACAGCCGCGGGCATCTCCACATCAAATCGTCCGATCCGGCGGTGCAGCCCTCCATCATCGCCAACTATCTTGCCGAGGAGAGCGACCGTCAGGTCACCCTTGATGGCATGAAGCTGGCGCGTCGCATCTCCGAGCAGCCGGCATTCAAGAAATATGTCAAGCGCGAATACTTTCCGGGACCCGAGGTGGCCAGCGATGAGGCCATGCTCGCTATAGCAAAGGAGAAAGGCGCAACCGTCTTCCACCCCTGCGGTACGTGTAAGATGGGTTCCGATCCCAAGGCCGTCGTTGATCAGCGCTTGCGGGTCCACGGCATCTCAGGATTGCGTGTCATCGATGCCTCCATCATGCCGAACATGATCTCGGGCAACACCAACGCGCCCACCATCATGATTGCGGAGAAGGCATCCGACATGATCCGCGAAGACGCGCGGACCCATTAGAAACTCATCGTGATCGAGGTCTGGCTTAGTGAAGGAGAAAGCAATGCCCGCCCTCGATTATGAGGCCGAGTACAACAATCGCCGGCGCGTGCCGGAATATCCCGAGATAACGGCCCGGCGGCAGAAAGAGTCAGCCGCCTTTCTCCCACTCGCCAATGTGGAGCCCGACCTCATCTACGGGCCAGCCGAGCGCCAGCGCTACGATCTTTTCCGCCCCAAGACTGCCGCCGGCAGTTCACCACTGGTGGTGTTTATTCACGGTGGCTATTGGCAGCGCGGTGACCGCAAGGACAACGCCTTCGTTGCGCGCGAGTTGAATGCGCGCGGCATCACCGTGGCGCTGCCGTCCTACTCACTGTGCCCGGCAGTTAAGGTCGCGGACATCGTGGCTGAGATGCAGCGCTTCCTGAAGGCCGTGTGGGAGCGCACCAACGAGCGGCCCGTGGTGGTTGGCCACTCCGCCGGCGGTCATCTGGCTGCCGCCATGCTCGCCAACGATTGGAGCAAGGTGGGCGGCGTTCCCGCGGATCTGGTCCGTTCCGCCTACGCCCTGAGTGGCGTTTTCGACCTGGCGCCCCTCATCGGCACCAGCATCAACGATGCGACCAAGCTCGATGCCGCGAGCGCACGGGGGATGAGCCCGCTCTTGTGGCCGGCCCCGCCGAAGGACCGGACGCTGATCGCGGCGGTCGGCGGCGACGAGAGCCAGGAATTTGTTCGCCAAAGTCTCGCCATCGCTGGCGCCTGGAGCAGCGCCGGCGTCAAGGCTGAATGCGTGGTTGTGCCGGCGACGAACCACTTTACCATTGTCGACGAATTGGCCCGCCCGGACAGCGCGATGCTCGCCCGTGTCGTCGCCCTTGCACGTCAATGACATCCACCTGCCATCGCAGCAGGTCCAACATCAGGAGATGATGACATGAACATCGACACAGGCACGCCCAAGATGCTCGCGCGCAAGGAGGGCGGCATCGGCTGGATGACCTTCAACCAGCCCGAGAAGCGCAATGCCGTATCGTTTGCCATGTGGCAAGCCATTCCGAAAATCATAGCCGACTTCGAAGCCGATCCGGCTGTCCGCGTCATCGTGCTGACGGGCGCCGGCGACAAAGCTTTCGTGTCCGGTGCCGACATCTCCGAGTTCGAGGAGAAGCGCGGCAGCCAGGAAGCAATCGCCGCCTACAACGCCGCCAGCGAGGCTGCGAGCGAAGCCATCGCACATGCCAGCAAGCCGACTATCTCAATGATCCGCGGGTTCTGCGTCGGCGGCGGCATGTCGGTGGCGCTGACGACCGATCTGCGCATCTGCACGAACGACTCGATCTTCGCCGTGCCGGCCGCGAAGCTCGGCCTTGGCTACCGCTTCTCCGGTCTAAAAAAACTCGTTGAGGTGGTGGGTCCGTCTTTCGCCAAGGAGATCTTTTTCACAGCCGGCAAGTTCTCGGCCGAGGACGCGCGCCTCATGGGTCTCGTCAATCGCGTTGTGCCGGCGGCCGAGCTCGAGGCCTACGTGCGCAACTATGCCAGCACCATCGCCGCGAATGCGCCGCTGACCATAAAGGCTGCCAAGATGGCCGCTACGGCTGCCGCCAAGGATGAAAGCGTGCGCGACATGGCCGAAATCGATGGCGCAGTCGACACCTGCTTCAAGAGCGCCGACTACATCGAAGGCCGCCGCGCCTTCATGGAGAAGCGTAAGCCGGTGTTCCAGGGCAAGTAGCGGCACTCACGCCACCACGGCCTGTCTGTTGCCGAAGGCGCGTCCCGGCGCGGCCTCGAACAGGGCTTTGGTGTACTCGTGCTTGGGTGCGGCGGCAAACACGTCCGCCGTCGTTCCGTGCTCGACCACCACGCCGTCCTTCATGACAGTCGTCTCGGGCGGCACGCAGATCCCAGCGATAAGGCCGATCACGAGCCTTACGTTGACGGCGCTGGCAGCCACGTGGCGGCTAGGGCAAGTCAAACGCCGGAAGCTTGAAGTTCTCGCAGCAAAGGCTGGACTTTCGGGCATCTTGTTGCCGCAAGTCCGGCGAAACGGGCCATCGAAGGAACCAAATTTGCGGATAGGCATTAGCTACTGGAGGCCAAATTGCCCAGGAGCAAAACATGTCCAGGATGTTCTATGCAACCGTTGCGGTCGTGGCCGCCGTTGCTTTGCCAGCCGTCGAAGCCCAGGCGCTTCCGGTGATTTCTGCGCCCGCCGATGGGGCGGGCTCGGTGCACAAGACGCAGGGATTTGGGATTTACGTGGGGCCAGGCTATGGCTATGACCGCCCCCGCTATCGCTACGCCGACCCCTACTATTATGATGGCTATAGCCCTTATTACTCGCGGTACTACTACGACGGTCCGCCGCGTCGCTACTACAACAGTCGTTATCGCGGCGAGCGGAGGTATTTCCGCCGCCTGCACCGCCAGGCGCCGTAGTCGTTGATATTCATGGCGCTGTGAATTGGGCGCGGCCTGATGGTCGCGTCCTTTTTCATATGACTTCGTCAGTCTTGTCGTCGGTTTCACCGAACCGGCGCAGCGTCGCCGGTTTCGTGCCGGCATAAAGTTTTTCGAGCCCCGGTGCGATCTTGGCGTTCTCGCGCTCAAACAGCGAGTTGCCGTCGAGGTCGCTTTCGACCAGAAACGGACCGAAATTCTCGACGTCCAGCACCCATATGGCCTGCGCCAGTCCCAGCTCTTCGAGCCAGTGGGCAGCAATTACCTTCTTGATGCCTCGGCCGAGTAACGCGCCGGTGCCGTAGCCAACCGTGGTGAGGTAGATGGCCTGGTTCGGCACGAAGCTGCTCTTGTAGATATCGCTCGTCATCCCGCCCTTGCCGATGATGACGTTGCACCCCGAAACCTTGAACCAGCCGTCGAGCCATTTGGCGAAGCGGAATGATGCTGTCGCCGTGACTGCGCCGACGTTGAAGCTGCCATCCGGATTGACGCGTGCCGCAGGTGAGCAGTGGAAGTTGGCGGTGCCCATTTCCGCCGGCGGCACGGGCAGCCCGGTCCCATCCTCGACAGCGCGCTTGTAGACGCCCTCGCGCGCCGTAAATACCCGGCCGGTGAGATACACAACCGTCCCGATCTCGAGCGCGCGCAGGTCCGCGGTGGAGGCGGGAAGCGTCAGGTGCACCGTTTTCAGGCCGGAGGTGTTGCGAGTTGGCATGGCGGTTTCCCCAGATGTCATCCCGGGCACAAAGCCCGGCGTGACATTTTAGGTCTCAATCGAACGTAATCACGCCGCGCGCTACGGAGCCATTGGCCATCAACTGGAAGCCCTCGTTGATCTCGTCGAACTTGTAGGTTCGGCTGATGAGGCTATCGAGGTTGATGCGCTTCTCCAGGTCGAGGTCGGCGAGAATGCCAAAATCGACGCTCGGCCGCACCGAGCCGTAGTACGTCCCCGAGACCGTCTTTTCGCTGTAGACCATCTGGTAGGGCGTGATCGGTGCTTTGGTTGCAAACGACGGGATACCGACGATCACCGCGTGTCCTGCGGGCGCCAGCGCATCGACAATCTGAACGATCGTACCCTCGGTGCCGATGGCATCGAACGCATAGTCGACGCCGAGCCCAGTGATCTCCATCACCCGCTCGATCACGTTCTCCCGCTTGCCGTT
>CADEFX010000031.1:12352-29052 GCA_902826715.1 uncultured Hyphomicrobiales bacterium | reverse complement strand
AAATGCCGGCCTGTCTGCGCGAAAGCCCGGGCGGCAACGCACCGTAAAAGGCATTCGCGGCTGCCCGTCGCCCTTTCACCCGCGTCCCTCGAACGGCATGTTCGTTGCCTTGATGGTCATCGTGAACACGTTGGTGTCGAGCGGCAGGCTCGCCATGTAGCGGATGGCGCTGCCGCAATGCTCCACGTCCATCACCGGCTCGGGCTTGATCTCCAAATTCGCCTGCGGCACGCCCGCCTTCATGCGCCCGCCCATGGCCGTATCCGCATTGCCGATGTCGAGCTGCCCGCACGCGATGTTGTAGGGCCGGCCGTCCAGCGCGACGCACTTCGTCAGCCCCGTGATCGCATGCTTGGTCGCCGTATACGCCACCGACATCGGCCGCGGCACGTGCGCGGAGATCGAGCCGTTGTTGACGATGCGCCCGCCCTGCGGCTTCTGCGCCTTGAAGATGCGGATTGCCTCCTGGGCGCACAGGAAAGTGCCCGTCAGGTTGACGTCCACCACGGCCTGCCAGCGCTCCAGCGGAATATCTTCCATCGGCCCGGCCGGCAGACCCATGCCAGCATTGTTGAAGAGGAAATCGAGCCGCCCGAACGTCTTGACCACCTCGCCGAAGACCCGTTTCACGTCGGCCTGCTTGCCCACGTCGCCCGCGATCCCCAACATTTTACCGCCACCCGCCTTGGCCAGTGCAACCGCCTTGTCGAGCTCTTCCTTACGCCGCCCGACGACCGCCACGTTCCAGCCGTCGGCCTGCAGATGCAGCGCCGCCGACCGCCCGATACCCGATCCACCACCCGTGATGAGCGCGACCTTGTTCGTTGCCATGGCTGAGGCGTCCTCCGTTTCGTGTTTGTGCTGGGGCCGGGGCCAACGCCCCGTCTCCAACCCAATCGATCACGAAACCCCGGCTCCGATCAAGCGCCATCGATTTGCGCGGCACTACGGAATTGTCTTGCCTAACACCCGTCGCTTTGGCCGAATGCAAGGTCACAGCGTGCCATCGCACGTCAGGATCACACTTAAGAGGCCCGTCGCATGACCCTGTCCTACGTTCCTCCGCAGCATGGCAAGGATTGGGGCGCAACAGGGCCTGCGGACTCCGGCTTCGGCCCCGCCAAGCTGCAATCGGCCGTCGACTTCGCCGTCACCGCCGACAGTCCGTGGCCGCGCAGTTTCTATTATCCAGATGGGCGCTACGTTGGCATCGTCGAGTGGAACGAAACCGGTCCCTGGAGCGAGATCGCCGGCCCCGTGAAGTCGCGCGAAGGTCCCGCCGGCCTCGTGCTGAAAGGAGGCCGCATCGTCGCGGAGTGGGGCGACACGTCCCGCACTGACATGACCTTCAGCATCGCCAAGAGCTACCTCGCGGTGCTCGCCGGCCTCGCCGTCGCCGATGGCCTCATCAAAAACATCGACGAGCCGGTCGGCGCCGCCGTGAAAGGTCCTCACTTCGAGAGCGCCCATAACGCTCGCATTACTTGGCGCCACCTCCTGCATCAGTCGAGCGAATGGCAGGGCGAGCTCTGGGGCAAGTCCGACCAGGTTGACCACAACCGTCAGCTCGGGGTGGCGCTGACAACAGCCGCAAGGGCCACGCCCGCGAGTTGAAAGCGCCCGGCACCTTCTATGAATACAACGATGTGCGCGTGAACCTGCTCGCCTACGCCCTGCTGCAGCGCTTCGGTCGCGCCCTGCCCGAGGTGCTGCGCGAGCGCGTCATGGACCCGATCGGCGCCTCCAAGGATTGGGAGTGGCATGGCTACAGCACGTCTTGGACCGAGGTTAACGGCAAGCGTGTGCAGTCCGTTTCCGGCGGCGCGCATTGGGGCGGCGGCATGTTCATCGGCGCGCGCGATCACGCGCGGGTCGGCCTGCTCGTTTCCCGCAATGGCCGTTGGGGCGACCGCCAGATCCTGCCCGCCGCCTGGGTCAAGGACATGCTGACACCGTCGCCCACCAACGAAGGCTACGGCTACCTCTGGTGGCTCAACCGCGGCGCCGCGCGCTACCCCAGCGCATCGCCGTCAAGCGTCTTCGCGCTCGGCGCCGGCACAAACATGATCTGGATCGATCCCGAGCATGACCTCGTCACCGTGCTGCGCTGGATCGACAAGACCAAGATCGACGGCTTCTTCTCCCACCTCGCCGCCGCGCGCGCGGCTTGACGCCAGAGGCCTCATTGGCCTTTGCTCGTCAATCCAGCGTCACGCGGGCCATCGCGCGTCTCTGACAGTGCGTTGACGCCGACACGTCATGGTCTCCCCGCGCCCGCTCGATCGGGCGGCTTTCCCGCGATGGAGACGACCATGACCATGGATCACGTAACGTCCGCCCGCGACCAGGCCGGCGAGGAGATCAAGCGCGTGCTTCAGCAGGAGATGATGTCCCGCCGCTTCCTCGAGGCTGCCCAGACCTGTCCCCGGTTGCCGAGTGGCGTGCTCATGGTCTTCATCGGCGTGCTGCTGCTCATGATCCTGCAGCAGATCGTCTCGACCGATCCGACGCTTCAAATTGCGCATCGGCAGCGCAGCATCACGGCCACCGGCGCCATCGCCGTGCCCGTTGCTCCCGTGTGGGAACGAAACGATCCCTAGTCCGAGGGCCTGATTCGCTTGCTCATGTAGACCGTGAAGCCGCCCATGAACGCCTCTTCGCGGTCTACTGCGTACCCGAGCCGCAGATAGAGCGTGACATTCTCGGCGAAGCTCTTGTTCGTATAGAGCCGGAGCAGTGCGTAACCCGCCTGCGCCGCCACCGCATCGGCATGCGCCATCAGCTTGCGCCCGAGCCCGCGCTTTTGGAACGCCGGCGCCACCGCCACGTTCTCGATCAGCAGGTGATCGTCTTGGGCAATCGTCTCGATCAGGGCCGCGAGCGCCCTATCCACATACAGCAGATCGAAGCGATGCTTGGCCACTGCGGCCTCATAGTCGGCCGTCATCGGCAACGGCTCGCGCCCGATCACCGGCACCCATTTGGCGTACGCCGCCCGCGTCAGCGCCCGGATCGCCGCCGCATCCCCCGCCTCCGCCGGCCGCATCTCTTCCATATATCCCTCCCCCCGCAGCGGACTGGCGGTACCGCGCCCGTCCGGGCTATAGTTACTCAGGCACGAGACCCATTTGTGCACCGGCGCGTGCCGGCGCCCAGAAACGAACCGCTCAGAGGAGACGACGACCATGGCCGTGACCGAGTCTGCGCGCAGCAAGCCCATGCCGTTCGATGCCAAGCAGCTCGACAAGCTGCTCGATGATGCCGGCATCGACGTGCTCGTCGCCACCTCCAAGCACAACATCCAATACCTGCTCGGCGGCTACCGCTTCTTCTTCTTCGACACCATGGATGCCGTCGCCGTCAGCCGCTACCTGCCCGCGCTCGTCTATCAGAAGGGCAAGCCGGAAAACACCGCCTACGTCGGCTGTGCCATGGAGAGCTACGAGCAGGAGCTGGGCAAGTTCTGGCCCAACGAGCTGGACCTCGGCGCCACCGGCAGCCTCACCACGGCCGAACGCGCGCTCGGCCACATCAAGAAGCTCTCCGGCGTGCGCCGTGTCGGCGTCGAGGCGGGCTTCATCCCCGCCGATGCCGAGGGCGTCATACGCAAGGGCCTCTCCAACGTCGAGGTCGTCGACGCCGTCTTTCCGCTTGAGCGCCTGCGCTCACGCAAGACGCCCCAGGAGATCGAATATCTGCGCGAAGCCTCCGAGCGCGTGATCGACTCCATGCTCACCGTCTTCCGCAACGCCGCGCCCGGCATGACCAAGGCCGAGCTCGCCGAGATGCTGCGCCGCGAGGAAGTGAACCGCGGCCTCGTCTTCGACTACTGCCTCATCACCGCCGGCACGAGCCTCAACCGCGCACCCTCCGAGCAGCGCCTGGAGCCGGGCGATATCATGTCGCTCGACTCCGGCGGCAACTACAAGGGCTACATCGGCGACCTCTGCCGCATGGGCATCCTCGGCAAGCCCGACGCCGAGCTGGTCGACCTCCTCGGCTGGATCGAGGACGTGCAGCAGGCCGCCCGCAAACCCGTGAAGCCCGGCGGCCGCGGCGGCGATGTCATAACCATCGCCGAGGACATGCTGGCGGCCTCGCCGCACAAGGCCTACACGCACTACATGGCGCACGGCATGGGCCTCGTCACGCACGAGGCGCCACGTCTCATGAACAACAAGCGCATGTCATACTCGGGCCACGACATCGAGCGCCCGCTCGAGCCCGGCATGGTCATCTCCATCGAGACCACCATGGCCCACCCCAAGCGCGGCTTCATCAAGCTCGAGGACACCGTCATCGTCACCGACAAAGGCCACGAATCCTTGGGCGACTCCGGCCGCGGCTGGAACAAGATGGGGAAGTGAGCACAAATCTAGCCGCCGGCCTGACCAGCCATCACCAACGCAAATCCGAAGAACGCCCAGTCGTTCAGGATGTGGGCACCGGTCCAGACCCAGATGTTCTTGGTGATGATGTAGGGGATGGTCAGCACGAGCCTGGCGATCCCGACTCCACTGAGGACCTGCAGCACGTTCCAGCCGTAGCTCGGCAGATGCACCGCGGCGAAAAGGACGCCGATCAATAGCGTACTCAGCACGACCGCCCTGGCATTGAGGTGTCGCGCAAGCAGCACGCACGCGTTGCAAGGCCGCCGGAAACGTTGATTGTTGGATTTGGAGAACGGCGAACGAAGCTTAGCCCGAATTACCTCGGCGTTCTGTTGAAGCTACCGACGAGTACGGTGCGCTCGCGATAGATCAACTGGCTCAGGCTAAATCCAACCTTAGGCTCGATGGGCCGGGATTTCCTGATGGTGGCGGATTGGCGGACACGGTACGAAGCTATCTGCTGTATCTCATGCGAGAGCTTGATGAGTCGGAACGGCTCCTCCAGTTCAAGCCGGGCGTCGCCGCTGCAAACGCTCTGTTGATCGACCTGGTTGCCGGTCACTGGTTGACCTATCCCGATGGGAAAGCGCGACCCACTTATGCGCCGGCACCCTGCCAGCTCAGGCGAGCCGAAGCGTTCATGCATGCAAACGCGGGACGGGCGATCTCGATGGGCGAGGTGGCCGACCAAGCTGGGGTGAGCATGCGCGCCCTCCAACTCGCCTTTAGGAAGTACCGCCAGACGACCCCCCACAGCTTTCTGCTGGAATGCCGACTGCACGAGGCACGCCAGAGGTTGTGCAATCCGCAACCCGGCGACACCGTGGCCAGCATTTTTCAATCCGTCGGAGCTTCCCACTTGGGTCGCTTCGCGCAACTACCTCTTGCGGTTCGGCGAGCGCCCCTCCGAAACGCTCAGCCGCAGCCTCGGTCCCGCGTGACTGGTCCGGGCGCTTCATTCGTGCGCCCCTTCTGCACGCAACACCAAAAATCCCGGCAGCCGCAGCGACCACGTCTTCATCGGGGACATGCTGCGATGCATCCCGCGCTCCCACAGAGGCAATCTATTGCTTGCTCGCTGCCGAAGCCTCGAGAATGGCTATGAGCCGATCCAGCTTCTTGTCGATCTGGCCGAGGTGATAGGCCATATATTCGGCGGCGTCGGTCATGCGGCCGTCGTTCTGGCTCAGCGCGCTTGAAGATGGCTCAGGAAGAAAATCTCCCTCCATCCGCCGTCTTGTTGCGTCGAGCACATTTTTGGCCATCACGTACTCCTTTGCGGCTCACCAAAAGGCTCCGCCGGCACCAACTCATCGACGACAGCGCAGGTTGATTTATGAAACCCTGGCGTGCGGCTACTCTGCGTTGGCCCAACAATCGGCGCCACATTTAACCGTTTACTCCTTGGCCGCAGAATGCTCGTACTACTCTTGGTACGAATATACTAGTGGACGCCGTTACATAAGGCGCGTAGCGTACCTACGACCTGTCAATGCGATCTTTGCTTGCGCGTGAGCAGGCCAGAAGCTCCTGACGAGCTCCACTGACAATCGCCAGATATCGAACGGCCACACGTAAACGTCGTGTCCGTCGGCGGCGAAGCGCCGAAAAAATGAACTCTGATGCATCGCAGTGTCGCCAGCTTGCGGCGCGCGCGCAACGTCGTGCCGGAGGTGTCTGAATCCCTCTCTTATCCAAGGCTACTCGCATGAACGCAGCGGCTGCGCCCACAAGTGACCCCGCGGGACGACAAATGGGAATTGCGACGCCGAAGCATCCGCAGGTTCGCCTGTCCATGACTGGGGAGTCGCAGCATGCTTTTTTCATCATGGGTCGCGCGGTAGCCGCAATGCGCAGCGCCGGGCTACCCGAGAGCGATCGCCTGGCGTTTCTGAGCGAGGCCACAGCCGGGAATTATGATGAGCTGCTGTCGACGGTGCGGCGTTGGTTCACGATCACTTAGCAGGCTGCATCCGAATAGAGAATTCGCGGCCTCAACATCCGGATTGGAGTAAAAAAACAGCAGATGAAATTGGCAGCATCCCAGGCGGCTAGAGCAGCGCGCGGCAGCAAACACCGCTGCGAGGCTTGCGAGACACCCTTCTACGACCTGATGCGATCACCGATCGTTTGTCCTTCGTGCGGCTCACTATTCACACCACGCGTGGTCGAGGTCAAACCGTCGGGCGGCTCGAAGAACAGATGGCGCCAAGACTTCGCCCCGCGGCCGAAGCCGGTAGTGGAACAGGTTGAAGCAAATGATGGGGCTGTTTCCGATCCGGTATCTGATGAGGAAATGACGGCCGAGGATGTCACACCCTCGCTCGATTCTGACGACGACAGCATTCCGGAGGAAGTGCAGGATGATGGCGACGTCTCCGGCCTGCTCGATGTAGACAAAGCAGAAGGCGACTGACAGCCCAAATGGATCTGGGTCAGCTAGGGGTATGCTGACATGGCCGTTGGCCGGGGCCTCTGGAGAGGACAGCATGGCGCACAAGTACAAGGTCGGACAACTCGTTGACTTCATGCCCGGAAGGGCCGGCATTCAAGCATCGGCCCGTCAGTATAAAATCGTTCGCTTGCTTCCCTTGGAAAACGGTGAGCATCAGTATCGGATTAAATGCACCACCGAAACGTTTGAGCGGGTAGCAACCGAGGCTCAGCTGTCCCGGCGCGTGTAGCCGCTTCGCGCTACTTCGCGCTGAAGCACACTTGGCGACCCACGGTGGATGTGACGCGCAGGCGCCGCGCGAGCATTGGCGTTTTGCACCAAGCCACGTTTCGACGCCGGCCTAAGGTGTCAGTCTCCGGAGCGGCCCGACGCGCTAGCTGGCACGCGGTCCCGAGTTCAGGCACTTTCCGTCTGCTCTATCAGGGGGCTGCCTTGCAGAATGTCACCCTTGATCCCCGCCCGCCATTGCGCTCCACTACTCCTCATCACGCACCGGAGTTCCGCATGCCCGCCACCGCCCGCATATCCGCCTTCTGCACACAGTGCCGCTCGCGCTGCGGCTGCGTCGCCGTGGTCGAGGACGGACGCCTCACGGGCATCGAGCCGCTGCCGGGCCACCCGACCGGCGACAAGCTTTGCCCCAAGGGCCGCGCCGCGCCCGAGCTCGTCTATCACGCCGACCGCCTGACACGCCCAATGCGTCGCACCAATCCCAAAGGCGCTGCCGATCCCGGCTGGCAGCCCATAAGCTGGGACGAAGCCCTCGACGAGATCGCGCTGCGCCTGCGCACCATCGCGGCCACGCACGGCCCCGAGCAGGTCGCCTTCTCCGCCACCACGCCGAGCGGCACGCATATCTCCGACGGCATCTCCTGGATTGAGCGCCTCGTGCGCGCCTATGGCAGCCCGAACAGCATCTACGCCACCGAGATCTGCAACTGGCACAAGGACTACGCCACCCGCTTCACCTTCGGCACCGACATCGGCACCCCCGATTTCGCCCACACCGATTGCGTCCTGCTCTGGGGCAATAATCCCGCCGCCACCTGGCTCGCCCGCGCAACCGAGGTACAGAAGGCCGTCAAGCGCGGCGCGCGCATGATCGTGGTCGATCCGCGCCCCACCGCGTTCGCCAAGCGCGCCCACCAGTGGCTGCGCGTGGCGCCCGGCACCGATCAGGCGCTGGCGCTTGGCCTCGCCAATCTGTTGATCGAGAAAGGTAGCATCGACCGCGCCTATCTCACCCGCTGGACCAACGGCCCGTTGCTGGTGCGCGACGACACCGGCCGCTTCCTGCGTGAGAGCGACGTTAAGGCCGGCGGCAGTTCCGACGTCCTGTTCGCACGTGCGCACGGCACCGGCGCCCTCATCGCCTACGACAGCGGACGCGGCGCCTGGCGCAACGCCGCCGCCGATCCCGAGCTGCGCGGACACGCCGAGGTCACCATCAACGGCACGCCCGTCTCCTGCCGCACCGCCTTTGACATTTATGCGTACGCTGCGGCCGCGTATCCGCCGTCGCGCGTTGCCAAGGTCACCGGCGTTGCGCCCGAGGCCCTGCAATCGGCCGCCGATATCATCGCCACCTCATCCAGCGTCGCCTACTTCTGCTGGAACGGCGTCGGCCAGAGCATCACCGCCACGCAGACCGACCGCGCCATCACGCTGCTCTACGCGCTGACCGGCAGCTATGGCCGCCAGGGCGGCAACGTGCCCGGCGGCGCCGCGACCTTCGGCGATATCTCCGGCACCGACCTGATGTCCCCCGCACAACGCGCCAAGGCCCTCGGCTTGAAGGAACGTCCGCTCGGCCCCGGCCTCGGCGGTCCGTGGGTCACCGCGCGCGACGTCTATCGTGCCGTGCTTGAGCACAAGCCCTATCGCGTGCGCGCCCTCGTCTCGTTCGGCACCAATATTCTCGTTTCGCAGCCCGATACGGCCCAGGCCGAAGCCGCGCTGAAGGCGATGGAATTCCACGTCCACGCGGACTTTTTCATCAACGCTACCGCGCGCTATGCCGACATCGTCCTGCCCGTCTCCACATCGTGGGAGCGCGAAGGCCTCCGCACCGGCTTCGACGTGAACCTCGACGGCCTGCGCCATGTGCAGTTGCGCCCCGCCGTCATCGCCCCCATCGGCGAGGCGCGCTCCGACACCGATATCGTGCTCGGCTTGGCGGGCCGTCTCAATCTGGAGAACACGTTCTTCGGCGGCGATGCCGACCGCGGCCACGACGCCGTGCTTGCACCCGCCGGCCTGACCGTCGCCGCGCTGCGCGAGAAGCCCGAGGGCGTCATACTCGACACCACCGTCACGCTCGAGCCCTACGCCATACCGCAGGCCGACGGCACGCCGGGCGGCTTCGCCACGCCCACCCGTCGCGTCGAGATCTATTCCGAGCGCCTGCTGCAGCATGGCTATCCGCCCGTGCCGTCACTTCCAGATACGACCGGCACCACCGGATTGGACCAAAGCGCCGCCAGCGAATTCCCGCTGCGCCTCAGCTCGGCCAAGCTCGTGGCCTACTGCCACAGCCAGCACCGCAACATCGCCTCGCTACGTCGCCTCGTGCCCGATCCACTGCTGGAAATTGCGCCCGCCACCGCGTCGGCGCGCGGCGTGAAGGAGGGGGATTGGCTTCGCGTCACCACCATCGCCGGCAGCGCCGTGGCTCGCGCACGCCTCACGCCCGGCCTTGCCGAAAACACCGTCTTCGGCCAGCACGGCTGGTGGGTTGACGGCCCCGACGGCAGCCCCTACGACGCGCGCCATCCCCTCGCCGCCAACATCAACCGCGCCATCTCCACCAAGGTCAGCGACCCCGTCAGCGGCTCCATCCCGCTGCGCGCCTCCTGGTGCAATGTCGAGAAGCTCGACATGTCGCCTGTTTCGGATCGTGGTACGAACTAGGATCGACTCGACGTGGGTTGGGGGGACACATGCAGGGAATAGGAAGGACGTTTTTCGCCTCGGCACTCGTCTACGGAGTACTGGGCATGCTGCTTGGGCTGCATATGGGCATCAGCCAGAATCACGGGCAGATGCCGACGCACGCCCACATCATGGTCGTCGGCTGGCTGAGCTTTGCGGTGTTCGGGCTGTTCTACGCGATCTATGAGAACACTGTGCCGAAGCTTCTCGCGCGGCTGCATCTGTGGCTAGCGCAAGTCTCGTTTGCCGGACTCGTGATCGGCCTCTGGCTGCTCTATTCAGGCCAATCGCAATACGAGCCGTTCGTTGCGCTATCGTCGGTGGCCTATGCCGCGTCTTTCCTGGTGTTCGTCGCCGTTGCCTTCCCGATCTTGCAGACGCGATCTGCATAGCATCTCGACCCGGTGGCAGCTTCCGCTGCAGCGCCATCTGCCGGATTTGCGAAAAGATACGGCTGTCACCAGGGAAACAGCGCGACCACTTGGCTCGGCCCACTCTGTGACTGTCCTGTCCTGCCCAGGGGTCTGACGTGATGGCTGCATCCGAGATCGCTGGGTTCATCGCGTTGACCTTGGTGCTGCTGATGTTTGCGATGCGCGACATGCGCCTGCTGCGCGCTGTCGCCATCTGCAGCAACGTCGCCTTCATTATTTACGGAGGACTGAATTGGCTGCTTCCCGTGCTTGCGCTGCACCTGGCGCTGTTACCCTTGAACATCGTGCGCCTGACCGAACTCAGCTTGTGCAGACCGCAAAGTAGCGCCGCCCGGCGGCATCAATCCTGAGCGGGCGCCTGCTGGCGCGGCCTTTGCTTCCGCGCCGACTGCGGCTGCTGCCGCCGCTGCACCTGCTTGCGCGGCGGTCCGGCAGCCAGCGCCGGCTCAGCCCCATCGTCGGCACCGGTCGCCGCGGCAGCCTTGGACCGCTGCACCTGGTTTATCTGTTTACGCAGCGCATTGATGGCATTCCACGCCGAACGCTTAGCCGCCTGCTCAGCTGCCAGTTGCGATCTGAGTTCGGTCATCGTTGCTTCTGCCGCCACATTGGCCGCTTCCACCGTCTCGGCACGGCGCATCGCCTCTTGCGACGCCTTCTCGGCAGATCCCCGCGCTGCGCGCTCGCGCTGCGCCTCGTCACGCGCCTGACGGATGGCGGCCTCTGCCGCCTCGTGCGCGGCCAACAGGCGCTGCTTTTCCGGCGTACTGTCAGATATGGCAGTGCTGGTACTCTTCGCGCTGGCGCTGCGCACTTTCTCGGCCTCCGCCTCGCGCGCTGCAGTCTCCGCGATCAGCCGCGCTGCCTGATGCGACGCCGCCGTCGCAGCCTCCGCTTGCGCCCTGCGCTCCGCATACTCACGGCCCGCCCGTTCACGCTCGACATCGGCGCTGACGTTGGCAAGTTTAGATTCCGCCTCTGCCCGCGCCGCCTCTTCGGTCGACATACGCGACTGCAATAGACTCACCTCGCGCCGCACCGCTTCCGACAGCCCACGCTCGCGCTCCAGGTCAGCCGACACGCGCGCTTGCAATTGGGTCATCTCGCGTTGCGCTGCTTCCAACCGCCCGCGCTCGCGCGCTAGATCGGCAACGGCGGCCTTCGCCGTTTGCTCCGCAGCCTCGCGCGTAGCAACCTCCGCCGTGAGGCGCTCCTGCAGGGCATTTGTTGCCTCGGTACTCGTCTCACGGACGATGGCAACGGTTGCCGAGGGCCGCTCCTGCATTGAGTGAATTGTGCTCCCGACGACGGTCGCAAGGTCGGCCCCGCTGTACCAGGCCGCCGCCGCGCCCGACGCGCCGAGCACGGCGAGCAAGGCTAGAACCCTCACCAGCCTGTGCCGCCGCGGCCGCGATTTCCGCAAGGCCGCGGCCGCGGACACGTCCCTGCCATCCCGTCCCCACGGATCGAAATCGCCGAAGGTCCAGATGTGCCCTTCCGGGTCGCGGCACGAGTAGCCCTGCCCGCCGCTGTCATAGGATTCGAGTGGGAGGATGATCTCGGCGCCAGCGCTCTTCGCCCTCGTGAAGTGAGCCGCGGCATCGGCAACGCAGAAATAGCAGCTCTGCGTCTCCGCGCCGCCGATTTCGTCGGGCTGGCGCATGTAGCGATCGAGCGCGGTGCCCTGTATCGGCGCCAGCATCACCATGGCGTTGCCGAACGCTACCTGCGCGTACACCATAACGCCGTCGTCGTCGCGGACCGAGGAATGCAGCTCGAAGCCCAGCCGCGATCGCAGCCACTCCACTGCGCCAGCGACATCGCGATAGCGCATCGCCGCCGTCAGGCTTGATACGGTTGGCCTCGCTACCCCACTCACAACTTTATCCGTCAACTATGACCTACGCATAACAGCCGCACTTGCCAGTTGCCATCCGACGCCAATTC
The DNA here is from genome assembly GCA_902826715.1 of uncultured Hyphomicrobiales bacterium. Lineage (GTDB taxonomy): Bacteria > Pseudomonadota > Alphaproteobacteria > Rhizobiales > Hyphomicrobiaceae > CADEFX01. The sequence continues at coordinate 16,894 of CADEFX010000031.1, read as the reverse complement.
GCATTCCGGCCGTCGCTTCCGGACGCAAACCGCGCAACCATGCCCGCAAAATGTGTGCGGGTGGTGGCGAACCGGGCACAGCACGAAACCCTTTTCTCCGGGCCAATATGCCGAGCAAGGAGCTTGGGTTAGCAGGAAAGTGCCCCTGGCGATACCCCGTGCCGGGCAAGGCCATCATATTGCCGGGCGGCGGTGGACCGCCGGCCGCCTCGTTGCAGGGAGGTTCGACGCAGATCGCCGTCGCCGTTACGCATCGCCAGGACGGCCCTAGCCCACATAGTCCACGCGCATCAGATAAAGGCCCGCCGCAGGTGCGATCACGCCGCAGGCTGCGCGGTCGCGCGCCTCAAGCGCCGCCCGCATGTCGTTCACGCTCCACCTGCCTTCGCCCACATGCTTCAGGCTGCCGGCCATCGAGCGCACCTGATGATGCAGGAACGAGCGTGCCGACGCCGTGATGCGCATCTCTTCGCCGTCGCCCGTCACGTCTAACCGGTCGAGCGTCTTCACCGGCGAGCGCGCCTGGCATCCAGCCGCGCGGAACGTCGTGAAATCGTGCCGGCCCACCAGCTTCTGCGCCGCCGCGTGCATCGCACCGATATCGAGTGCATGCGGCACCCTCCACGCCCGGTTGCGGTCCAGCGCCAGCGTCCCGCGCCTGACCACGATGCGGTAAAGATAATGCCGCGCCACGGCGCTGTGCCGGGCATCGAAATCATCGCCCACGGTTTCACACGCCAGCACCGCGATCGGATCGGGCTTCAGATGGAAGTTGACGGCGTCGCGCACCGTCTCGGTCGGCCAGTCTCTCGTGATGTTCACATGCGCGACCTGCCCTCGCGCGTGCACGCCGGCGTCCGTGCGGCCCGCACCACGCACGTCCACTGTCTCACCGCTGAACTTCTGGATCGCCTCCACGAGCCGGCCCTGCACCGACACGCCTACAGCCTGCACCTGCCAGCCTACGAACGGCGTGCCGTCATATTCCAGAGTAAGGCGATAGCGCGGCATCGGCGGTGCTCGTGAGAAAGGCACCCGGCAAGAACACAATGGCTTTCAAGGGAAGCCCGCGCTATTCCGGACGCCCGTCCCTATCCGCCCTCGGCGATCAGCACAAGTCAGCGTGCGGCCGCGCCATGCCCCTTCCCGTGATGCGGCTTGCCATGACCGACAATGCCGTCCCCCACGAAGCCACCGATTGGCGCCGCGCTCTCAGCTGCGCGGCCCGAATGGGCGTTGTAGTTGTAATTGTGCGATGTCCAGGTGTTCTCCTCGAAACCCAGATGCAGCGGTGTCCGGCCGTTCGGATTGATGATCACCCGGTCATGCGGCGGTAGCGGCCGGTACACGCGCACACCCGCCTCGAGCGTCACTGTTGCGCCATAGAACGGACGCGTCTCGATCCGCGTCGTGCTGGGCTCGGCTAGCGCCGGCATCGCCGCCGACACCGCTGCGGCCGTCAGAAGGGAAAAGCAAAGGACACGCATCTGCAACTCTCCGGGCAGTGGCACATGGTCAACCTGAGGTTAATCTAGCGCCCCTTGCGCCAGCCAGCGCCGCCATCTGCGCGCAACCTTAATGCCGCTTCCGGCCCGGGGGAACGCCCCTGGCGGTCCGCGCGTTTAGGCCGGTAAAGGGGGACCATGCCCGTACGCGCGATCACTCGTTTCCTTCTCGGCTTTGTCCTGGCATTCCTCATCATGATTTGGGGAGAATGGATGCTCGACACCGACTATGTCTTGTCCGTCGAGGGCTGGATTGTAGCGGCCGGCATCGGCGCGCTGTTTTCGGCCATACCCCGGCTTTGGGGCAACGAGTAAAGGCCCCTAGCAAGCTCCCGCTTACCATTACACTCTGTTGACAGACATTCTACTACGAACGCTACGTTTCCGTAACCAGTTCAGCGATATCTTTACGGCCTGATCACGCGGTGCGTTAGATCCGCTCGATCATTACGTCCTATGGGACTAGCCATGCAAGTCGGTGTCGTCACCCGCTTTCTGATCGGCTTCGTTCTCGCCTTTGTCGTCATTGTCTTCGGCGAGTTGATGCCCGACTCTCAATATCTCATCTCGGAATGGGGCCTGGCCTCGTCCGCCGCCATGGGCGCCCTCTTCGTCATCGGACCGCGGCTGTGGGAATGATGGCCTAATTCGCCGCCCCGACCCGCGCACCCGCTGGCAATGCGAACCCACGCAGGAATTCCGCCGCCGTCATAGGCCGCTTGCCCGCACGCTGAACCTGCAGAAACTGCAGGGCGCCCTCGCCGCATGCGATCGTCAGCGCGTCGTCGAGCACCGTTCCCGGAGTGCCCGAGCCCTTCGCCAGCACCGTTCGCAGCACCTTGATCCGCTCGATTGTCCCGCTCGCCCCTGTCACTTGGAACCACGCGCCTGGCGCCGGGGACAGGCCGCGGATATGGTTGTGCACCTCGGGCGCCGGCCGGTTGAAATCAATGCGCGCCTCGTCGTTGTTGATCTTGCGGGCGTAGACGACGCCGATGTCGGACTGCGGCCGGCAATCCATGCTACCGCGCTCCAGCGCCGCCAGTGCCCGAACCACCAGCCCTGCGCCCACCAGCGCCATGCGGTCATGCAGCTCGCCCGCCGTCATGTTGGACCCGATTGCAAAGCTCTCCGCCAGGCAGATCGGCCCCGTGTCGAGCCCCTCGTCCATGCGCATCACCATGGCCGCCGTCTCGGCATCACCCGCCATGATGGCCCGGTGAATCGGCGCCGCCCCGCGCCAGCGCGGCAGCGCCGAGCCGTGCAGGTTGAGGCAGCCATGCCGCGGCGCGTCCAGAACAGCCTTCGGCAGCAGCAGCCCGTACGCGATGACAACCGCCACATCGGCCGCGTGCGCGGCGAACGCCGCCTGCTCAACCGCATCTTTCAGGCTGGCTGGCGTCAGCACCCGCAGCCCCGCAGCCTCGGCGAACACATGCACCGGCGACTTGCGCTCGCTCATGCCGCGCCCCGCCGGACGCGGCGGCTGCGTATAGACCGCCGCAATCTCATGCCCTGCCGCTACGATCTCCGACAGCGCCGGCACCGAGAACTCGGGCGTACCCATGAAGACGATGCGCAGCATGGTGGTGTCCCGTTCCGGCTCAATCCGCCGGCTCGCCCTTCGCCTGCTTCTTGAATCGGCGCACAACCATGTCGCGCTTCAGCCGCGACAGCTTGTCGATGATCAGCTTGCCGTTCAGGTGATCGATCTCATGCTGCACAGCCGTCGCCAGCAAGCCCTCCGCGTCGATCTCCTGCACGTTGCCGTCCCTATCAGTGAACCGCACGGTCGCTGTCGACGGCCGCTCGATCTCGATGCGTACGTCAGGAATCGACAGACATCCTTCCTCGTGCATCCGCAGCTCCGGCCCGAGCCGAACGATCTCCGGATTGAGCATCACCAGCGGCCGCCGCTCGTCCTCCTTCTCTCCGCCGACATCGAGCACGATCAGCCGCCGCGGCACACCGACCTGCACCGCCGCCAGACCCACGCCCGGCGCGTCGTACATGGTCTCGAACATGTCATCGATCAGCCGCTGCAGCTTCTCGTCCACCCGCTCGATGGGAGCGGACGTCTTGCGCAAAAGCGGGTCCGGCAGGACGATGATCGGAAGCACGGCCATGGCCGTGACATAGGCAAGGCGCCGGTTCCGGTCAATCAAATCCCGGCCATGCCTCCGTTACGCAAGCCGCACCTCGGTTGAGCCAGCGACACCGATGCCTTTGCCGTGCACCCCGCGCAATAAACTCTCCCTCTGCGTCCCCGGCCATCGCGCGTCGGCGCGCATGAGCCGGGGCCCTCCCCCGTCTAGGACCCACCGAACCAACCACAGCCGCGAAGATCCGGATAGTCGCCCACGCATGCCTTCGGTATGACAGAGCGCCTTCCGGGAACGCAGAGGGAGCTTGTGATGAATGTCGCGCCGTGTCCGCATTGGATTGCAGCCCCCGCCGAACTGCGCTAACGCCTTGTGCGGACACGCTCAGTCCCAGCCAGGAGCCGGCGACGTGATGGACAGGTTCATTCTGGGGTGGGAGGAGTGGCTGTCGCTCCCGGACCTCGGTCTGCCCACCATCAAGGCGAAGATCGACACCGGCGCCAAGACGTCTTCCCTCCACGCCTATTTCGTCGAGCCGTTTGGCTCCGCCGCCCGGCCCATGGTCCGCTTCGGCGTACACCCGATCCCTGGCCGCGACGACGTCGCCATCGTCTGCACCGCCGAGGTCATCGACCGCCGCGAGGTCACAAGCTCCAACGGCGAGCGCGAGACCCGCTATGTCATCCGCAGCAATGTCAGCATGGGCGATCGCACCTGGCCCATCGAGATCACCCTCGCCAACCGCGAGACCATGGCCTACCGCATGCTGCTCGGCCGCCAAGCGATACTCGACGACATGGTGGTCGATCCCACGTCCTCGTTCCGCCAGCCGCGCCTCAGCTATAAGGTCTACGGCGCCCGCGCGCGCGCAGCCGACGACCGCCGCACATTGCGCATCGCACTTCTGACCCGCCAGCCGGACGGGGCCACCAACC